>DASQAK010000216.1:0-11185 GCA_035635755.1 Candidatus Methylomirabilota bacterium | reverse complement strand
AGCGCGGCGATGGCCTCGATCCGCGACGTGGGATCGATCATCGGGTGCGCCCGCCCGAGAGTGAATTCGTCGGCGCCGAAGTCGATGACGCGGTGGATGCCGACGCCATGAGGCCGGAGATTGCCCGAGACGGGGCCCAGGAGCGATTCGAGGAGGAGCGTGGCCTCGTAGGCGAGGGTGCCGCCGGCGTAGAGCCCGTGCACCGTCCGCTGGCCGGGCGTCAGCGTCGCGCGGGCCTCTCCGATCCGACGACGGATGGCGACGCCGTCCCCCGAGAAGGGCCGGGTCGTCCACGTCTCGCGCCGCAGCGCCGAGAGCGCCGCCGCGGCGGCGTCCTCGAGGGTGGAGACCCGTCGGACCTTGCCCTCGCGCGGGGCGACGCCGACCTCGCCGCCGAGCAGGGCAACCACGGCGGGCTTGCCGAGAGCGCGGAGCTTGTCCTCGACCTGGCGCTCGATCTCCGGCGCGGGCGGCTTGCCGATCACGACCACGAGCTCCGTGGCCGCATCGGCGCCCAGCGCATCGAGGGCGTCGAGGGTCATGGTCCCCCCGACGGCGCGGCTCATGTCGCGCCCGCCCACTCCGACGGCCTGCGAGATGCCCTCGCCTCCTGCGGCGAGAAGACAGGCGACCTGCTGGAGGCCGGTGCCCGAGGCGGCCACGAGGCCGACCCTCCCTCTCGGCACGACGTTGGCGAAGCCGAGAGGCGTGCCGCCCAGGTAGGCGGTGCCGCAGTCCGGGCCCATGAGCAGCAAGCCCTTGTCTCTTGCCAAGCCCTTGAGGGCGACCTCGTCCTCGACGCTGACGTTGTCGCTGAACAGCATCACGTGAAGCCCCAGGCGGAGGGCCTTGCGTGCTTCCGCGGCGGCCCAGGCGCCGGGGACCGAGATGAGCGCGAGGTTGGCGCCGGGAAGCCGACGGAGCGCGCTCTCCATCGTGCGCGGCAGGACGCGGCCCGTCGACCGGCGCCGCCGCCGCCGGGCCTCGAGAAGCTCGTCGGCGCGCGCGAGCGCCGCGCGGGCGTGGCTCTCCGAATCAGCCTCGACGACGATGACCAGATCATTGGGCCCCGCGCTCTCGGCCTCGGCGGTGAGAAGCCCGGACTGGCGCAGGAGATCGTGGTTGGCCGGCGTGCCCATGAGGGCGGCGACTTCTCTGACCCCCGCGGACGTCCGGAGATCACGCGCGAGGGCGAGAAGGACGACAGAATCCTGGTACGCACTCTTCCTGACGAGGCCCGCTCGTGTCATGCGCCGCTGCCGCGCTCGAGGGCCCGGCAAGCGAGGCGGATGCCGCCCAGCGTGTCCGCCCCCGACGTGGCGCCCACGCGAGCCAGGCGCTCGGCGGCAAGCCTCGCCGAGAGTCCGGACTCCGCGGTCACCACGGCCAGCACCGACTCGGCGAAGCGGCCGGCCAGCGCTTCCAGCAGGAAGTCTCGCGCGATGTCGGTGGTTCGAGTCCGCGCCGCCGCCGCGAGCGCCTCCGTGACCCGGGAATCTTCTGACAGCCAGTCAGAAGCCCGTCGGTGGAGAACGGCCAGGGCCCCGACGAGGCAGTCATCTCCCGCCGGCGTCAGGCCCTCGCCGAGGCCGATGAGAGCAAGCGCGGCCGCGACGACTGCGCCGCCGTCGCGCGTGACGAGGGCGCGCTCGAGAGCCCGAGCGGCAGGCGAGATGCTCGGACTGGCCGCTCGCGCGGCTTCCCCCAGCGCGTCGAGCGGGAAAACGAGCGGGCCGGGGGGCATGTGGAGGTCGACGCACTCGGCGGCCTTCCAGTCGAAGGCCGTGCCACGGAGAGTCATGCCCGGCGCTACCGTTCCGCGCCCGGGAAGCCGGGAGAGCGCCACCGCGAAAGGCGCCACGAGGACTCCGGGTCCCTGGAGCGTGAGCAAGCGACCATCGGACCAGCGCACATTGATGGCGCGCTCGAAGACCGAATGGACTCGACCGGCGAGCGAAGGGGCCCGATGCGCCCTCGCGCGGGTGAGGCTCCCCAGCCGGGTCACATGCAAGGTGGCCACGAGGCTCCCGCCCACCGGCATTGAATACGGTGGGGGGGTCTGGGGGACGAGCGGCGCCGCTCCCCCCCGGTCCCAATTAGCCCGCATGGCGAATGGCATCATACACGGCGCCCGAGATAGGCGTCGATCACCGCGGGGTTCTCCCGCACGGTCTGGGCGGATCCCTCGAGGATGACGCGGCCGCGCTCGAGGACATACGCGCGGTCTGCCAAGGCCAGGGCCTGCACGGCCATCTGCTCGACGAGCAGGATCGTCACGCCGTCCGCCCGTAGCCGCTGGATCGCCGCGAAGACCTCGCGGGCGAGCATGGGCGCCAGGCCCAGCGAGGGCTCGTCGAGGAGGAGCACGCGGGGCCGCGCCATGAGTCCTCGCGCCACTGCCAGCATCTGCTGCTGGCCGCCCGACAGGCTGGCCGCGGGGCTGCCGAGCTTTGCCGCGAGGGCCGGGAAGAGGGAGAGGGCGCGCTCGAGGTCGGCAGCGCTGACCGTTCCTCGACGCGCCGATGCTCCGAGCACGAGGTTGTCATGAACGCTCTGATCGCCGAAGATCCCGCGCCCCTCGGGCACGAGCGAGATGCCGTGCCGCGCCACCCACCAGGAAGGCCGTCCGGCGATGTCGCGCCCGTCGGCCGCGATGCGGCCCGCGGCGGGGCGAAGGACGCCCGCGATGGCCTTGAGCAGCGTGGTCTTGCCCGCGCCATTGCCTCCGATGACCGAGACGATCTCTCCCTGCCGCACCTCGAGGGAGACGTCGTGGAGGGCGGCGACGGCGCCGTAAGAGACGGCGAGGCCGGACACGGTGAGCGCGCTCATGGGGCGGCGCCGAGGTAAGCCTCGATGACGGCGGGGTCGCGGCGGACATCGGCGGGCGCGCCGTCGGCGATGACCCGGCCATAGTCGAGCACGGTGATGCGATCCGAGACCGCCATCACCAGGTCCATGTGGTGCTCGACGAGAATGGCCGTGAGCCCGCCTTCCCGGCACAGCTCGGTCAGCTGGCGATCCAGGAGGCCGATCTCCAAGGGAGAGAGGCCGGCCGCAGGCTCGTCGAGCATGAGTAAAATGGGCTGCGTCGCGAGCGCTCGCGCGATCTCGAGTCTCCGCCTGAGCCCGGCGGAGAGCGAGGCCGCGTCCGTGTCCGCGAGATCGTCGAGCTCGTGCGCGTGGAGCAGCGCGCCGGCCTTCGCCAGGATCTCGAGCTCGCGGCGGCGCGCGGCCGGCGTCCCCGCGAGCGCGCCCAGGACGGAGCCGAGTCGCGGGCCCGCGATCCCGACCGCGACATTGTCACGGAGGCTCATCTCGCCGAAGACCTGCGCGGTCTGGAAGGTGCGTGCGACGCCACGCCTCGCGATGGCGTAGGGCGAAAGGCCGTTCAGCTCGTGGCCGTCGAGGGCAACGGTGCCCCCGTCGGGCGTGTAGTAGCCGGACAGGACATTGAGGAGCGTGGTCTTGCCGGCGCCATTGGGGCCGATGACCGCGTGAATGCGGCCGCGCTCGATCGCCAGCGTCACTTCGGCAAGCGCGGCGACGCCGCCGAAGGACAGGCTCACGTCGCTCGCGGTCAATAGTTGGCTCGCGCCCCCTGATCTACTCGGCCCTCGCCTCGCGGCTGCGCCGCTCAGCTCGAACTGCGGCCCTCTCCCCCGCCGGGGGAGAGGGTTCCAAGGGAGCCCTGCTGCTATCCCTCTCCCCTCTGGGGAGAGGGTAGGGTGAGGGGCGGGCCGCACACGGCGCGCCTTCCATAGGGCGCCGACCACTCCTTCGGGCAGCCAGTAGATCGAGACGAGGAGGAGCGTGCCGTAGAGGATGAGGCGATAGTCGATGAGCCGGGTCAGCAGCTCGGGCAGCAGGGTGAGGACGAGGCTTCCGACCACCGGACCCGCGATGCGGCCGAGCCCGCCGAACAGGAGCGCGAGGAGAAAGAGGATGGAGGTCTGGAGGGTGAAGCTGTCGGGGGAGATATAACCGTTGGCGAAGGTGAAGAGCGCGCCCGCCGCTCCCGCGAAGGCGGCCGAGACGGTAAAGGCCACGATGCGAATGTAGTAGGCCGAGAGCCCCAGGGACTCCGCGGCGACCTCGCTCTCCTTGACGGCGACAAAAGCGCGCCCCCAGGCCGAGCCTCTGAGATTGGCGGTGAGCCAGAGGGCGAGCGCGGCCGCGAGCGTCACCGTCCAGTAGTGAGTTCGAAGGGCGGGCTTCGGGATGTTGAAGATCCCGCCCGGGCCTCCCGTCACCGAGCCCCACTCGATCAGCACGCCCTCCACGATAAGGCCGAAGGCGATGGTGACCATGGCCAGGTAGGGGCCGGACACGCGGAGCGCGGCCGCAGCCACCGCGGCGCCCACCACGGAGGTGACGACGACGGCCGCCGCGATGGCCGCCCATTCATTGAGCCCGGCCCGGGTGGCGCAGAGGGCCGCGGTATACGCGCCGAAGGCGTAGAGCCCCGCGTGACCCAGCGACGTCTGGCCGGTGAAGCCGGCGAGGACATTGAGCCCCGACGTCACGATAGTCAGGAGACCGACGCTGATCGCGACGTAGAGATAGTACGTATTGGAGGTGAGGAACGGAATCGCGGCGGCCGCGGATGCGAGCAGGATCCAGCCCAGCCGCTCCCTCACACCCGTCTCGAGGGCTTTTCGCCGAGGAGTCCCCAGGGGCGGGCGATGAGCACGGCGATCACGAGGCCGAAGCCGACGATCTCCCGAGCCCGCGTCGAGACATAGCCGGCCACGAATGATTCGACGAGGCCATAGCCCAGTCCGGCCAGGATGATGCCGGGGGCGGAGGTCAATCCGCCGATGATGGCCACCGCGAACGCCTTGAGCCCGATGATGGTGCCCATCTGCGGCGCCACGTTGAGGAGCGGCGCCAGGAGCACGCCGGCAATCCCCGCGAGGAGCGCGGAGAGCGCATAGGCGGCCATGACGGCGCGCGGGATGTTGATGCCCATGAGCCCGGCCGCCTCCGGATTCCAGGCCACCGCCTTGAGCTGCTTGCCGTAGGATGTCCGGTGATAGAAGAGCTGGACCAGCCCCATGAGGGCGAGGCCGACCACGGGCACCAGGAGCTCTTGAGGGTAGAAGCCCACGGAGCCGACCATGATCGGCTTCTGCATGAGGGGCGAGGGAAAGGCGCGGGCATCCTTGCCGAAGGTCAGCTGGGCCACGTTCTCCGCGATGATGCCCACGGCGATGGTGGCGAGGAGCCACGCCGGAGAAGCCCGCAGGAAGAAGGGCCGGACGGCCACGCGCTCGACGAGGGCGCCATAGCCGGCGAGGGCGACGAGGGCGATGAGGAGCGCGAGCGGGAAGGGCCAGCCGAGCGCCACGAAACCTGCGTAGGCGACCACGGCCCCCGCCATGACGGCATGGCCCTGGGAGAAGTTCATGGTGCGGCTGGTCACCCAGGTGATGTGATATCCGAGGGCGACCAGCCCGTACATGCTGCCGAGGGCCAGCCCCGTGACGAGCAGCTGAACGTACAACTTACTTCATGGTCACGGGAACGATCTTGCCGCCCTTCCACACGACCATGACGTAGTCCTCGTCCGTCAAGGCGTCGTGCTGCTCGGCCGTGAAGGGTCGCTTGTACGACTTGATCAGGCCCTTGTACTCGCTCTTCAGGCTCTCGAGGGCATCCCGGACCTTGGACCCGTCGGTGGCGCCGGCCTGCTCGATGGCGAGGGCGACGAGATGGAGGCCGTCATACGCGTTGGCGGTGCCCACGGGCGCGATGACGTCGCCCGGCTCCTTGATGCCGTGCTTCTCGCGCAGCACCTTGAGCACGAGCTGCCCGCGCTCGTTCTGCTTGCCGAAGAAGGTATAGGTCTGCAGGAAGGTGACGCCCTCGGAGAGGTCGCCCGTCAGCTCGGCGAAGCGCCCGCCCGAGATGCCCCAGTGCGAGATCATGGCCGTGTCCCAGCCGAGCTTGGCCTTGGAGCGCAGGACCTGGGCGCCCTCGGGGGCATTGGCCACGAGCACGATGTGATCGGCGCCGGCGTTCTTGAGCCGGAGGAGCTGCGGGCTCATGTCGGGATCGCCCCAGTTGAAGCGCTCCACGCCCACCGCCTTGATGCCCTTCTCGCCGAACCACTTGGTCAGCCCCGTCTCGTTGGACTGCCCCCAGGGGGTGTTCTCGAGGAGGAGGCCGGGCTTGCTCTTCTTCATCGTCTCCATGGCGTACCGGGACAGGAAGCGGTCGACGTAGTCGTCGTTGGCGGAGACGCGGAAGACGTAGTTCGGCGTCTGCCCGTTGCGTGTGATGTTGGTGCCGGCCGCCCACGCGCCCATGTAGGGCGTTTTCAGCTCGTGCCAGACGGGCACCTGGGCGAGGGCGACCGTGGTGTGCAGCCCGCCGAAGACGGCCACCACCTTCTCGCGCTCCACCAGCTCGCGCGCGATGGTGACGCCCTTCTGCGGATTGCCCTCGTCGTCGCGGACGACGAGCTCGAGCTTCCGGCCACCGAGCACGCCGCCCTTGGCGTTGATCTCGTCGATGGCGATCTGCAGCCCCCGCTTGATGGCCTCGCCCGAGGCGGCCGAGCCGCCGGAGACGGCGGCGGAGAGCCCGATCTTGACGGGCTCCTTGGACTGGGCGAGCGCCGGTCCCGTCGCGGCGAGCACGACGGACAGGAGCGAGGCGATGACGACGGAGAAGCGATGCATGCGATCCTCCTTGCGGGTCGGGGTCTACTGCTTGGGCGGCGTGATGCCGTAGCTCTTGAGCTTGCGGTAGAGGTGGCTCCGCTCGATGCCGAGCCGCTCGGCGGTGCGCGTCATGTTCCACTCGTGCGCGCGCAGCTCGCCCAGGATATAGGCGCGCTCGAAGGCCTCGCGGGCCTCCTTGAGGGTCTTGTCCTTCTGGGTCTCGTCGACCGTCCCGCCCTCCCGCGTGCGCAGGGGCGGGGGAAGGTCTTCGGGGCCGATGACGACGCGGGGGGCCATGATGACGAGGCGCTCGACCATGTTCCGGAGCTCGCGCACATTGCCCGGCCAATCATAGGCGAGGAAATAGGCGAGGGCCTCTACCGAGATGGTCTTGGGCCGCCGGCCGTTCTCGGTCGAAAAGAGCGCGATGAAGTGCTCGACGAGGGCGGGGAGGTCCTCTTTTCTCTTCCGAAGGGGCGGCACCTCGATGGGGATGACGGAGAGCCGGTAGAAGAGATCCTCGCGGAAGCGGCCGGCCGCGATCTGCTCCTGGAGGTTCTGGTTGGAGGCGGCGAGCACGCGCACGTCCACCCGGAGGGTCTCCTTGCCGCCCACGCGCTCGAAGGCCTGCTCCTCGAGCACGCGCAGGACCTTGGCCTGGGTCTTGAGGCTCATGTCGCCGATCTCGTCCAGGAAGAGAGTGCCGCCGTCGGCGAGCTCGAACTTGCCGCGCCGGCGCGCCACCGCGCCCGTGAAGGCTCCGCGCTCGTGCCCGAAGAGCTCGGACTCGATGAGCTCCTCGGGGATGGCGGCGCAGTTGACCTCGACGAAGGGCCCCTCCGCCCGCGCGGAGCGCGCGTGGACGGCGCGGGCCACCAGCTCCTTGCCCGCGCCGTTCTCTCCGTGGATGAGCACCCGGCCGTTGGTGGGCGCCGCGATCACGATCTGCTGGCGCAGCTCCTCCATGACCACACTCGTCCCGACGATCTCCTGGCCCCGCTCCACGCGCAGGAGGAGCTGCTGGTGCTCGCGCTGGAGCCGGGCGTGCTCGAGGGTGCGGGCGACCACGAGCAGCATCTTCTCGAGGGAGAGCGGCTTCTCCACGAAGTCGTAGGCGCCGAGCTTGGTCGCCTTGACCGCCGTCTCGATGGTGGCGTGGCCGGAGATCATCACCACCGCCGTCTCCGGGCGCCGCTGCTTGATCTCGGCCAGGGTCTCCAGCCCGTCCATGCCGGGCATCCAGATGTCGAGAAAGACCAGATCGGGCGCCTCGTCGGAGAGTCGCGAGAGCGCTTCCTGGGCCGAGCCCACCGCCGTCACGCGATAGCCCTCGTCCTCCAGGACTCCGCGGAGCGTGGCCTGGATGGCGCGCTCGTCGTCCACGATCAGGATGTGCTCGCCGGCCATCAGGTGGTCCCCACGGGTGGCGCGCTCTCCACGGGCGCCGTCGCGGCCAGCCGACCCACGGGCAGCTCGAGCACGAAGCGCGTGCCCTGGGGCATGGCGTCCTCGACCCAGATGGTGCCACCGTGATCGGTGACGATCTGATGCACGATGGGCAGGCCCAGGCCCGTGCCGTTGGCCTTGGTGGAGAAGTAGGGCAGGAAGAGCCGCTCCTTGTCTTCGGCGGGGATGCCGGGGCCGTCGTCGGCGACCACGATGCGGGCCCGGCGGCTCTCCGGCATCCAGATGGTGTCGACGGAGACCTGGCCCGTGCCGCCGACGGCCTCCACGGCATTGTCGACGAGGTTGAGCACGGCCCGCTTGATCTGATCGGGATCCACGTCCACCGCCGGCATGTCGGCCGAGCACGAGGACTTGATGGCGAGGCCGGGGTGCGACTCTCGATAGAGCACGACCACGCCCTCGAGGAGGCGCCCGAGATCGGTCTCCTTGGGCTGGAGGGCGGGCATCCGCGCGAAACGGGAGAACTCGTCCACGAGCTGCTTGAGCCCCTCCACTTCCTCGACGATGGTGGCCGTGGCCTCCTCGAGCAGGCGCTTGTCCTCGGGGCTCCGGTTGGTCGAGAGCCGTCGACGCAGGCGCTCTGCGGAGAGCTGGATCGGCGTGAGCGGGTTCTTGATCTCGTGCGCGATGCGCTGGGCGACCTCGCGCCAGGCGGCCAGGCGCTGAGCCTTCAGGAGCTCGGTCAGGTCGTCGAAGACGAGCACCATGCCGAGGTACCGGCCGTCGGATCCCTTGAGCGTGGTCGCCGCGGCGAGCAGGGTGACGGCGTGCCCTTCGCGGCGCAGGTGGACTTCGCGCTCCAGCGTGCCCTCGCGGAGGCGATTCATGCGCTGGATGAGCGCGCCGATCTCCGCGTGGAGCGGGGAGCGCAGCACCGCCGAGCCGGGCTGGCCGAGGACGACGGCGCCGGTGACCCCGAGCATGCGCTCGGCCGCGCCGTTGATGGTGGTGATGCGGCCCGTGGAATCGAGCGAGAGCACCCCCGTGGCCACCGCCTCCAGCACGGTCTCCGTGTAGTGACGGCGCTGCTCGACTTCCTGATGCTTGGCCTGAAGGTCGCGGTAGGTCTCCTGCAGCTTTGTCTGCGACGAGGCCAGATCGCCCGTCATCCGGTTGAATGAGTCGACGAGGACGCCCAGCTCGTCGTCGGCCCGCACCTGGACCTTGTAGTCGAGATGGCCCGCGGCAACCGCGCGCGTGCCCTCGGCCAGCATCTGCACGGGCTCCGTGATGCCTCGCGCCAGGTAGAGCCCGAACCAGGTCGCGGAGAAGACGATGACGAGGGTCATGAGCAGGAAGAGCAGGATGTAGATGCCCTTCAAGGGCTGCCTCAGGAGCTTGAGCTGCTTGTACTCCAGGAAGGCCTGGCTGATGCCGCGCAGCCTCGACTCCAGGCGCTGGGGCACGTAGCTGCCCACGACCAGGGCCCCGACCACGGCCTTGTCGCCGCGGATCGGCACGATCGCCTGGATCATGTCTCCCTGGTCCAGCTCGTGGACGGTGGTCACTTCCTGCCCGGCGAGGGCCTGGCGGAGCTGCTCCCGATTGACCGAGCGCGTGAGCACGGAGGCGAGCCCGGGCTCCTTGGCGTGGACCACGGCCACGCCGCCACGATTGAAGACGGTGACGGCGGCGAGCCCCAGGCGCTCCTGCTGGCCGTTCAGGTAGGTGGTCAGGACGGGGCGCTGGGCGAGGCCCATGAAGCCCTCGCGGGAGACGACGTCGGCCATGTAGCGCGCGTGGCGCAGGACCATGGCCTCCTGTCCCTGGTAGAACGTCTGAGCGACCTCGAGGGCCTGGTCGAGGGGCTTCTCGACCTGAGGCTTGAACCACCCCTCGATCGAGGTGTTGATGAAGTTGGAGGCGATGATGAAGATCAGGATGGCCGGCGTGAGGGCCAGCGACAGGAAAGCCAGGACGAGCTTGGTCTTGAAGCGGGCGCCCAGCACCTTCTGCTTGCGCTCGAAGGCGAGCTTGACGAGATTGCGAAAGAGCAGGACCACGAGGAGAACGAGGACGATCAGGTTCAGGTTGAAGAGGGCGAACACGGCCAGGTTGGAGGCGAGGGGTACCTGGGGTGAGTGGATCCAGACCCTGAACCCCCACCAGGCGGCCAGGAGGAGGCCGAGGGCGACCAGGACGAGGAGCACGTTGCGCCGCCGCTTGCCGCGGATCTCGATGGGATTCTCCGCGGTCAGCGGGCTCACTGGCGTCTCGTGGGCGTGAGGAGCGGCGACTGCACCCAATCGGTCTCGGCCGCCTCGCCGTTGTAGCGGGCGAGCCACGTGTTGACTCCGTTCAGCGAGACGGCGGCGCGGAGGCGCACGAAGTAGAGCTCGTGCGGATCGAGGGAGGCGTCGGGGGCGAGCTTGCCCACCCGGAGCTCGGACACCACACGCTGAGCCTCGCGGAGCTGCTTGGTCACGAAGGGCTCGCGCTCCTCACCGGCGGTGGAGGCAACCTTGTACTCCTTGGTGGCCGGGTTGTAGGTCAGCTGGCGGTCGACGGTGCGCGACTGGATGAGCCGGTTGCGGAATCGCTGCTGCCACAGCTCGACCATGAAGCGCACGTGCACGGGCACGCCGCTGTGCAGGCTTTCGTGCAAGTCGGAGGGCACGGCGCCCAGCAGCACGCCCTGCACGGTGACGTCGAAGTCGTTCAGGAAGACCGAGAGGCCGGTGATCCGGAGGTCACTCTGGGCTCGAGTGGCCACGGGGGGCAGACAGAGCAGAAGCAGCAGCAGGGCGACCAGGGCGATCACCCGCGAGCGTGTCGAGCGGGTCAGGGTGTGAGATCCACGCATATGCCGGACACCGCATTATATAGTCCGGCCCGGCCCGGAGCTTGAGAAGTCGGGGTGAGGCTTAGAAGGCTGTCCGAGTAGTTTCCGTGCCCTCGCGAGCTGGGATGTTCCATTTCGAGCGCCGGCTTCGCCGGCGCAAGCTGTCCTGGGGGGAGGTTTCGGAAGGGGGGCGAAGCCCCCCTCCGAGTTTGCCTAGAGGGCGGCGATGCCCGGACGCGGAGACAAGCTCCCCCCCGGAACCATGGTG
>DASQAK010000215.1:0-2416 GCA_035635755.1 Candidatus Methylomirabilota bacterium | reverse complement strand
CCCGACCGCATCGTGGTCGGCGAGGTGCGCGGCGGCGAGGTCCTCGACATGCTGCAGGCGATGAACACCGGGCACGACGGCTCGCTCTCCACCGTGCATGCGAACTCGTCGCGGGATGCCCTGTCGCGGCTCGAGACGATGATCCTCATGTCGGGCCTTGCGCTCCCGGTGCGCGCCATGCGCGATTACATCGCCTCCGCGCTCGACGCGATCGTCCACATCGCCCGTCTCAGCGACGGCACCCGGAAGGTCGTCCGCGTCACCGAGATCGTCGGGATGGAGGAGGACGTCATCACCACGCAGGACATCTTCAAGTTCGAGCAGGAGGGAGTGGACAAGGAAGGACGCGTGCGCGGCTACCACCGGGCGACGGGCGTCAGGCCCAAGTTCAGCGAGCGGCTGCTGCGCGCGGGCATCGAGCTTCCCGGCGACCTCTTCAATCCCGAAAAGCGGCAGGCGGGTGCGTGATGGTGGTCGGGATCGCGGCGCTCGTCTTCCTCGTCGTCATGACCGTGACCCTCGGAGCATGGTGGGTGTGGCAGTCCTCCGAGCGGGTGCGCCGCCGTCTTGGGCAGGCCTACGAGCCCGAGGAAACACAGCTGCTCAAGGCGCAGGCGACGACGTCGCCCCTCGACGTCATAGCCCGGCGGAGCTCTCTGGTGGCCCAGCTGACCGCGCTCGCCCAGCAGGCCGGGTCGCGGCAGGCGGCGGGCGATCTGCTTCTGCTCCTGGCGGTGTTCATCGGGATCGGGGCCGCCGTCGGTGGCTGGAGGACCGGCAGCGCCGGCGGCGCATTGCTCGCCGGAATCGTGTCGGGATTTCTGCCCGTCATCTACTTCCTGCACAGGCGGCAGCGGCGCCTGCAGCGCTTCCAGCAGCGCTTCGCCGACGCGGTGGACATGATCTCGCGCTCCATGCGAGCCGGGAACGCGCTGACGAGCGCCATCCAGCTCGTGGGCGAGGAGATGGCGGACCCGATAGGCCAGGAGTTCCGGCAGGTGGCGGAGGAGATCCGGCTCGGTCTCGATCCGACCGAGGCCCTGGGCGGACTGAAGACCCGGGTGCCCAGCGAGGACGTTGCGTTCTTCTGCACTGCCGTCAACATCCAGCGCGTGGCGGGGGGCAACCTCGCGGAGATCCTGGACCGTCTCAGCGACGTGATCCGCAAGCGGTTCGAGCTGCTGAGCCATGCCCGCGTCCTGTCATCGCAGCAGCGCTATGCGGCGATCTTCGTCGGCCTCAGCCCCGTCGTCTTCTCGATCCTCTTCTACTTCATCTCCCCCGGCTACTTCGACCCGCTCATCGAATCACCGAGCGCTCCGATGCTGGTCGGGGGGGGGCTCGTGATGCAGATCATCGGCTTCGCCGTGATCTGGCGGATGGCGCGGATCAAGGTGTGAGGGACGAGCCATGACCCTCCTCATGTTCGTCGTCCTGTCCTTCGTGCTCGTCGGCGGCCTGACGTTCGCCGTCGGCTTCGTGCTCCTGCGGCTCCTGCCCGCGTTCCGGGAGGAGCGCCTGGCCGCGCCCGCGGCCGGCGCCGGGAGTGCGAGCGTATCGATCCTACGGTGGCAAGAGGGCGAGGCGGGCGACTGGCGAGGCGCAGTGGAGCGACTCGGCCGTCGCATCACGCCACGCGATGCACTGGGAGTCGCGCGGTACAGCCGCCGGCTCGTGAAGGCGGGGTTCCACGACCCCCGCGCGGTTCCGCTCTTCCTCGGCGCCAAGGCGGCCCTGGGTCTGCTGGGTGTCCTTGCCTACATGGTCTATGGCGTGCTGGTCCAGCGGGCCCTGCCCAACGTGCTTCCCGTCTCCGTCGTTCTCGGGGGAACCGCGTTCTTCGTGCCCGACCTCTGGCTGTGGGCGAGGATCCGTGGCCGCCGGCAGGCCATCCAGAACGCGCTTCCGGACGTCCTCGATCTGCTGATGGTGTGCGTGGAGGCGGGGATGGGCTTCGACGCTGCGGTGGCGCGCGTTGCGGAGCAGCCGGAGATGCGCAAGAGCCCCCTCCATCAGGAGCTGTTGCGGATGCACCTCGAGGTGCGGGCCGGGCGGCCGCGCGAGGAAGCGTTCCGCGCCTTCTCCGAGCGCATCGACACCGAGGACGTACGCTCGATGGTCAGCGCCTTCATCCAGACGGAGAAGCTCGGGACGTCCCTCGGCCGGACCCTGAGGGTCCAGTCCGACGCCTCCCGTGTCCAGCGTCGTCATCGGGCGGAGACGAAGGCGCAGCTGGCGCCGCTGATGATGCTCATTCCCACGGTGGTATTTCTCATGCCGGCCTTCATGCTGGTCGCCATGGCCCCGTCGCTCCTGAAGATCTTCCAGATCATGAATTCCGTCGGGAAATGAGGAGAGAATCGATGCGATCCGTTCTCCGTCTGATCATTGGGCTCGTCATCGGGCTCGCTGGCGT
>DASQAK010000214.1:0-42628 GCA_035635755.1 Candidatus Methylomirabilota bacterium | reverse complement strand
TCCGTCGCCTTCTTCCACCAGCCCAACTACGATGCGCTGATCGAGTGCCTGCCGAGCTGCCAGGGTCCAGGGAATCCCGCCAAGTACCCGCCCGTCACCTCGGGCGAGCATCGCAACCGCAAATTTGCCGCGACCACCGTCGCCCCCTGAGGAGAGCCATGGCACCGGACACCGACGAGCTGCTCTACGAGATCAAGGACAAGGTCGCCACCCTCACGCTGAACCGGCCGGACAAGATGAATGCCTTCACGGGGCCGATGCTGGACCGCTGGGTCTGGGCCCTCGGGGAGGCCCAGCGCGATCCCGACGTGAACGTGGTGATCGTCACGGGCGCGGGCAAGGCCTTCTGCGCGGGCGGCGACGTTGGCCGTATGGGTCAGGGCGATCCCACCGCGCTGGACAACAAGAATCAGCTCTGGGAGGGCATCCACCGCGTGCCCAAGACATTGGAGCAGATGGACAAGCCCGTCATCGCCATGATCAACGGGGTGGCGGTGGGGGCGGGCATGGGCATGTCGGTGATGTGCGATCTCCGCATCGCCGCCGACACCGCGCGCTTCTCGACGGGCTACGTGCGGGTGGGGCTCGTCCCCGGCGACGGCGACACCTATTTCCTCCCGCGGCTCACGGGCACCGCCAAGGCGCTCGAGCTCCTGTGGACGGCGGACTTTATCGAGGCGCCCAAGGCCCTCGAGCTGGGCATTGTCAACCGCGTGGTGGCGGCGGACAAGCTCGCCGAGGAGACGTACGCGCTCGCCCACCAGATCGCCGACGGGCCGCAGATTCCCATCAGGATGATCAAGAGACTCGTCTACCAGTCCATGCGGCTCGATCTGCGCACGCACCTCGACCTCGTCTCTTCCCACATGGGGCTGGTGCGCCAGACCGCCGATCACAAGGAGGGCGTCCAGGCCTTCAAGGACAAGCGCCCGCCCAAGTTCACGGGGCGCTAGCGGCAAGCCCTTGATCGCCCTGCCCGATCTTGCCAGCCTCGGCCTCTTCATCGCCGCGGCGCTCGTGCTGCTGATCACGCCTGGCCCCGCCGTGCTCTACATCGTGGCTCGGAGCATCGATCAGGGCCGCCGGGCCGGGCTCGTGTCCATGCTCGGTGTCCACGCGGGCACCCTCGTGCACGTGGCCGCGGCGGCGGCGGGGCTCTCCGCGTTGCTCGCCGCCTCCGCCATGGCGTTCAGCGTGGTCAAGTATCTCGGGGCGGCCTATCTCATCTTTCTCGGCGTGCGTCGGCTGCTCGACCGGACGACGAGCGTCACCTCCCGGCGCCCCGAGCGGCGTCACCTTCGCCGCGCCTTTCTGGACGGCGTCGTCGTCAACGTGCTCAACCCCAAGACGGCGCTGTTCTTCCTCGCCTTCCTGCCTCAGTTCGTCATGACGGCGCGCGGCGACGTCGGCGCCCAGGTCCTGGGCCTTGGGCTGCTCTTCGTCGGGTTGGGAGTGATCACGGACGGCCTCTACGCGGTGGGGGCGGGGACGGCCGCGCACTGGCTGCACGGGAATCCCCAGTTCGTGAGGAGTGAGCGCTGGGTCTCGGGAAGCATGTACATCGGGCTCGGCGTGGCGGCGGCCTTCTCGAGCACCCACCGGAAGTAGTCCGACCGCCCGGGCGCTCTCGAGCATGACGCCCACCGACGTTTTCCTCGCCCTTCTCGTCGTCGTGATCTGGGGCGTGGCCTTCATCGCGACCAAGATCGGGCTCGCGTCCTTCTCGCCGCCCGAGCTGGCCGCCCTTCGATTCCTCATCGCCTCGCTGCCCGCCCTGTTCCTCGCGCGCCCTCCCGTCTCCTGGCCGCTCCTCGGCGCGATCGGGCTCAGCCTCTTCGCGGGGCAATTCCTCTTCCAGTTCTTCGGCATCGCCCACGGCATGCCGCCGGGACTGGCCTCGATCGTTGTCCAGACGCAGGCCTTGTTCACCATCCTCTTCGCCGCGATCGTCCTGCGTGAGCGGCCCACCCGAAGGCAGCTTGCGGGGACGGCCACGGCATTCGCGGGGCTCGCCCTCATCGCGGCGACGGTGGGCGGCGATCTCACTGCCCTCGGCCTCGGACTGACCGCGGTCTCCGCCATCAGCTGGGGCGTCGGCAACGTGCTCGTGAAGCGGCTGCCTCCCGTGGAGATGCTGAACCTGATGGCGTGGCTCAGTCTCGTTCCGCCGCTTCCCTCCCTGGCCCTGTCGATGGCGCTCGACGGTCCCACGGATCTCGTCCGCGCGCTCGGCTCCGCCTCGTGGCTCGGGATCGCTGCCGTCCTCTACCTCGGTGTCGTGGCCACGGTCTTCGCCTATGCCCTCTGGGGCATGCTGCTGCGCCGCTATCCCGCGGCGACGGTGACGCCGTTCGCCCTCCTCGCACCGTTCGTCGCTTCGTATTCGTCTTCGCTGGTCTTCGGCGAGCGCTTCAGCCCCCTGCGCCTGGCCGGGATGGCGCTGGTGCTGCTCGGCATCGCTGTCATCGTGCTGCCCGTCGGTCGTTGGTCGCGGGTCACGGCCATTCCTGGATGAATCGGGGGGACGAGTATCGCGCCATGCGGTCGCCGTCCAACAGCGGACGAACTTCGATTACACTACGGCCACACCATGCCGACTGACACCTTCGTCGCCCTCCAGCAGCTGTGGGACCTCGCCGCCGGCGAGCCCGCCGCCCTCGATCGCGTGACGCTGACGGGCGCCGATCCCATCCTGCCCACCGATTTCAAGATCGGCACCGCCGCCTCCGCGGTGATCGCCGCCACCGGACTGGCCGCCACGGAGATCTGGCGGCTCCGGACGTGGCGGGGTCAGTCGGTCTCGGTGGATCTGCGCGCCGCTGTCGCCGCGTTCAGGAGCGAGCGCTACCTGCGCGCGGAGAGCCAGCCGGACATCCACCGGCGCGACCCGATCTTCGGCTTCTACCAGGCGGGCGACGGACGGTGGATCCAGATTCACTCCAACATGCCCCACCATCGCGATGGGGCCCTCAAGCTGCTGGGCTGCGAGGGCACGCGTGAGAGCGTGGAGGACGCCGTGGCGAAGTGGACGGCGGGCGATCTCGAGAATGCCTTCGCCGCCGCGGGACTTCCCACCGGCATGGTCCGCTCGCGCGCGGAATGGCACGCGCATCCCCAGGGGCTGGCCGTCGCCGAGCTGCCGCTCCTGGAGATCGAAAAGATCGGCGAGGCCCCGCCCGAGCCGGCGGGCTCGGGGCCGCGCGCGCTCTCGGGCGTCCGCGTGCTCGATCTCACGCGCGTCATCGCGGGACCCGTGGGCGGCCGCACCCTCGCCGCCTACGGCGCCGACGTGCTGCTCGTCTCCGCCCCCCACCTGCCGAACCTGCCCGGGCTCGTGATCGACACCGGGCTGGGCAAGCTCTCGGCCTCGCTCGACCTGCGTCAGCCCGCGGCCGCCGAGACGCTTCGCGGCCTCGTCCGGGAGACCGACGTCTTCTGCCAGTCCTATCGACCGGGGGCACTCGCCCGCCTCGGCCTCGCCCCCGAGGAGCTGGCAAAGCTGCGCCCGGGCATCGTCTGCGTCACCCTCTCCGCCTTCGGTCACACCGGGCCCTGGCGCGAGCGACGGGGGTTCGAGACCATCATCCAGTCGGTGAGCGGGATGGCGCACGAGCACGGCTTCGCCGTCGGCGCGGACGGGCCGCACCACTTGCCCGCCCAGGTCGTGGATCACGGCACGGGATATCTCGCCGCGTTCGGGGCGCTGATCGCCCTCGCTCGCCGTGCGCGTGAGGGCGGGAGCTATCTGGTTCGCGTGTCGCTGGCTCAGACGGGGCGCTGGGTCGACGCCCTCGGTCGCGTGGACGGCTCCCGCACCCAGGATCTCTCGCTGGAGGCGGTCCAGGACCTCATCGCGGACATGGACACGCCCTTCGGCCGGCTCCGCCACGTCAAGCCCGCCGCGCGGCTCTCGGAGACGCCCGCCTTCTGGTCTCGCCCCACCGTGCCGCTCGGCACGCACGCCGCCGCCTGGCCTGCCTGAGCGCGGACGGGCCAACGTCGTACGTCCACTCGAACCGACCGAACCGACAGCCCGAACAGATAGGGAATCACGAGGGAGCCCATGGCCTCGAGCTTCGATGTGCCGGATGACTGGGGACTGAGCGGGAAAGTCGCCATCGTGACGGGCGCGGGAGCGGCGCGGACGGGTATCGGCAACGGCCGCGCGGCCGCCATCCTCCTGGCCCGGGCGGGCGCGCGGGTCATCGTGGTGGATCGCGAGATCGACCTCGCCGAGCAGACGGCTCGCATGATCAAGGACCAGGGAGGCGAGGGCCTCGCCCTCCAGGCGGACGTCACCCGCGCCGAGGACTGCGCGGGCATGGTCAAGACGGCGCTCGATCGCTTCGGGCGGCTCGACTTCCTCGACAACAACGTCGGGATCGGCAGCCGGGGATCCGTCCTCGACGAGACGCAGGAGAACTGGCGTCGCGTCATGCAGGTCAACGTCGAGACCATGTTCCTGGCCGCCAAGCACGCCATCCCCGCCATGATCCGCGGCGGAGGCGGCGCCATCGTCAACGTGTCCTCGATCTCCGCGCTGCGGCCGCGGGGGCTGACGGTCTACACCGTGTCCAAGGGCGCGGTGATCGCCCTCACCCGCGCCATGGCCGTCGATCACGGGAAGGACGGCATCCGCGTCAACTGCGTGGCGCCGGGACCGGTCTACACGCCGATGGTCTACGAGCGCGGCATGACCCCGGCCGCCCGCGACCAGCGCCGCCGCGCCTCCGTGCTGGGGATCGAGGGGACGGGCTGGAACATCGGCCACGCCGTGCGCTTTCTCCTCTCGGACTACGCGGGGTACATCACGGGCCAGACGCTGGTCGTGGACGGCGGCGCGACGCTGGTCGGGCCCGCGCGGGAGAGCCAGGCATGAAGGCTCCCCGCTTCGGGCTGAACCGGTTCGACTCCCGCTCCGTCGACACGCTGGCCGCCGATGTCCGCCGCGCGGAGATGCTCGGGTGGGACGCGGCGTTTCAGCCCGACTCCCAGCTCCGGCGGCGGGACACCTACGTGCTCCTCGCCGCGGCGGCGCGCGCGACGACGACGATCACGCTCGGTCCGCTCCTCGCCAATCCCGTGAACCGGCATCCCTCGGTGACCGCGTCCTCGATCGCCACCATCGACGAGCTGGCGCCCGGCCGCGTCCTCCTCGGCTGGGGCGTGGGCGACACCGCCGTGAGACTGGCCGGACTCAAGCCCGCCCGCGTCAAGGACCTGGAGGAGAGCACGCGCCTGATGCGGGCGCTGCTGGACGGCGAGTCGGTCGAGGTCGGCGCCGAGCGGCCCGCGCGGCTGCCGCATCATCGGCCCGTGCCCATCTGGATCGCCGCGGGCGGCCCGCGCACACTGCGCATGGCGGGCCGCGTGGCCGACGGCGTGTTCATCCGCGTGGGGACTCACCCGGCGAACATCCGTACCGCCGTCGAGGCCATCCGGGCGGGCGCGGCGGAAGCCGGTCGCGATCCCGCCCGCGTCGGGCTGGCCGCCATCTTTCACACCGTGCTCGTCGATGAGCCGAGCCGCGCCATGACCATGGCCAAGTCCTTGGCCGCGGGCTACTACGAGTACTCGCCCCGGCTCTTCGACCCGCCCGGCCTCACGTGGTCCGGGCCCGAGCCCGAGGCCTTGAAGCGCCAGCACAAGGTCTGGCCGGACTTCCATCACGCGCCCGACCTCGAGGCGAGCGGCCGCGCGGTCGATTTCTTGCCGACGAGCGCCGCCGACGCCTTCAGCCTGCGCGGCGGGCCCATCGAGGTGGCGGATCAGCTCGTGCACGTGCTCCGGGACGCGCAGGTGGAGTTCGACTACGTGGTGCTGCATCCCATCCCCGATCCGCCCGTGCCGCAAGATCCCGAGCGCGGCTACACGGCGCGGGTCGCGCGCGAGGTGCTGCCTCGCGTGCGCGCGGCCCTGGCGCCGAGCGCGCGCGACGCGCGCTGATCGTGTCCGTCCTCGGCGGCCTCAAGGTCCTCGACGTCGGCACCTGGCTGGCGGGGCCCGCGGCGGCCACCGTCATGTCCGATTTTGGCGCCGACGTCATCAAGGTCGAGGCGCCCGAGGGCGGGGACACGTACCGCAAGCTCCAGGACCTGCCCGGCATTCCGCGGAGCGACGTCGAGTACGCGTGGCTCCTGTCTTCGAGGAACAAACGCAGCGTCGCCCTCGACCTGACCACCCGCGAGGGGCGCGACATCCTGCTCGCCCTCGTCCGCCGCTCCGACGTCCTCGTCACCAACTTCGTGCCGGACCGGCTGGCCCGGCTCAAGCTCACCTGGGAGGACGTCAGCGCCGAGAATCCGCGTCTCGTCTTCGCCTCGCTCACCGCTTACGGCGAGGTGGGGACGGAGGCGAGCAAGACGGGCTTCGATCTCAACGCGTGGTGGGCGCGCACCGGGCTCATGGATCGCGTGCGCGCCGTGGGCGCCGCGCCCGCCCGCTCGATGCCGGGCATGGGCGATCTTCCGACCGCCATGGCGGTCTTCGGCGCCATCATGATGGCCCTCTATCACCGCGAGCGCACGGGCCGCGGCTCCAAGGTCTCGACCTCCCTCATGGCCAACGGCGCCTGGGCCAACAGCTTCCTCATCCAGGCCGCCCTCTGCGGGGCCGCCTTCGCCGAGCCGCTGCCGCGGGAGCGCGGCCTGAACGCCCTGACCAGCATGTACCGCTGCCGCGACGGGCGCTGGTTCGTGCTGTCCTTGCTCGCCGAGGACAAGGCGTGGGAGCCGTTCACCCGGGCCATCGAGCGCCCGGACCTCCGCGAGGATCCTCGCTTCAAGCGGCAGGGCGACCGCCGGGCCAATTCTCAGGCGCTCATCGCCATCCTGGACGCGGTCTTTGCCGGGCGCGACTGGGAGGAATGGCGCGCGCGTCTGGACGCCGAGGGACTGACCTTCGGGGCGATCGCGACCGTGGCCGAGGCCACGCGCGATCAGCAGATGGCGGCGGCGGGAGTGATCGTGCCCTTCGACGACGCGGGCGTGCCGGGGCTCCGCACCGTGTCGAGCCCCATCGCCATGCAGGGGGAGACCAAGACCACGCCGAGGCGCGCGCCTCGGCTGGGCGAGCACACGGACGAGGTGCTGCGCTCCCTCGGCCACGACGACGCGGCGATCCAGGCCCTGCGCGATCGCGGCATCATCGGCGGCTAGTCTCGTGAGTCTCTATGATGGCGCCTTCGGGCTGCCACCTGTTGGAGTGGACACCCCGGCTGAGCTTTGGGTTAGCGTCTCAGCTAGGCAAGGTCTCGCGCTCACCGCCAGGGGATGCAACACGTCGATCGCCCACCTCACATTCAGTCGCTCCCCGAGCCAGCCGGCGCATGCGGTCCTCGCGTTGACATGAAGGCCCTGCGCGTCGTGACGCGCCCGGAGCACTTTGATGGCGTCTTCAGGGACCGCAGCCGGCAGCGGCACGTCGGGGAGCGGACGGCCATCCGGTCGCCGGAACTGGAGTGCCCCGTCGGGTAAGCGCACGACCTGGTAGCCCTCCTCGTGCACCGCGCGGTGATGCCGGCGACAGAGTAGCGCGAGGTTCGAGAGCGTGGTGGGGCCGCCGTGGGCCCGGTGCCGGAGATGATGCCCCTGGGTGAAGCGCAGTCCGCACACCGGGAAACGGCAGCCTTGGTCCCGATGGTGGAGGGCGCGGCGTAAGGCGGGAGGAATTGTCCGGGTGCGGGCCCCGATCTCCAGTAGGCGGCCCTGATCGTCATGGCGCATCACCACCCGGCTGGCGTCGCACGCGAGGCGCTGGGACGTTTCCGCGGAAACGCGCGTGCCCCCCTCCAGGACAGACTGGCCCGGCTGCCCCGGATCGGCCAGCACCGGGGCGTCGACGTGGACCACCACCTGGTAGCGCTCGCCCGGGGCGCCGGGATCAAGGCCGCGATGCAGGGCCGTCTCCGCGAGCAGGGCCAGCGCATCGGCCCGCTGCTGGGCCGGTGTGGGCGTTTCCGCGGAAACGTTTCCGAAGCCTGTGGCGGCCCTGGCCCGCTCACGGCCCCGCTGGTACAGGTTCTCCCGGGCTGCGGCCAGCGCTTGCAGGAGCAGCGCTCCCACCTCCGGCTCGAGCCGTCCCTTGAGCACTACCGTGCCATCCTCGTCGTGATACACGTGCAGCGCGCGGCTCCTATGCGGGCGCTTAGCCTCCCGAGCCTCGGCGCGCCGATCCACGCAGCGCCAGCCGCGCACGATCCGCCCAGCAGGCGCGCTTCCGTCTCCGGCGTGGCCACGCGGGTCAGGGCGCGCACCTTGGCGTAGGACAGCTCGCCGCGGCCAAGGGCCTCGGCCAAGAGCGGCAGCGTCCCGAGGCCACGCGCCACCCGGACCCGTTCCCTGGCCGCGCCCAGGTCAAGCCCCACCCGCCAGGAGAGCCAGGCGGCGCAGGAGCGAAAGCCCGTGTTCCATCCCCCGCGTGTGTCGAACTCACGGATCAGATCGAGCAGGCGCGCGGTGGCCGCGTCGAGGTGCGCGGACAGCTCGGCGATCTCGTCGCCGAGCCGATCCACCTCCGAAACAGGTTGCTGAGTAGATGGCGAATGGATCTGCATGGCGAGCCCTCCTGAGGTTGAGGCGACTCTACACCCTGGTTTTCGAGCTCCGGGGAGGGTCCGGGATGAGCGACGTTCGGACGAGGAATGGGTTTTGATCGGGTCCCACGCCGTTCGCGCAGCAGCGGCCGCGTGCGGGCCGCTGGACCGGCTCTTACCGAGGGCTGCCGCCGCATGACCAAGTCACCCGGCCAGGGCTGTCAAGCGGAAAAACGTGGGATCCAAGTTCTATTCCTCACGAGCTCTCTAGATCTGCTTCCAGAGGAACTCGGCCTTGCCCATGCGCGAGCGGATGGAGAAGGCGTAGCGCTGATACGCGCGGCTGGTGACGCCGGGATGCCATTGAGACGGCCGGGGGAGTGAGGCCGCGAGCAGCGCCGCATCGTCCTCGTCGAGATCGGCCGCGGGCCTCCCGAAATATCTCTCGGCGGCGGGACCCACGCCGTAGATGCCCGGACCCAGCTCGATCACGTTGAGGTAGAGCTCGAAAATGCGCCGCTTGGACAGCGAGCGCTCGAGCTGCCAGGTCAGGATCGCCTCCTTCACCTTGCGGAGCGGGTTGCGGCTCGGCGAGAGCCACAGATTCTTGGCGAGCTGCTGGGTGATGGTGGAGGCTCCGCGAGCCGCCTCTTTCTTGTCGTCGAGGGCCTCCTCGACGGCGCTCCGGATCTGGCCCCAGTCGAAGCCGCCATGGGAGAAGAAGTTGATGTCCTCGGCCACGAGGACCGCGCGCTTGACGTGAGGGGAGATCGCCGCATAGGGCGTGAAGCGATAGGCGACGCGCGGCTGGCGTCCTGCCTGGTGCTCGCGCTCCCTGTAGCGCTCGATGAAGGCCGTGGTCACAGGCGCGCGAGTACCGAGCGCCTTGACGTCGGGCCAGGTCGCTGCCTCCCACGCGAGCCAGGCGACGAGGGCGAGGACGCCCAGGAGGAGAAGCCGGCGCCAGAGCCGTCCTATGAGGGATCGCCGGGCCACCGTCAGGCTGGTGCGACTCCCACGCGGTGTCGCTGGGCGAGAGCCTGGTAGCCCTTCGGGTTCATGGCCACCCAGCGCTCGGCGGGTGTCCCCGCGAGCGGGCCCCTGACCTTGCATGGCGAGCCTAGCGCGAGCACGCCGTCCGGAATCTCGGTCCCGGGCGTCACGAGCGAGCCCGCGCCGATCATGGCACGCACGCCGATCTTCACGCCGTCGAGGACGGTCGAGCCGTTGCCGACCAGGCATTCCTCGCCGAGGGTGGCCTGATGGATCAGGCAGAGGTGGCCGACGGTCGAGCCCGCTCCGATGTCGGAGCCTCCGGCCGGCGTGACGTGGATGACCGAGCAGTCCTGCACGTTGGCGCCGCGGCGTATGACGATGGGCGAGAAGTCGGCGCGGACGACGGCGTTGTACCACACGGAGGCATTCTCCTCGACGGTGACGTCGCCGATGAGGACGGCGGTGGGGGCGATGAACGCGGTCGGATGCACGCGCGGTGACTTGCCTTCGAAAGCGAAGAGCGGCATGAGAGTCTCCTTTCGTGTCGTTCCGTGTTCCATTACACCCGCTCGGTGGACAGGGCAAGGGGGCGGGTGTAGCCTCGCGACATGGGGACGCCGAGAATCGTCGCGGTGTCGACCGCCACTCCCCGCCACCGCTTCGACCAGGCTACCCTCCTCCGCATGGCCGGCTACGAGGATGCCCGCCGCGCGGGCTTCTTCGCCAACAGCGAGATCGAGGGGCGCCATCTCTACCTCGACCCCGAGACGTTCACCCCGCGCGAGAGCGTGGACGAGCTGGGCGAGCGCTTCCGCCGCGGCAGCATTGAGCTAGGAGAGGAGGCTGTTCGGCGCGTCGTGGCGCGGGCGGGATGGGATCTCGCCGACGTCGACTTCCTCGCCACCACGACGTGCACGGGCCGGCTCTGCCCGAGCCTCGATGCGCATCTCATCGCCGAGCTCGGCCTCAAGGACGGCATCCAGCGCGTCCACGTGGGGGACACGGGCTGCGCGAGCGCCATGGTCGCCCTCCAGCAGGCGCACAATCACGTGCGCGCTTTCCCGCGGCACCGCGCGGTGGTGGTGGCGGTGGAGATCTGCTCCACGGCCTACTTCCTCGATGACCGGCTGGAGAGCGCGGTGGCGCATGCCATCTTCGCGGATGGCGCGGGGGCCATGGCCATCGCGGGCGAGGGGGAGGGGCCTGCCCTCGTCGGCCATCAGAGCCTCTTCCGCTCCGAGCATCTCGGGGCCATGGGCTTCGAGTTTCCCGGAGGGCGGCAGCGCGTCGTGCTCTCCAAGGACGTGCGACGCATCGGCGCCGCCATGATGAAGGAGATGGCCGACCTCCTCATGGACTCGCAGGGGCTCAAGAAGGAGGACGTGCGTCACTTCGTGCTGCACTCGGCGGGCCGCCGGGTGATCGAGCAGGCGCGCCGGCTCCTCGACCTCGACGAATCGCAGATCGCCCACTCGCGCCACGTGCTGCGCCATCTCGGCAACATGTCCTCGGCCACCGTGGTCTTCGTGCTCGAAGAGACGCTGCGCTCGGGCCAGCCCGTGCCCGGCGACTGGGGGCTCATGATCGCGCTCGGCCCGGGATTCGCGGCCGAGGGCGCGCTGCTCCGCTGGTAAAGGGCCGCTCTTGGCGCTCATGGAACGCGCGCACGACGCCGTCGAGATGCTCGACGGGCCCGCGCCCTTCGCGGACCTCTCGCAGAACCTGGACGACATCGCGCGCTTCAATGGCTTCTTCGGCGGAACGCGGCTGACCCTGCGTCACGTGAAGGGTCTCATCGCGAGCCTGCCAGCGGACCGCCGCCTGACGGTGCTCGACGTCGGCACCGGGGGCGGTGACATCCCCCGCGCGCTCGTCCGGTGGGCACGTCGGGCCGGGCGCTCCATCCGGATCTTCGCCCTGGACCGCGAGGCGGAGACACTTCGTGCCGCCGCCGACCGCATGGTCGGCTATCCCGAGATCACGCTGATCCAGGGCGACGCGCTCGCGCTCCCCGTGCGCCCGCGCTCGGTGGACGTGGCCATCTCCGCCCTCGTGCTCCATCACCTGACGCCCGCCGAGGCCGCGGCTTCCCTTGCCGAGATGGACCGCGTCGCCCGGCGGGGACTCGTCGCCAATGATCTCTTCCGGAGCCGGGTGGCGCATGCCGTGGTCTGGCTGACCACGCGGCTCCTCGCGAAGAGCCGCATGTCCAGACACGACGGGCCCATGTCCGTCCGGCGCGCCTACACGTGCCGCGAGGTCGAATCCCTCGCCCGGCGCGCCGACCTCGTGGGCGTGCGCGTGCATCGCTACGCGTGGGCCTTCCGTCTCTGCGCGGTCAGGGCCAGGACATGAGCGCGCGCGACGTGATCGTGGTGGGCGCGGGCCCCGCGGGTACGGCCGCGTCGATTCTCCTCGCCGAGCGCGGCTGGAGCGTGACCCTGCTCGACAAGGCCGCCTTCCCTCGTCCCAAGATCTGCGGCGAGTACCTGTCGCCGGAGTCCGCGCGCATTCTCGACCGGCTGGGCGCCCTCAAGGCGGTGGATGAGGCGGGCGGTCAGCCGCTGCGCGGCATGAAGATCGTGGCGCCCGACGGCACGGTGATCGTCGGCTCCTATCCCACGACGGGGCCCTGGCGCAGTCACCGGGACTACGCGCTGGCCATTCCCCGCGAGAGGCTGGACCACATCCTCGTCGAGCGGGCCCGCGGCCTGCCCGTGGACGTGCGCGAGCGCCACCGGGTCACGGGGCTCGTGAAGGAGGGCAGGGACGTCACGGGCGTCCACGCCCAGGATGCCGAGGGCCGGGCGCTCGAGCTGCGGGCCCGGCTCGTGATCGGCGCCGACGGGCGCGCCTCCGCCGTTGCCGCTGCCCTCGGACTGCTGCGTCCGCACCCCCTCCGGCGCATGGCCCTCATCCAGCACGTGACCGGGCTCCGCGGCTTCGACGAGCGCGGTGAGATCTTCGTCGATCCACCCGACTACGCGATCCTCAATCCCGTCGCGCCTGGTCTCGTCAATCTGGGCCTCGTCGTCCCCCTGGCCCATGCCCGCCCCTTCGCGGGCCGGCTCGAGACCTTTTTCCGCGCGCGGCTGCGGCAATTGCCGCGGCTCGCCTCCCGGCTCGAGGGGATGAAGCCGGTGGGGAGCCTGCAGGCCATGGGCCCGCTCGCCTACCGCGTCAAGGCGCCACGGGCGGGCGGCGTCATGCTGGTCGGGGACGCGGCGGGCTTCTATGACCCCTTCACGGGCGAGGGCATCTTCACCGCGCTCCGATCCGCCGAGCTCCTTGCCGAGGTGGCGCATGCCGCCCTCGATCGCGGCACGCTCGACGCCGCGGCGCTTCGGCCTTTTGCTGCTGCCCGCCGCGAATGCTTCCGCGGCAAGGAGCGGCTCACCCGCGCCCTCCAGTTCGTGATCGCGCGGCGCCGGCTCGCCAATGCCGCCGCCCACGCCCTCCTGCGTCGCCCCGCCCTCCTCGAACTGCTCATGGGCGTCCTCGGGGACTTCGTCCCCCCGGCGGCTCTTCTCCGCGCCGCGCTGCCCTGGGGGCGATACCGGCCGGGTTGACACACCCGCCGCCGCCATGTCACTCTGCCGTTCGGTCTTTCGAACAGGGGTTCACAAATGCGAATAGCCGCGATCACCAGGGAACCGAGCCCAGGACAGCCGCGTCCGCGCAGCCGGGACGCGGGACCCCGGGCCCTCGGCCGGGCCCTCGAGGTCCTGGAATCCCTGGCGCGGCGCAGGGATGGCGCCACCCTCTCGGGGCTCTCCCAGCGGCTGGGCTCGCCCAAGAGCAGCCTGCTCTACCTCCTTCGTCCCATGGCCCGGCTGGGCTACCTGGTGAGATCCGCCGACGGGCGCTATCAGCTGGGGCCGGCCGCCTTCACCCTGGCCATGGCCGCCCTCTCCAACCGCGAGCTGCCCCAGCTGGCGCGTCCCTTTCTGGAAGACCTCGCCGAGAAGAGCGGGGAGACGGCGCTCCTCGCCACCATGGCCAGCGATGAGTCCGTGGCCGTCTACATCGACAAGGTGGACGGCCGCGATCCCATCCGCTACACGCCGCCCCTCGGCCTTCGCCGTCCGCTCTACTGCTCGGCCATCGGCAAGCTCCTGCTCGCCCACCTCCCGCCCACCCGCCGTCAGGAGTACCTGCGCACGACCAAGCTCCGGGCCTTCACGCCCCAGACGCCGGTCACGCGCTCGGCCCTGCGGCGCGCCATCGAGGAGATTCGCGCGGCGGGAGTCTCGATCTCGGTGGACGAGATCGCCGAGGGCGCCGCCGGCATTGCCGCCCCCGTCTTCGATCGGCGGGGCGAGCTCCTGGCCGGGCTCGTGGTCGGGGGCCCGAGCAAGCGCCTCGCCGCCGACCAGGAGCGTCTGGGCGCCCTGGTGGTGGAGCGCGCGCGCGAGCTGTCGCGCGTCATGGGCTTCGGAGCAGAGCCAGCCTCCTGATCCGGTCCGCCGCGTGATCGCGAAGGCCTCGAGGGCGGCCGGGCTGCTCGCCGGGGTCGCCGTCCTCGTCCTCGCCGTGCTCATCTCCTTTGACGTGCTCATGCGGTACTTCCTCGACCGCCCCCAGCTCTTCGTCGACGAGATCGGGCCCTTCCTCCTGCTCCTCGTGGTCTTCGGGGGCGCCGCCCAGACGTTCCGCGTGGGCGGTCACGTCCGCGTCGACCTCGTCACGACTCATCTGTCGCCCACGGCGCGCGCGTGGCTGCGCGTCTTCAACCTGGCCATCGGCATCGTGTTCCTCCTGGCCGTCATCTGGGTCACCACCCAGTCCGCCCTCACCGCATTGCACTACGGCCGCGTCTCCGCCGTCATGCTCTACCCGCTCTGGCTGCCCATGCTGCTCATTCCCGCGGGCCTCGCCCTCATGGCGGGCGCCATGATCATCGCGCTGGGCCGCCAGGTCCGCGCCGCTCTCGGGCCCCCCGCGGGCCGCGACGAAGTGCCTCCCTCGCCGGAGGCGCGGTGAGCGAGGCCCTCTTCGGCACGCTCCTCATCGCGCTCCTCTTCCTCCTCTTCGCGCTCGGGCTCGAGATCTCGATCTCGCTCGGGCTGGCCGGCGTGGTCGGCCTCCTGTACCTCAAGGGCTGGACGGTGGGCATGGGCGTGGTCGGATCCATCGCCTGGACCAACGCCACGAGCTTTTCCTTCATCGCCGTCCCCCTCTTCGTGTTCATGAGCGGGATCCTGCTCCACTCGGGGATCGGCAAGGGCCTCTTCACCGCGGTGGCGCGCTGGGTGGGCTTTCTCCCGGGCGGGCTGGCCGTGGCGAGCATCTTCTCGTGCGCCATCTTCGCCGCGGTGTCCGGCTCCAGCGTGGCCACCGCCGCCACCATCGGGATGATCGCCATTCCCGAGATGGAGCGCCGAGGGTACGGACGGCCGCTCATCATCGGCTCCATCGCGGCGGGCGGCACCCTGGGTATCCTCATCCCGCCCTCCGTGCCCATGATCATCTACGGGGTGATGACGGAGACCTCCGTCGGCCATCTCTACATGGCCGGGATCATTCCCGGCATCGTGCTCGCCCTGATGTTCGCGGTCTACGTGGTCGTGTACGCCCTCATCTGGCCCGAGAAGGCCCCCCGCGTGGCCGAGGACCGCGGGTCGTTCCGGGACAAGCTCCGCTCCTTCGGCGAGGTGGCGCCCGTGGCCATCCTGATCTTCGTCGTGCTCGGCTCCATGTACCTCGGCATCGTCACGCCGACGGAAGCGGCGGCGCTGGGATCCGTGGTCAGCATGCTGCTGGCCTTCTGGTACGGCAATCTCTCCTGGCGCGCTCTGAGCCAGACCTTCCGGGAGACGGTGCGCACCACCTCCATGGTCATGCTCATCATCCTGTTCGCGGCCATCTTCTCCCACGTCATCGCGCTCCTGGGCGCGCCCAAGGCCCTTCTCAACGCCGTGCTGAGCCTCGGGCTGCCCAAGTGGGCGCTCTTCGCGGCGATCTTCTCCGTGCTGCTCGTCATCGCCTACGCTCTCGAGGAGCTGTCGGTGATGATCATCCTGCTCCCCATCCTCTTTCCCCTCATCACGGGCCTGGGCTTCGACCCCGTCTGGTTCGGCATCATCATGGTCGTCTGGCTCGAGATCGGCTTCATCACGCCGCCCGTCGGCCTCAACCTCTTCGTCATCCAGAACCTCATGCCCGGCGCCGGCGCGCGCGAGGTGACCGTCGGCACCACGCCGTACGTGATCCTCATGATCGTGCTCGTGGCCATCCTCTTCTTCGTCCCGGAGCTGGCGCTGTGGCTGCCGGCTCAGATGATGCCCGGTCGGCGGTAGACTCGGGGGCTGGATGAGCCTCGGGGGATGGTGGCGCGCGAGACAGGCCCGCCTGCGCCAGCTCTGGGTGGTGGGCGCCATCGCCGCCTGCGCGGTGACGGCGGGCTCGGCCATGGGCTACTTCGAGTCGCTCCAGGTCCGGGCGCTCGACCTCCTCATGTATCTGCAGAGCCCGCGCCAGCCCGGCACCATCGTCATCGTCGCCGTCGACGACGCGGCCTTCGACGCCCTCGGCCGGCGCCAGCCCATTCCGCGCGACTACCTGGCCCGCGTGCTGCGGGGGGTCGCGCGCGCGGGCGCCGCCACGGTGGGATTCGACATCTCCTTTCGCACGGCGGGGCCCACCGCGGAAGACGCGGCTCTCGCTCGGGCCATCGCGGAGTTCGCGGAGCAAGGCTCGCGCCGGCTCGTGGTGGCGAGCGCGGCGCTTCCCGACCGGGGCCCGCTCGCCGATTCGTCGCTCGCGAAGCTGATCGTGCTGAGCGCGCCGGAAGTCCCCGTGGACGGCGACGCCATCGTCCGGCGCGTCGTGGTCAAGGTGGGCCGCGATGTCGCCTTCGGCGCCGCCGTCACCCGGTCCGAGGCCTCCGAGGCCGGTCAGGTTCTCCCCATCAACTTCGTCGGTCCCTCCGGGAGCTTCCTGACCATCCCCTCGGACGCGATCGCCGCCATCGGTGACGCCGGCGCCGACATTGCAGGTGACAATCCGTTGCGCGGGCGCATCGTGCTCGTGGGCGGCACCTTCCAGGACGGTCGCGACTTTCACATGACGCCCTTCGGCCGGATGGCCGGGGTCGAGATCCAGGCGAATATCGCCCAGATGCTGCTGACCCAGAGCTTCGTCCGGCCCGCGGGGTGGATCGCCGTGCTCGGCGTCCAGCTCGTGGCCGTGCTCCTCGCCGGGCTGGTCATGACGGCGATGCGGCCGCTCTGGGGAACGGCGGTCTGCCTGGCCGCCGCGGCCATCCTGGGCATCCCCGCGAGCCTGGCCGCGCTCAGACGCGGCTACCTCGTGGACTTTCTCCTTCCTGTGCTCGCCGTGGCCCTCCTCGGGCTGGGCGCCGATCTCCTGGCGAGGCGGCGGCTCCGTGAGGCCCTCGGCCGCTACGTCAGCCCCGAGGTCGCCGCGCGCGTCGAGCGCAGACCCGAGGAGCTGGCGGGCGAGCGACGCGAGGTCTCCATCCTCTTCTCCGACCTGCGGGGTTTCACCACGCTCTCCGAGCGGATGGCGCCCGAACAGATGGCCGCGCGGCTGACCGAGTACTTCGACGCCATGACGGCGGCCATCTTCGAGCATCGGGGCATGGTGAACGATTTCATCGGCGACGCGATCATGGCCGTGTTCGGCGCTCCCCTCGACGATCCGGATCACGCCCGCCACGCCGTCGAGAGCGCGCTCGGCATGCAGCGGGCCCTCGCGGGCCTCAACCGGCGCTGGGAGTCCGAGGGGCTGCCGCCGCTCCGCATGGGGCTCGGCGTGCACACCGGCGAGGTGTTCGCGGGAAATGTCGGCCGGGAGGGTAAGGTCAAGTACGCTGTGGTGGGGGACACGGTCAATCTCGCGTCCCGCGTCGAGGGCTTGAACAAGGAGCTCGGCACCATCATGCTGGTGACGGAGTCGGCCTATCGGAAGGCGGAGCTGGACGTGGGCGTGACCGACCGCGGACTGGTGCAGGTCAAGGGACGGGAGGAGCCCGTGCGGATCTACGAGGTCGCGCCGCCGGAGCCCGGCGAGGGAGAGCGCTGAGCATGGTCAAGACTCTGGCGGTGCTGCTTGGGGCGGTTCTGCTCGGATGGACGCAGGTCCTTCCGACGGTGGCGATGGCCGCGGATCCCGTGGCCGTGGTCACCGAGATCCGCGCGGAGGGCGGCCAGGTCGAGGTGAAGCGGGCGGGGGAGTCCGCGTGGGGGGCGGCGCAGCCTCTGCAGGCGCTGCGCGCGGGCGACCAGATCCGCGCGGGCGGCGCCGCGCGCGCGGCCGTCGTCTTCACGGGGGGGCGGGGAGCGCAATCGGTCTCCTCGGCCAACTCGCCGTTCACGGTGCAGCCGCCTGCTGCCGCCGCCTCCGGCGACAAGCTGCGGGGTCTCGTGGGCGGGGTCACGGACTTTCTCTCCGGCAAGCAGAAGGACCTGGCCTATCTCCCGCTCTCGGTGCGCAACGTGCGCCCGCCGCGCGTGGTCCAGCTCGCCCCGCGCGACACCAAGATCCTCCCGGGCGCGGTCGCCTTCGAGTGGACCGGCTCGGACACCCTGCGCTACCGCGTTCGCGTGCTCTCCGCCCAGGGGCTTCTCTGGGAGCAGGCGGATCTTCCGCGACGCCCGGTCACCTATCCCGCCTCCGCGCCCGCGCTCCAGCCCGGCGTCCGCTATCTCTGGCAGCTCGAGACCGCGGGGCAGCCGGTCCAGCAGACCGAGTTCGAGATCCTGGCGTCCGGAGATGCCACGCGCGTGCGGGAGTCGCTCGGCATCCTCGTCCCCGCCTCGCTCCCCGGCTATCCCGACTCGAGCGTGGCCATCATGCGCGCCGGCTATCTCCTCCGCGATGGTCTCTACGCCGAGGCCCGGCGCGAGCTCCTCGCCGCTCTGGCCAAGGATCCCGACGAGCCGACCCTGCACCTGATCCTCGGCCAGGTCTACGAGACCACCGGCCTGACCGACCTCGCCCAGCGGGAGTTCGTCGACGCGCGAGACCTTGCGGCGCGTCGGTAAGTACCTGAGCTTCCAGGCAAGTTTCCTCCTCTCGCCAGGTTTGACACGACCCCATCCACCCGGATACGGTCGTCACATGGTTTGTTCAGGCCTGAAGCGATTGTCTCAGCCCTCGCCTCGCCGCGGATCCACTCAGCTCTCGTCTCGCGGCTTTGCCGCTCAACTCGAACTGCCACGCCTGCGGGATCAACCCAGCCCTCGCCTCGCGACGGCCATGGGCCGCCGCTCACCTCGAACATCGGGCCGCGTCTCAGCTCGAACGGCTCTTGCCCGTCTCGCGTCGGCGCTCGCCCTCGCCCTCGTGCTCTCGCCCGCGCTCGCCCAGGCGCAGACCAAGCCGCGGGCCGAGCGGCCGACGTACACGCTCGGCGAGAAGTGGGTCCGCAACGACGGCCTCTACGAGCTGATCCGCATCGAGAAGGACGTCTACGTCTTCTCCACGAGGCCGCGCTGGGAGATCCACCTGACCAAGGATCTCGGCATCGCCCGCGCGCAGCGGGGCGACAGCGTCATCGATTTCAGTCCGCCGATCGAGCTGAAGTGGCCGCTCGAGGTGGGGAAGTCCGGCTATCAGAACAGCCACTGGGAGACGCCGAGCAGCGCGGGGCGCTCGTTTCCCGTCTCCATCAGCTGGCGAGTCGTCGACTACGAAGACGTGCAGGTGTTCGCGGGAACCTTCAAGGCCTTTCACATCGTGCTCACCTTCACCAATCCAGGCGGCCGGAGCTTCGAGAACCATCTCTGGTACTCGCCCGAGGCGCGCCAGTACATCAAGGCGGACGGGGCCCACGGCATTCTGCGATTCCAGCTCGTGGGTCTCGATCACCCCACCGCCGGTTCGATACAGTTCGCGCTCGAGGGCATGCCCGAGAGGGAGCGCGTGGGCACCGATACCCTCACGCTGGGGGGCAAGGTCACCGCGGGCAAGGGTCTGGCCTCGGTCGTCGTCACCCTTAACGGCGCCGAGGTGGCGAGCAAGAACGAGCGACGCGCCCCCAAGCCGGAGATCGCGCTGGACGTGCCGATCAAGCTGCGCGAGGGCAAGAACGTCGTCATCGTGACCGCCGTGGATGCCGAGGGCACGACCCGGCAGGAGGCCCGTGGCGTCTTCTATCTGCCGCCGCGAGGCCCGGGCGTGGCGGGCCCGCCGCCCGGTTCCGTTCCGCCGATCGGTGCCCCCGTTCCACCTCCGGGCGCCCCATCTCTTCCCCAGCCGCCGCCTCAAGTTGCCTCACCCGCGCCCGCTCCTCCTCCCAAGGCGGTTCCGCTCCAGGTCACGCTCTCCTCGCCGGTCGATCAGGCGCGCTTCGACAACGAGACGGTGGCTCTGGCCGGGCTCGCCTCGGGCGGCAAGAGCGTGCGCCGCGTGGCCGTCTCCCTCAACGGGGTCGAGGTCGCGCGCCAGGAGCCCGGCACGACCTCGGCGGCCGTGAACCTGCCCCTCAAGCTCCGCGAGGGCCAGAACACCGTGGTCATCACGGCCACGGATGCCGACGGCGTCACCCAGCAAGAGGTGCGGACGGTTTACTACGAGAAGGCGGCGCCGCTGACCGTGTCGTTCCGCTACCCGGAGGACCGCTCCCGCGTGAGCGAGGAATCGAGTGTGGTGGCTGCGCTGGTGACGTCGAGCAAGGGCGTGGCCAAGGTCACGGTTGCCCTCAACGGCACCCAGGTGCACCAGCAGAGCGACAAGACGCCGCCGCGCTCGATCGCGGTCAGCGCGCCCGTCACCTTCCGCGAAGGCGCCAATGCCATCGTGGTGACGGCCACGGAGTCCGACGGCACCATCAAGCAGGAGCTGCGCACCGTCATCTACGATAAGCCCACCCCGGTGGCCGCGGCGCCCGCCGCGCCGCCGCCGGTGAAGACGGCGAGCGACCGATGGGCCGTCGTCATCGGCGTGGGACGTTATCAGAGCACGGACATCCCCTCGCTCCGCTACAGCGTGGCGGACGCCGAGGCCCTCTACCAGGTCCTGATCGGACCGGGCGGCTTCAAGAAGGAGCACGTGCTCCTCCTGAGCGACAAGAGCGAGAAGCCGCCGACCCTGCGCAACATCAAGTGGGCGCTCGGCACCTTCCTCGCGCGCTCGGCCAAGAAGGACGACACGGTGGTCATCTTCTTCGCGGGTCACGGCGCTCCCGAGGTGGACCAGCGGGGCGTCGAGCGCGACGGGCTCGCCAAGTACCTGATCCCCGCCGACGCCGACCCGGACGATCTGTACTCGACGGCGCTGCCCATGGACGAGATGCAGACCATCTTCAGCCGGGTGGAGGCCGAGCGCATGGTCGTCTTCCTCGACGCCTGCTACAGCGGCGCGGCGGGGGGGCGCACCTTCAGCTCCAAGCGCACGCGGGCCAGCAACCTGGACGACCAGTTCCTCGAGCGGCTGACGCGCTCGAAGGGGCGCGCCATCATCACGGCCTCGCGCCCCTCCGAAGTGTCCATCGAGCTGCCGGAGCTCGGGCACGGCATCTTCACCTACTACCTCGTGGAAGGGCTCAAGGGCGCGGCCGACCTCAACAAGGACGGCATCGTCACCGTCCAGGAGCTCTACGAGTACCTCGAGCAGCAGGTGGCCAAGAAGTCCCGCTCGGTCGGGGGCAACCAGCACCCCGTCATGAAGGGCGAGATGGAAGGCGCCCTTCCCCTCGTCAAAGTTTCCCGGTAGCCTGCCTAAGGGCTCTCGGTCTTCGTGGTCGGTTGGGAGCGCGGAGGCACGGCGGCCGCGCGACGACGGCGGGGCGGCGGCGCGGCCTGCTCCTTCGCCAGCTCGGGCATGATCGACTCGATGAGGAGCAGGCTCGCCTCGCGCAGGGGCCGGCCGATGTGGTCGCGGATCCATCGCGCATCCCACCACTCGACGGGGGTAACCGAGATCCCCCCGATGAGCACTTCGAAGTGCAGGTGATCGCCCATGGCGAGCCCGGAATCGCCGGACCGCCCCAGTTCCTGCTCCTGCCGCACCTGATCGCCTTCCTTGACCTCGATGGTCGAGAGATGCGCGTAGAGGGTCTGCAGGCCCAGCCCGTGATCCACGATGACGGTATTGCCGTAGATCGATAGCGGACCCGCGAAGACGACCACGCCCGTGTTCGCCGCGGGCACCGGCCCGTGGCGCACGGCGGCGAGGTCGTAGCCGAAGTGGACCTGGGTGTCGACCTCGCGGCCGTGGTAGCGGTACGTGCGCGTCTCCGCGAAGTTGGAGAAGACCTTGGTGTTGCGCGGCTGGAGGAAGACGCCGTCCCAGAGCGGCCGCGGCTGCGTCTTGGCCGCCAGCGTGCGCTTGGTCTCCTCCGCCTGCTTGCGACGGTCCCGGTTGACGGTGAGAAAGGCTTCGAGGAGCTGGTCGCGCGGGATCGCCCCGCCGCGCTCGGGCAGGAGCTCGGGAAGCTTGCGCTCCAGGAAGTCGTCCTTCACGTCGATCACGTCGCTCCTGAAGCGCCGGCCCTTGACCTCGACGGCGACGTTGCGCGTGGTGGTGTTGCCCGCCTCGTCCTGGGCGACGGCGGCGATGGGCGTCCCCACTTCGTAATTCCAGGGGAGGGCGACGATGGCGACGTGGAGATTGGAGTCCGCCGGCCCCGCGGGATACGCGCGGAAGGACAGGGGGCCCACGCCCACCGCCACTCGCGAGGCGCCTCGAGAGCGCACGACCACGAGCCCGCCGCCGCCCTTGGCCCAGTAGCGCGTGGCCGCGACGACTTCGACGGAGGGCGGCGTGAAGTCGAGGGTGACGGGTATGGAGGCCACGGGCTTGTCGTCCACGCGGATGGGCCGCCAGAAGCCGTCGCGGGCGCGTACCTCGAGCACGGCGCCGCCTTCGCGCAGGCCTAGGGTCCCGCCGTTGATCAGGAGTTCGACGCGCTGCGCATTCGACTCCGGACCGGTGAAGGCCTGCTTGGTGAGGACCACGCGCGCGGGGCCCTGCTTGAGGCGGATCTCCACCGAGCGGACGCCGCCGCGCACCGCGCGCAGATCCACGGCGAGCGGCGTCTTGACCCCGATCCAGCGCGGGACCGGCTCGAGGACCGCGCGGATGCCCGGAACGGACTGCCGCCAGGCGAAGTAGCCGAGGACGGCGACGACGAGGAAGGTGGGAATGACGATGATGCTGAACCAGAATCGGACGGTGGAGCGGGCCATACGGCAAGGATAGCAAGGTCCTCTCGCCCCACCCGCAGGAATGTGCTGTAGTGCGAGCCGTGATCGCCATGAGGCTGGCCGCGATAGGTTTTCTCGCGAGCGCCGCCGCGCATCTCCTCTCGTTCACGCCGTGGGCGCGTCTCCTCGGCGAGCGGACCATCGGGACGCTGGGCGCAGGCATGTTCCTCCTCGCGCTCTGGATGATCGCGCGGCTCCGGCGAACCGCGGCCATCCGGCGGCAATGGGGACGCGTGGCCGTCCACGACTGGCGAAGCCTCGTGACCGCGGTGCCCCCGGGCTTGCGCTTCCTCGTGATCGGCGCCGCCCTCTATGCCTGGATGAACTTCGTCCTCTGTCTCATGGTCGAGGACGACGTGGTGACGCGCGCGGCGATCACGTTACGCATGGCCACGGGGCATCTCCTGTTCTTCTATCTCGTCCCGCTCGTGTTCTTCGGCTGGGTCGACCCCGCCCGCGACAACGACGGCACGAGCACGGCCCGTTAGTGTGCGAGTGGGAAGCCGCGTACTGGGCCAGTTGCGAGCCAGACGAGGCCCGAAGGAGCCAGCGGCGCGAGGCGTACTTTCTGTACGTTGAGCGTCGCTGGCGACTGAGAACGTGGCATTTCGAGCTAAGCAACTCTGCTGCGAGGCGAGGGCCGAGTAGATCTGGCGAAGCAAATTGGCCCAGTACGCCCGCCCGTCCTTGACACCCCCGGACCCTTCCGCTAGAGTGTGGCGGGTTTGTACAGAAAAGCACAATGTCACGACTCGTCTGGCTGATCCCGTTCCTTCCGCTCGTGGGCACGCTCGTCAATGCCCTCTTCGGCCGGGCGACAGGCCACCGCGCGCACTGGGTGGCGGTGCCCGCGCTGGGCCTCTCCTTCCTCGTCTCGTGCGCGGTCTTCCTCCGCGTGCTCCACGGAGAGACGTACGTCGGCGAGCTCTTCCCGTGGATCGCCGCGGGCGCCTTCAAGGCCGCCATCACCGTGCAGGTGGATCAGCTCTCGGCTGTCATGCTCCTCGTGGTCACCGGCGTGGGTTTCCTCATCCACCTCTACTCCGCCGGCTACATGCACGACGATCCGAGCTACGCGCGCTTCTTCACGTATCTCAATCTCTTCGTGTTCTCCATGGTCATGCTCGTGCTCGCGGGCAACTTCCTCCTCCTCTACGTTGGATGGGAGGCGGTCGGGCTCTGCTCGTACCTCCTGATCGGCTTCTGGTACGAGAAGCAGTCGGCCACGGATGCCGGCAAGAAGGCCTTCATCGTCAACCGGGTGGGCGACTTCGGCTTCGGCCTCGGCATCATGCTGATCTGGACGACCTTCGGCACCCTGGACTACGGCGCCGTTTTCGCCAATGCCACCGACGCGGTGAGCCAGGGCACGTATCTCGCCATCGCCCTCCTGCTCTTCACGGGCGCCTGCGGGAAGTCGGCGCAGCTGCCCCTGCACACCTGGCTGCCCGACGCCATGGAAGGCCCCACGCCCGTCTCCGCCCTCATCCACGCCGCGACCATGGTGACGGCGGGCGTATACATGGTGGCGCGCTGCCACAAGCTCTTCGAGATGGCCCCGCTCTCTCTCGAGATCGTGGCGTGGGTGGGCGGGCTCACCGCGCTCTTCGCGGCCACCATCGGCCTCGTCCAGACCGACATCAAGCGCGTGCTCGCCTACTCCACGATCAGCCAGCTCGGCTACATGTTCGTGGGTGTGGGCGTGGGCGCCTACGCCGCGGGCGTCTTTCATCTCGTGACGCACGCCTTCTTCAAGGCCCTGCTCTTTCTCGGCGCGGGCAGCGTCATTCACGGGCTGGGCGGCGAGCAGGACCTGAGAAAAATGGGCGGGCTCGCCCCCCGCATGCTGGTGACGACGGTCACGGTCTTCGTCGGCGCGTGGGGGCTGGCGGGTCTGCCGCCCTTCGCGGGCTTCTTCTCGAAGGACGAGATCCTGGCCTCGACCTTCCACGAAGGCCACATCGCACTCTGGCTCATCCTGCTCCTGGGCGCGCTCCTCACCGCCTTCTACACGGGCCGGCTCTTCCTCCTCGCGTTCATGGGCGCGCCCCGGATGTCGAGGGAGCAGGCGCATCACGTCCACGAGTCGCCGACCGTCATGACCCTTCCCCTCGCCGTGCTCGCCGTGCTGACGGTGGGGGCGGGCGTCCTCGGCGTGCCGTCGGCGCACGGGACGGCGTTCGCGCGCTTCCTTTCGCCGGTGCTGCCCTTCAAGGAAGCCGTGCATGGCGGAGTGACGGCGCTCGCTCTGGCCGCGGTGGCCGTGGTGGTGGCGGCGAGCGGCGTCTTCCTCGCCTGGCTCATCTACGGGCGCCGGCCCGTCGACCCCGCGGCGATCGGGGTGCCGCGGACGGCCGTGCACAAGCTGCTCCTGAACAAGTACTACGTGGACGAGATCTACGACGCCCTCATCGTCCAGCCCATCTATCGGGGCTCGCTCTGGCTCGCCCGCGTCTTCGACCCCAAGGTCATCGACGGCCTCGTCAACGGCGTGGCCGAGATGATCCTCGGCTGGGCCCGCGGCCTGCGCCGTCTCCAGACGGGCTTCGTCATGAACTACGCCCTGACCATGCTCGTGGGCGCCGTCGCCGTGATCGCGTTCCTGCTCTTCGCCCACCCGTGACCCACGTACTCTCGCTGGTCACGTTTGTTCCGACGCTGGGGGCGGCCGTCATCTTCCTGCTCCCGCGTCGGAGCGACACGCTGGTCAAGGTCACGACGCTCGTCACCAGCGTGGTGACGTTCGCCCTGTCGCTGCCCCTCTACACGCGATTCGATCCTGCCGCGGCCGACTATCAGTTCGTCGAGCAGGCACCGTGGATGCCCACCTTCGGCGTCTCCTACCACTTGGGCGTGGACGGGATCAGCCTCCTCCTCGTGCTGCTCACGACCTTCCTCATGCCCCTGACCCTCCTGGCCTCGTGGGATTCGATCGAGCGGCGCTGGAAGGAATTCGCCATCACCATGCTCCTGCTCGAAACGGGGATGCTCGGGGTCTTCCTCGCCCTCGATCTCTTCCTCTTCTACATCTTCTGGGAGGCCATGCTCATCCCGATGTATCTCATCATCGGGATCTGGGGGGGACCGAACCGCGTCTACGCGGCCATCAAGTTCATCCTCTACACGCTGACGGGCTCGCTCCTCATGCTCGTGGCCATCCTGGCCCTCTACTTCCTGCACGGGGCGGCCACGGGCACCTACACCTTCGACCTGCCCGTGCTCGCCCGTTACGTGCTGCCCGCCGGACGCGCGCAGGACCTCCTCTTCCTCGCCTTCGCGCTCGCCTTCGCCGTCAAGGTGCCGATGTGGCCGTTCCACACGTGGCTGCCCGACGCCCACGTGGAAGCGCCGACCCCGGGCAGCGTGATCCTGGCGGGCGTGCTCCTGAAGATGGGCACCTACGGCTTCCTGCGCTTCTGCCTGCCCCTGTTTCCCCAGGCCACCCTCGCCTTCGCGCCGTGGATGTTCACCCTCGCCGTCATCGGCATCCTGTACGGCGCGTGGGTCTCCACGGTGCAGACGGACATCAAGAAGCTCGTGGCCTACTCGAGCGTGAGCCACCTGGGCTTCGTGGTCCTCGGCCTCTTCACTCTCAATCCGCAGGGCCTGGTGGGCGGCATCATCCAGATGGTCAACCATGGACTCTCCACGGGCGCCCTCTTCCTGATCGTGGGCATGCTCTACGAGCGGCGGCACACGCGTCTCATCGCCGACTACGGCGGCCTCTGGACGGTCGTCCCCGCCATGTCCGCGCTCTTCCTCATCGTCTGCCTCTCCTCGCTCGGGCTGCCCGGACTCAACGGCTTCGTCGGCGAGTTCCTGATCCTCGTGGGCGCCTTCCAGGTCCACCGTCTGGCCGCCGTGCTGGCGACCGCGGGCATCATCTTCGCCGCCGTCTACCTCCTGTGGATGTACCAGCGCGTGGTCTTCGGCCCCGTCACCCGCGAGGAGAACCGGCGGCTCGCAGACCTCTCGGCCCGCGAGTGGGTGATCCTGGCGCCCGTGCTCGCCCTGATCTTCTGGATCGGCGTGTACCCGGTGGCCTTCACGAGCAAGACCGAGGCGAGCGTGCAGGCGCTCATCACCCAGGTGCAGACGAAGGCGGCCGCCACCGCCGCCCTCGCTTCCCGCACGCCATGACGGACGTGCTCGCCGGACTGGTCGCGATCGCGCCGGCCCTCGTGCTCACGGTGACGGGCTTCGTGCTCATGGCCCTCGATCTCCTGCCCCCGCGCGGCCGGCACGAGCATCTGGGATTCGTGGGGCTGGCCGGCGTGGTCGTCGCTCTCGTGACCACCGTGCTCCTGTGGGGCTCCGACGTCTCGGCCTTCCGCGGCATGGTCGTCCTCGACAACTTCGCCCTCTTCTTCAACCTCGTCATCGGCTACGCCACCGGGCTCGTGCTGCTCCTGTCCATGGACTACCTCCGCCGGCGCGGCCAGGAGTCGGGGGAGTTCTACATCCTCGTGCTCTTTGCCGCCGTGGGCATGGTCATCATGGCCAGCGCCAACGACCTGATCGTGATCTTCCTGGGCCTCGAGACGATGTCGCTCTCTCTCTACGTGCTCGCGGGTTTCTTCCGCTCGCGCATCGAGGCCGGCGAGGCGTCCATGAAGTACTTCTTGCTGGGCGCGTTCGCCTCCGGCTTCTTCGTGTACGGGATCGCCCTCATCTACGGCGCCACGGGCTCGACCAACCTCGACAAGCTCGGGGTGGCCGTGGCGGCGGGGGCGGGGCGCGATCCCCTCCTCCTCATCGGCTTTGGCCTTCTCGTGGTGGGCTTCGGCTTCAAGATCTCCTCGGTGCCCTTCCACATGTGGACGGCCGACGTCTACGAGGGGGCGCCCACCTCCGTGACCGCCCTCATCGCCACCGGCTCCAAGGCGGCGGCCTTCGCGGCGTTCCTGCGCCTGCTCCTGGCCTCCCTCCGTCCCGTGCAGGCGGACTGGGCGCTCCTCCTCTGGGGCATGGCGGTGCTGAGCATGACGGTGGGCAACGTGGTCGCCCTCGCCCAGCAGAACCTCAAGCGCATGCTCGCCTTCTCCTCCATCGCCCACGTGGGGTACATGCTGATAGGGGTCGTGGCGGGCGGGGCCCTCGGCAACGCGGGCGTGCTCTTCTATCTCCTCGTCTACACCTTCACCACGGCGGGGGCCTTCGGGGTCATCCTGCTTCTCGAGCGGGGCGGGGAAGAGGCGGTGCGTCTCGAGGATACCGCGGGGCTCGCGAACCGTCACCCGCTGCTCGGGCTGGCCCTGACGATCTTCCTGCTTTCGTTGATCGGGATCCCGCCTACGGCGGGATTCGTCGGCAAGTTCTATCTCTTCGGCGCCGCCGTGCGCTCCGGGTACTACTGGCTGGCCGTCATCGGGGTGCTCAACTCGGCCGTCGCGGCCTACTACTATCTCCGCGTGATCGTGAGCATGTACATGCGCGAGCCCGAGGGAACGCCCACCTCCGTCGTCCCGTCCTTCGCGGGCGCCCTCGCCCTCGTGGTCGCCCTGTGGGGTGTCGTGCAGCTCGGCCTGTTGCCGGCTCCGCTGTTCGATCTCGCTCAGTCTGCGGTGCTACCGTTGCTCCGCTAGCAACCGTGCCGGGCCGACCTGCTTCGCCATACTTCGTTCTCGGTCGTCGCCAGCCCTCAACGTATAGATGCATACGCCTCGGGCTGGCTCCTCCCTCGGGCCTCGTCTGGCTCGCATCTCGACCCGGCATGCCGTCAACCCGCTAGTGCGCTAATGGGGGTTCGCTTTCCGTATCGCGGCTGGCTCGTGGATCTGGACGGGACCGTCTATCTGGGCGAGCAGCTGATCGACGGCGCGGCGGAGGCGATCGCCGCCCTGCGCGCGGAGGAGCGGCGCGTCGCCTTCCTGTCGAACAAGCCCCTCCAGACGCGCGAGGAGTACGCGGCCAAGCTGACGCGACTGGGGATTCCCGCCTCGGCCGACGACGTCATCAACTCCTCCCTCGTCCTCGCCCGCCACCTGCGCACGCTCGATCCCGGCGCCCCCGTCTTCGTGATCGGGGAGCCGCCCATGCAGGCGGAGATGCACGCGCACGGCTTCGAGGTGCGCGACGACGCGAGCGTGCGGTGGGTGGTGATCGCCTTCGACCGCACCTTCACCTACGCGAAGCTGAACACCGCGCTGCAGGCGGTGCGGGGCGGCGCCCGCCTCATCGCGACGAATCCCGACCGCACCTGTCCGGTGGAGGGCGGGGAGATCCCGGACTGCGCGGGCATGATCGCGGCCGTGGAGGCGGTGACCGATCAAACCGTGGAGATCGTGGTGGGCAAGCCCTCGCCCATCATCCTCGAGGTGGCGCTGGCCGCCCTCGGCTGCGCGCCGGGGGAGTCCGTGATCGTGGGCGATCGCCTCGAGACCGACATGCTCATGGGCCGCCGCCTCGGACTGGCGACCATTCTCGTGCTGTCCGGAGTGACGCATCCCGGCGATCCCCGAATCGCCGCGACCGCTCCGGACCACGTGCTACGATCCATCCGGGAGCTCGTGGAGTGACCAGGCTGTCGGGAATCGATGAGGGCACGTTCGACGCCGTCGTCATCGGCGGCGGGATGGCGGGAGCGGGCGTCGCGCGCGACCTCGCCCTGCGCGGCGCCTCCGTGGCCCTGTTCGAGAAGGGCGACTTCGCCTCCGGAACCTCCTCCAAGTCCTCCAAGCTCATTCATGGCGGCCTGCGCTACCTCGAGCTGGCCGAATTCCGCCTGGTGCGCGAGTCGCTGCGTGAGAAGAAGACGCTGGAGCGCCTGGCCCCGCACCTCGTCCGCCCGCTGCCCTTCCTCGTGCCCGTGTACCGCGGCTCGAAGCGCGGGCTCATCACGGTGCGCATCGGCATGTGGCTCTACGATCTCCTCACGCCGGGGAAGGAGACCGAGCGCTTCCGCGTCATCCCGCCCGTGGAGGCCCTCACCCTCGAGCCCTCGATCCAGGCCGCGGATCTTCGCGGCGCCGGCTACTATTTCGATGACCTCTTGCTCTTCCCCGAGCGGCTCTGCCTGGAGAACGCGCTGTCCGCGGCCCGTCACGGGGCCCGCGTGCACAACTACTGCGAGGTGGAGGAGGTGACGCGGGGCCCCCGAGGGCTCGACGGCGTGCGGGTGCGCGATCTCCTGACCGGGCAGGTGCACACGGTGCGCGCCCCCGTCATCGTCAACTGCGCGGGGCCGTGGGTCGATCGCCTGCGCGAGCTGGCGGGCGTGCGCGAGGCGGGCGCGCGCGTGCTCCGGACCACCAAGGGCATCCACTGCCTGCTGCCCCGCATGACCGAGCGCGCCGTCTATCTCTCGACCGCCGACGACCGGATGATCTTCGTGATCCCGTGGCGCCAGTTCTCCATGGTCGGGACCACGGACACCGACTTCGACGGCGATCCCGACCGGCTGTGGGCCACGCGCGAGGAGGTCGAGTACCTGCTCGGGGCCGTGCGCCCGGCCCTGCCGGACCCGCGCGTGGCCCTCGACCAGGTCGTGTACACGTATGCGGGTGTCCGGCCCCTGGCCTTCGAGGAGGGCGCCTCCGCCTCCAGGGTCTCCCGCGACCACAAGGTCGTGGTCGAGGGAGACGGGGGACGGTTTCTCTCCATCACGGGAACGAAGCTGACCTGCTTCCGCAGCCTGGCCGAGGAGGTGGGCGACCGCGTCATGCGCGCGCTCGGACGCCGCGTCCCCTCGCGCACCACGGAGCTGACCCTCGACGGGCTCGACGACGAGGTGGGCAAGATCGAGGCGCGGGCGTGGATGGACGTCTCCGAGGAGATGGCGGCCACCGGTGTCTCGCGCGAGACGCTCGAGAGCCTCGTCGAGACGTACGGGCGCGGCTTCACCCGGGTGCTCGCGCTCCTGCGCAAGCTGCCCGACGGCGCCGAGCGGCTCTGCCCGCGGAACCCGGAGATCGTGGCCCAGCTCCACCACGCCGTCCGCGAGGAGATGGCCGTCTCCCTTCAAGATTTTCTCCTGCGCCGCACGGGCATCGGCCAGAGCCCGTGCCTGGGGCTCGACTGCTTCGAGGCCGTGGGCCGCCGCATGGGCGAGCTCGCCGCCTGGTCCCCCCGGCGTCTCCAGGCGGAGCTCGAGGCCTATCAGGCCCAGGTCGAGCGCAGCCTCAAGTTCCGGCACGTCTGATTCGTGCTATAGTCCGAGCCGCTTGGCGCGGCGATGCGCAAACGTCACGAGCCCGCAACCCCCGCGAGACACGACTCCGGTAGCATGACCGGCGTCTTGGACCCATTTCCCACGAGGAGGACGGCCATGCCTCGCACCACGACTGTCTGGCGGTCGATCACCCTGGCCGTCGCCTTCTCGGCCATGGTCGCCCTCGCGCCGTCACCCGCCTCAGCCAAGACGGAGATCCAGTTCTGGCACGCCATGACGGGCCAGCTCGGTGACGCGACCAACGAGCTGGTCAGGCAGTTCAACGAGAGCCAGTCCGAGTACGAGGTCAAGCCGCTCCGCAAGGGCACGTACCCGGAGACCCTGACCGCGGCCATCGCCGCCTACCGGCAGCGCCAGGCCCCGAACATCGTGCAGGTCTTCGAGGCCGGCACCCAGACCATGATGCTCTCCGGGGCCGTCCATCCGGTCTACCAGCTCTTCAAGGAGCAGGAGATCGCCATGGACTGGAAGGACTTCATCGCGCCCGTGGTGGGCTACTACTCGAAGGACGGCAACCTCTACTCCATGCCCTTCAACTCGTCGACGCCGATCTTCTACTACAACAAGGACGTCTTCCAGAAGGCGGGGCTGGATCCCGCCAAGCCGCCGCAGACCTGGAAGCAGGTCGAGGAGTACTCGAAGAAGATCATCGCCTCGGGCGCGGCCAAGTGCGGCTTCTCCACGGGCTGGCCGTCCTGGACCATGGTGGAGAACATGCACGCCTGGCACGACCAGCCCTTCGCCACCAGGCGGAACGGCTTCGACGGGCTCGACGTCCAGCTCCTCATCAACAAGGAGTTCGGCGTCAAGCACGTCTCTCAGCTCGCGGCCTGGCAGAAGGACAACGTCTACTCCTACGGGGGGCGGACGGGCACGGCCGATCCGAAGTTCGTCAACGGCGAGTGCGCCATGTACATCCAGTCCTCGGCCCTCATCGGCGGTTTCACCCGCGGCGTCAAGTTCGCGTGGGGCTCGGGCCAGCTGCCGCACTGGGGCCCGCCCTACGCCAAGGCCACCTCCATCATCGGGGGCGCCACCCTCTGGATCATGAAGGGCAAGCCCGCCAACGAGAACCGCGGGACGGCGAAGTTCCTCAAGTTCATCTCCGAGACCAACCAGCAGATGTGGTGGCACGTGACCACGGGCTATCTCGCCATCTCGAACAGCGCCGTGAAGAATCTCGAGGCGGGCTACCACTTCAAGAAGAACCCGGACCAATGGACGGCCTTCGCCCAGCTGACCAGGGGCAAGGCGACGGCCAACAGCCAGGGGCTCCGGCTCGGCAACTTCGTCCAGATCCGCGACGTCATCGAGAGCGAGCTCGAGAACATCTTCGCGGGGAAGAAGACGGCCAAGCAGGGTCTGGACGACGCCGTGGCCAAGTCCAACGATCTCCTCAAGGAGTTCGCGGCCGCCAACAAGCAGTAGGCCGCGAACGGGGCGGGCGGCGTCATGCAGCGGACGGTCTTCCGGAGTTGGTGGCTGCCATACGTGCTGGTCTTTCCCCAGATGGCGGTGACCATGATCTTCTTCTTCTGGCCCGCCCTGAAGTCCCTCCAGCTCTCTCTGTATCGCGTCTCGCCCTTCGGAGACAGCATGACCTTCGTGGGACTTGGAAATTTCACCAAGCTCCTGGCCGACCCCGAGTACTACCGGAGCGTCGTGAACTCGCTCGTCTTCGCGGCGGGAGTGACGGTGCTGGCGGTGGCGGGAGCGCTCGTGCTCGCCGCGCTTGCCACGCAGAAGATCCGGGGCCTCGCCGCCTACCGGACGCTCCTCCTCTGGCCCTACGGCATCGCGCCCCCGGTGGCGGGCATCATCTTCCTCTTCATCTTCCATCCCACCTACGGCGTGTTGCCGTACTTCCTCTCCTTCGTGACGGCCTACGAGTTCAACTGGCTCCTCAAGGGCTGGGTGGCCCTGACGCTGGTCATCGCGGCCACAGCGTGGACGCATCTCGGCTACAACATCGCCTTCTTCATCGCCGGGCTCCTCGCCATCCCCGGCGCCGTGATGGAGGCGGCGGACGTGGACGGGGCAGGGCCGGTGCGACGCTTCCGCTCCATCGTCTTTCCCCTCGTCTCGCCCATCACGTTCTACCTCGTGGTCCTCAACATGGTGTTCGCCTTCTTCGAGTCCTTCGGCGTCATCGACGCCGTCACCAAGGGCGGACCCGGCGACGCCACAATGATCATGGTCTACAAGCTCTACAAGGACGGGTTCATCGGCTTGAACCTCGGCTCCTCGGGGGCTCAGTCGGTGATCCTGATGGCCCTCGTCATCGGCCTGACCATGCTCCAGTTCCGCTTCGCCGAGAAGAAGGTCACCTACCGATGAGCGCCGTCGGCGCGGGGCAGCTCGAGCGCGTGCGCGTTGTCGAGGTGGCGGCGCCGCGGAAGAAACCGTTCCCGTCGAATGCGGTGGTCATCCACGCGCTGCTCTTCGCCTGCATCGCCGTGGTCGCCTTCCCCCTCTACTACGCCTTCGTCATCTCCACCCAGGATATCCAGGAGGTGGTGCAACGGCCGCCACGGCTGATCCCGTCTTCGCATCTCCTCGAGAACTACGCCCAGGCCTGGCGCAAGGCTCACATGGGCCGCATGCTCCTGAACAGCCTGGTCATGGCGGTCGCGGTGGCCGTGGGCAAGATCGTCATCTCCATGCTCTCGGCCTTCGCCATCGTCTACTTCGATTTCCGTGGGCGCATGCTCTGCTTCTGGACGATCTTCGTCACCCTCATGCTGCCGGTGCCCGTGCGCCTCATGTCCACCTACGAGGTCGTGGGGACTCTCGGCTGGATCAACACGTATCAGGGGCTGGCCATCCCGCTCATGGCCTCGGCCACCGCCACGTTCCTCTTCCGTCAGTTCTACCTGACCATTCCCAACGAGCTGGCAGAGGCCGCGCAGCTCGACGGCGCCGGGCCCATCCGCTTCCTGTTCCAGTTCCTCCTGCCCCTGTCGTGGGCGAACATCGCCGCGCTCTTCGTGGTGCTCTTCATCTTCGGCTGGAACCAGTACCTGTGGCCGCTCCTCATCACCAATACCGAGGCGATGCGGACCGTGGTCATCGGCCTCGAGGAGCTGATCCCGCGCACCGGCACCGAGCTGCCCACGTGGAACCTCATCATGGCCGGCGCCATGATGGCGCTCCTGCCTCCCGTGGCCATCATCATCTTCATGCAGCGCTGGTTCGTGAAGGGCCTCATCGAGAGCGAAAAATGATGTTCGAGCTGAAGCGTGCGCCGAGCCGGAGGCGAGAAGCACGATGAGGCGAGAGCTGAGTTGATGCGCATCGTCGTGGTGGCGGGCTGGGTGTTTTTCGGCCTCGCCATCGTCGCGGGCTCGGTGGGAGGGCAGGGGAAGCCCGCGACGCTCCTGGCCGCGCACCGCGGCGGCGCCCTCCTCTGGCCCGAGAACAGCCTCCTCGCCTTCCGGAACGCCGTCGCCCTCGGCGCCGATTTCATCGAGTTCGACGTCCACCTGTCGAGGGACGGCGAGGTGATGGTCATCCATGATCCGACGCTCGACCGGACGACGAACGGCCAGGGAGCGGTGAGGGACCGGACCGTCGCCGAGCTCAAGGTCCTCCGTCTCAAGGACCGGGCAGGTGTCGTCACCGGCGAGACCGTGCCCACGCTCGACGAGGTCATTGCCGTCGCGTCCCGGGCCGGCCGCCGCATGCTGCTCGAGATCAAGCTCGACGCCGGCCGCGCCCGCTACCCCGGCATCGAGGAGAAGGTCCTCGCCCTCCTCGACCGCCACCGCATGGCCGGCTCGACCGTGGTGATGGCCTTCGAGCCCGCCACCTGGAAGCGCATGAGGGAGCTGCGTCCGGATCTCGCGGTCTGCGCCCTCTACTCCGCCCGGATGCTCGGGCGCACCACGCTGGCCGCCGAGCTGGAGACGCTGCGGGCCGCCGGCGTCGGCTTCGTCGGTCTCGAGCACACGGTGGTGGACACGGGCGCGCTGGCGCAGGCGCGACAGGCGGGGATCCAGGTCGGCGCGTGGACGGTCAACGACGCGGCGGCCATGAGGCGCCTCATCGACGCCGGCGTCGGCGTGCTCATCACGGACCAGCCGGACGTGGCCAAGGCGCTCCTGGGACGATGACGGCGCGCCGCTACATCCTCGCCCTCGACCAGGGCACCACCGGCTCGCGGGCGCTCGTGATCGATCCCGACGGCCTCGTGCGGGGCAGCGGCTACGTGGAGCTGGCCCAGCACTATCCCCAGCCCGGCTGGGTCGAGCACGACCCCGAGCAGATCTGGATCACCACGATCGAAGCCGTGGCGCGGGCCATCGCGCACGCGCGCATCGCGGTCTCCGACATCGCCGCCATCGGCATCACCAACCAGCGCGAGACGGCGGTCGTCTGGGATCGCAGGTCGGGCCGCCCGATCCACCATGCCATCGTCTGGCAGTGCCGCCGCACGGCGCCGTTCTGCGAGCAGCTGCGCGCCGACGGGCTCGAGGCGGAGTTCCGGGACCGGACGGGCCTCGTCCTCGACCCGTACTTCTCGGGAACCAAGATCCGCTGGCTGCTCGACGAGGTGCCGGGAGCGCGCGGGCGGGCGGAGCGGGGCGAGCTCGCCTTCGGCACGGTTGATTCGTGGCTCCTCTGGCGCCTCACCGACGGCCGCGTGCACGCGACGGACGTCTCCAACGCCTCGCGGACGCTCTGCTTCGACATCCGGACGTTGCAGTGGAACGAAAGCCTCTGCGGGCAGCTCGGGGTGCCCATGGCGATGCTGCCGGAGGTCAAGCCGTCGGCGGGCCTCTTCGGAGAGACGGCAGGCGGCGATCTGCCCGCGGGCATTCCCGTCACGGGCATGGCCGGGGATCAGCAGGCCGCGCTCTTCGGCCAGGCCTGCTTCGAGCCGGGCATGGCCAAGAACACGTACGGCACCGGCTGCTTCCTCCTGCTCAATACCGGCGAGCGCCCCGTCGCCTCCGAGCGCGGCCTCCTGACCACGGTCGCCTGGCAGCTCGACGGCGCCACGACGTATGCGCTCGAAGGCAGCGTCTTCGTCGCGGGGGCCGTCGTGCAGTGGCTGCGCGACGGACTGGGCATCATTTCGCGGGCCGACGAATCCCAGGCGCTCGCGGAGTCCGTGCCAGACACGGGAGGCCTCTACCTCGTGCCCGCCTTCACCGGGCTCGGCGCGCCGTACTGGGACCCGTATGCGCGCGGGGTCCTCATCGGCATCACGCGCGGGACGAGCCGCGCTCACATCGCGCGCGCGGCCCTGGAGGCCATCGCCTTCCAGAGCCGCGACGTCCTCGACACCATGGCCCTCGAGGCGGGCGTCCTCATCCGTACCCTTCGCGTCGACGGCGGCGCCGCCGCCAACGATTTCCTCTGCCGCTTCCAGGCCGACGTGCTCGATGTCGAGGTTCTTCGCCCCGCGATGACGGAGACGACCGCGCTGGGTGCCGCCGGGCTGGCCGGAGTGGGGGCGGGGATGTGGAAGACGTCGGATCTTGCGGGCCGCTGGCGTCTCGAGCGCCGCTTCGCGCCGGGAATGCTGCCGGCCGCGCGCGAGACCGCCTATGCGCGGTGGCGCCGGGCCGTCGAGCACGCCCGCGATTGGGCGGACCACTGACCACTTTCAAGGAGACATTCATGACGCGACTGATCGCCGCCGTGGCGGCGCTGGCTCTGCTGCTCGCCGGCCCCGGATTCGTAGGGCCTGCCCGGGCCCAGGCGCCCGTAGGGGCTCAGCCCGCAGGGGCTCAGATAGAAGGCGAGCTCAACCTCATCACCCCGATCTCGAAGTTCATCCACGACGCCTCCCTCAAGGCCTTCGCCGAGTATGCCAAGGAGAAGTGGAACGTCACCGTGAAGGTGAACGCCATTCCGGCCGGCACGCCGGTCGCCTACGGGCGCATCGTGGAGTGGAAGGGCAAGCCGGAGGCGGACATCTTCTGGGGCGGGGAATCGGCGCTCTTCGAGAAGCTGGCCGAGCAGAAGCTGCTCCAGAAGCTCGAGATCTCGCGCGCGGCCTGGGAGTCCATTCCGGCCTCGATCGGCAAGCCCAAGCCCATTCCCCTCAAGGACAAGGACGGCTACTGGGTGGGCACGGCGCTGGAGCCGTATGGACTCGTCTACCATCCGCGCCGGCTCCAGCGGCTGGGCGTGGCCGAGCTGAAAGACTGGGAGGACCTCCTGAATCCCAAGCTCAAGGGCGAGGTGGCGCAGTGCGCGCCCACGCGCTCGTCCTCCTCGAACGCCACGTACGAGGTCATGCTCTCCATGCTCGGCGAGGAGAAGGGGTGGGAGTGGCTCACCCGCCTGGCCGCCAACACCGGCCACTTCACCGCGCGCAGCCGCGACGTGCCCACCGTGGTCGCCAAGGGCGAGTTCGCCGCGGGCTTCGCGGTGCCGTCGTACATGGCCTTCGAGGAGAAGCTGGCGGGCTTCGACATCAAGTACGTGGCCCCCAGGAACGCCTTCGTCACCCCCGAGCCCATGGCCATCCTGGCGGGCGCCCGAAATCCCAAGGCCGCGCGCGCCTTCGTGGAGTTCCTCCTCACCGAGCGCGGGCAGAAGGTCTTCATGGAGCGCGGACTCTTCCCCATCACGCCGAAGTTCAAGGTCCAGGGCGCGCCGGGCTCGACGGCGGAGCTGGCCGTGGAGTTCACGGGCGGCGTGCGCTCCTACTTCGATCGCGACGTCTCGAACGTCTACGACGAGACGGTGGCCGCCAAGCGCTCCGACGCCCTCAAGACGCGCTTCCGCAGCGACATCGAAGTCAAGTGGGAGGATCTCAAGAAGAAGTAGGGCGCCCTCGTGGATATTCGCATCCGGGAGGTCGTCAAGCGGTTCGGCGCCGTCACCGCGGTGGACAGGGCGGATCTCACCGTGCGTGACGGGGAGCTGTTCACGCTCCTGGGCCCGTCGGGCTGCGGCAAGACCACCTTGCTGCGGCTCCTCGCCGGGTTCTACCAGCCCGACGCCGGGGAGATCCGCTTCGGGGGCCGCGTGGTCAGCGGCCTCGCGCCGTACGAGCGGAACATCGGCATGGTCTTCCAGAACTACGCGCTCTGGCCCCACATGACGGTGGCGGGCAACGTCGCCTACGGGCTCAAGCTGAGGAAGCTCGGCCGGACGGAGGTGGAGCGCCGGCTGCGCGAGGGCCTCGCCAAGGTCAACCTCACGGGCTTCGATGGGCGCTACCCCGGCCAGCTCTCGGGCGGCCAGCAGCAGCGGGTGGCCCTCGCCCGTGCCCTCGTGCTCAACCCCGACATCCTCCTCCTCGACGAGCCGCTCTCGAACCTGGACGCGAAGATCCGCGTCCAGGTGCGCGCGGAGATCCGGAGCCTCCAGCAGGAGCTGCGCATCACCACCATCTATGTCACCCACGATCAGGAGGAAGCCCTCTCGCTCTCCGACCGCGTGGCCGTCATGAAGGACGGCCGCGTGCTGCAGGTGGGCGCGCCCAAGGAGCTCTACGAGCGGCCGCGCACACGCTTCGTCGCCGATTTCGTGGGCACCAACAACCTCGTGCCCGGTCGGGTGAGCGAGCGAAGCTCCGGGCAGCTCGTCGTGGAGACGGCGCTCGGCCCTCTGCGGGCCATCGCGGAGGCGGCCGTGGGCGAGCGATGCGTGCTCGCCATCCGCCCCGAAAACGTCGCCCTCGATTCACGCCCGGCGCCCGCCGGCAACGTGGTGCGCGGCCGCGTCGCCTTCGTCTCGTATCTCGGGAGCACGGTGCGCTACGACGTCGAGGCGGCGGGCGGCCAGATCATGCGGGCCGATGTCCGCGATGCCTGGCACCACGAGCCTCTGGCCATCGGCCGGGACGTCGCCCTCAGCTTTCCCGCCTCGGTGACGCTGGCCCTCTCCGATGATGCCTAGACGGGCCCTCCCCCTCCTCGGGGTCGGCCTGCTCTGGCTCTTCCTCGCTCTCTTTCTCGTCTACCCCCTCCTCCGGATCTTCTACGACGCAATCACCGACGAGGTGGGCCGGCTCACTCTCGCGAACTTCGTGGCCTTCTTCACCGACGCTTTCTACCTGCGCGCGCTGTGGAAATCCCTCGCCCTCGGCGTGGCCACGGTGGCCGCCTCCTCCGTGGTGGGCATCGCCGTCGCCTTCCTCCTCGTGCGCTTCGACTTTCCCGGGCGCTCGCTCTTCGGCTACCTGACCATGATCCCCATCATCTCCCCGCCCCTCGTGGGCACCCTCGGCTTCACCTTCATCCTCGGTCGGGCCGGCTCCATCAACGTGCTCCTCCAGGACGTCTTCGATCTCCTCCGGCCCATCAACTTCCTCTACGGCCTCCACGGCGTCGTCCTCGTGGAGACGCTCCATCTCTTTCCCATGATCACCCTCAACGTGGTGGACGCCCTCGGCAAGATCGACCCTTCGCTGGAAGAGGCGGCGGAGAGCGTGGGCGCGCGGGGATGGCGGAAGTTCTGGACGGTGACGCTGCCCCTCATGACGCCGGGCTACGTGGCCGGGGCGCTGCTCGTCTTCATCTGGACCTTCTCGGACTTCGCCACGCCGCTCATCCTGGGCGTCCAGGACCTGCTCGCCCCCCAGGCGTACCTCAACATCGTGCAGTTCGTGGATCGCCGCATCTTCCGCATGGGGATCGTGATCTCGGCCCTGATGGTGATCCTCGCCGTGGTCTTCCTCATGGTCGCCCGGCGCTGGGTCGGCCTCAAGGACTACGCCTCGCTCTCCTATGCTGTGGTGGAGCGCCGCCGGTTGACCCCGTGGAAGCGGGCGGGGGCCGTGGGATTCCTCTCCACGCTCATGCTGCTCTCCTTCATTCCGTACGCGGGCGTGGCCCTCGCGTCGTTCAGCAAGGGCTGGTCGCTCACCCCGCTGCCCCTGTCCTATACCCTCCAGCACTACGAGCGGGTCATCGTGGAGACGCCGAAGTACATTCTCAACAGCTTCCTCTACTCGGGGCTGGCGGTGGCCCTCTGCATCGCCGTGGGCGTGCCCATCGCCTGGGTGCTCGCGCGCTCCCGGCTGCCCGGGCGGGGAGCGCTCGACTCGATCAACACGCTCATCCTGGCCGTGCCCGGCACCGCCATCGGTATCGCCTACATTCGCGCCTTCCACTTCGACCTGCCCGGCTTCGATCGCGGGCTGACGTCCTTCTGGATCGTCATGCCGATCGTGCTCGCGGTGCGACGGCTGCCCTATACCGTGCGGGCCGCCCACTCCTCGCTCCTGCTCGTCCACCGATCCATGGAAGAGGCGGCCCAGAGCGTGGGCGCCACGGGACTGCGGACGATCCGCGACATCAGCCTGCCCTTGATCTGGAAAGGGATCGTCGTGGGCAGCCTCTTTTCCTTCATGACCTCGCTGCAGGAGGCTTCCGCCGTGCTCTTCCTGGCCCTCGGCGGATGGGAGATGATCACCAACGGGATCTTCACCTTCTACATTGCGGGCAGCTCGAGCGAGGCAGCCGCGCTCGGGGTCATTCTCATCGCCGTTGCCGCCCTCAGCGTCCTTGTCATCAACCGACTGGCCGCGGGCCGAATGGGCGGCGTCTTCGGCTAGCGATCTATTCAGCCCTCGCCTCTTACTCAGCCCTCGGCTCGCGCCGGCGGCGCTCACCTCGAACTTCCACGCTGATCACTCAGCCCTCGCCTCAGGGCTTCACCCTTCAGCTCGAACTGCGGCCTGCGGGATCAACTCGGCCCTCGGCTCGCGTCGGCGAGGCGCCGCCTCTCGCCTCGAACAGCGGGCAGCGTCTCAGCTCGACCTCCCGAGAATCGAGGGGCTTTGTGCGTGACCGACATCTTTTCTGCCGCCTTTTTCAGCGTGAAATCAGCCACTTGACTCAACTTGTGCAGCCGGGAACGCTGTGATAGTGTTCCTGTTCACATGGCTCCGGGAAGCGACCGGCCGCCACGTGGCCAAGCCGCGCAGCTCATCAATCTCGGGACCATGCTGTTCGCGTGTGTCGCGGTGGGGCTGGCGGTCGGATACTTCGCGGATCGATGGCTGGGAACACAGCCGTGGCTCTTGCTGATCGGGCTCGGCTTGGGCATCGCGGCGGCGGGTGTGAATTTCTATCGCACGATCAAGATGCTGAACCGAATGGACGACTCCGGGGACGATGCCTGATCTGACCAATCGCGTGACGTGGGCGGGCGCTTGGACGGTGGCGGCCCTGGGCGCGGGCGCCTGGTGGCTGGCCGGTCTGTCCGCGGCGGCTGGAGTGACGGGCGGCGGGCTCATCGGCATCATCAATTTTCGCTGGCTCGCCCGCGATCTGCGGCGGGCCGTCGCCCTCGTAGCCGACGGGCAGGCGAGCCTGGTGCGGGTAGGTCGCGTCGGCCTGCGCCAGCTCTTCACGTTCGGCGCTCTGGGCGCCCTCGTGGCCCAGGGGTGGGCCAATCCCGTCGCCGTGGGCGTGGGGTTGGCCGCGCTGCCCCCCGTGCTGCTGTGCCAGGGGCTTCTGAGCGCCCGCGAGGATACCTAGGCCATGGAGCTCATCGAGCACCCGCCGATTCTCCGCGTCCCTCACATCCCCGACCAGGTCCTGTACATGTGGATCGTCATGGCGGTGCTCGTCGTCGTCTCCATCGTGGCCACGCGCCGCCTCCAGCTGGTGCCGCACGGCACCCAGAACATGATGGAGGTCATCCTCGAGCAGTTCGTCAAGGAGCTGGACGAGACGATCGGGCACGACGGCCGACGCTACCTGCCCCTCATCGCCACCCTGGGTCTCTTCATCCTGACCTCGAACCTCATGGGGCTCGTGCCGGGGCTCGTCGCCCCCACCGCCAATCTCAACACCACCGCCGCCTGCGCCCTCATCGTGTTCTTCACGTATCACTGGATCGGAGCGAGGAAGCAGGGAGTCATCCCGTACCTCAAGCACTTCGCGGGCCCCGTGCCCACCCTCCTCAAGCCGCTGATGTTCGTCATCGAGATCATCAGCCACTGCGCGCGGCCGCTGTCGCTGTCCCTTCGCCTCTTCGGCAACATGATGGCCGGCCACATCCTCCTCGCCATCTTCTTCTTCATGATGGGGCTGGACGGGATGCTCGGCTGGGCACTGTCGGGCTCCCTGGGAGGGATCCTCATCGGGGCGCCCGCGACCCTGATCATGGTCGTCTTCGTGGTCGGCTTCCTGCTGCCCCTCAAGATCCTGGTGGCCCTGATCCAGACCTTCATCTTCTGCAAGCTGGCCATGCTCTACATCGCCGCGGCCGTCGAGGAAACCGAACACCACTAGGCGGTAACCACCATTACAAGGAGGAGTGCCGTGCGACGCACTGTCACGTTGACTCTGATGGCGATTCTGGCCGCGCCCGGGATGGCCTGGGCCGCCGAGACGGCCGCCGGGGATCTCCCGAAGGCCTTCGCCGTCCTCGCCGCGGGCATCGGCTTCGGCCTGGCCGCCGGCCTCTGCGGACTCGGCCAGGGCCGCGCCGCGGGCTCGGCCGTGGATGCCATGGCGCGCCAGCCCGGCGCCATCGCGCGCATCCAGACCGCCATGCTGCTCGGCCTGGCCTTCATCGAGTCACTCGTTCTCTTCGTTTTCGTCATCGCGGTCATCTTGCTGTTCGTGAAGTCGTAGCGGGAGCAGGAGTCCCGGGCGTCCCGGGTCCACGTGCCCGGGACGTCCGACGCCGCGCGGAAATGGCTCGACGGTCTCAGTTCAAGATTCCCCGCATCCCGGAGATGACGGTCCGGCGCCTGTCCGTGTACACGCGCTGTCTCCTGCAGCTCGAAGAGGACGGAATCAAGACCATCTCGTCCCAGGAGCTGGCCGAGCGCTTCAG
>DASQAK010000213.1:0-6463 GCA_035635755.1 Candidatus Methylomirabilota bacterium | reverse complement strand
GCAACGAAGTATGGCGAAGCAAATTGCCCCAGTGCCCGTCGCTAGCGTACTCGCCAGTGTCCCTCGACCCACACATAACCGCCGGGCCGGGCCGCCCAGTGCCCAGGGGTCCACACATAGCCCGGCGTGGCCGGAACCGCCCAGTACCCCGGCAACCAGACGTAGCCGCCGCGGCGCCATGCCCAGTGCCCCCCCACCCAGACGTACGCAGGGCCCGGAGCTCCGGGAACGACCTCCACTTGCGGCGGGGGCGGCGGCGGGGGCGTCCTGACCACGACAGGCTCGGCCACCACACAACCCGTGAGAAGGAGTGCCGCGGCCAGGCCCATCACGACGCCGCGAAGCGAATGGCAGCTCATCGGTGGCCCGGGGAAAGGAGGAACTGCGCGATCGTCAGTCTCGGCCCTCGGCGATGAATGGCTCATAGCCTCTGGCCATCAGCTCCCGAAGCGTGGCCAGCGCCTCCGCGCGATTGGGGAAGGGACCGACGCGGACCCGGGCCAGCAATTCCGCCGGGTGGGCGGCCGTGCTCGTGAGGGGCCCATGCAGCGCGGTCACGCCTTGACTGCGGAGCCGCGTCGCGAGCTGAACTGCGGCATCCACCGTCTTGAACGCGCCGACCTGAACCCAGTAGTAGGTGCTGGCCACCCGGCTCTTGCTCGGCGGCACCGCCTTGTCGATTTTCGCGGGCGCGGGTCTCGCAGTGTCGGATCTCGCGGCGTCAACCCTCTGAGGCTCAGGCTTGGCGGGCTCCTGCGCCCTCCCCGGTGTCTTCTCTTCCTTCGCGGCCTCTTCGTCGCCCGCGCGCACCGCGAGATGCAGCTCCCGGCGAATGCCCGGCTGCGCGATGGCGGCCGGCGACAGAAGCAGCGGGCTGATCGCCTCCGGGACGCGCGGGCTCCGCGCGGGGATCTCCGCCGGGGCCACGACGGGCACCGCCCCCGGGCTCGGCGCGGCCGCTACGAGCACGGGCTGGGGCGCGTCAGGCGAATCCGTCCGCATTCTCCCGAGCAGGTCCGTCCAGGAGGCGGTACGGAAGATGCGATTGAATTGTGCCCGGTAGTTCGCCACGAGGCTGACCCCGTCGATGATCACGTCCCGCACCGCCCAGCGCTCGCCCTGTCGGACCATCGCGTAGTCGACGGGCAGCTCGCTCCCATTGCGGGTGAGCAGCGTGGTCGCGACAATGGCGGAGTCGCCCACGACGGACTCGCCCAGGTACTGGATCTTCACGCCGTCGCTGACGCTCGCCTTCGAGCCGATCACCGCGATGTAGCCGCGCTCGAGGAACCCCGCGAAGAGCTTGACGAACTCCTTCTGCTGCTCGAGCGTTCTCGATTGCCACATGGGGCCAAGGGCGAGCGCGGCGGCCCCCTGGACGTCGAAGACCTCGTTGACCAGGGCCAGAATGGCCTGCCGGGGCTCGTCCAGCCCGCGCTCTGGATCCACGGAGCGCAGGACAGTGTTGGCACGAGAGAAGAAGACCTCCAGCGCGACGGCGGGCGAGACGGCCCAGGACGGCTGAGCCCAGGCCAGCTGGGAGGCAAAGAGCCCCAGCGCCGCAGCGAGGGCCACCATCAAGGGCCTCCGACAGGGCATACGCTGCGAGAATAGTCCTATCGGGGTCCTTGCCCACCATCTTTTTTGGCCTGGGCCCGGCTTCCTGAGCCCGACGTCGGGCCGCCCGCCCGCTCCGGGAATGCGCCGCGGCGCGCTAGCCCCCCGGGCCCATCGGCGCGGTGTTGAATCCCCAGACTCGCGGCCCGCATCCGCGTGTTCTGGAACGAGGCAACGCTCCATATGCCCCGTATCCTCACGGCGACGAACGTCTGGATAGAGCATCGCTCGACAGGGATTTCGGTCTCCTCGGGAAACGCCACACCACCCAGCGTCTGGATCAAAGCAACCTCGGGAGTCACGAATCGGAGCGCCTTGACCTGCGCGAGGCAACGGGTGCCTCTCAAGGTCGTCTCGAAGAGATGCTGCATGACTGCCTCGATCTGGGCACGCCCCTGCAGGCATGAGCCCTCGAAGAAGACGACGTCCCCGTCATCAGCGAACTCGGCGGCCAGAGCCCTGCCATCTCCGCGCTCCCACGCAGCGAGCACCCGTTGAACTAGACTCTGCAGCTTGGATTCCACGGCGTCGGGCTCCGAGTCCTTCTTGATCATCGAATCAGCTCGCGAGCCACGAAGTGGTGACGCCGAGCAGTCGCAGAGTTCCCGCGACCCGCTCCGGTGTGCCGAGGTCGCACCATGTCAGCGTCGGCACCTTCGACACCACGAGGGGCAAGGCGCCGAACTCCAGGACGGACCGGGAGAAATTCGCCGTCGGCGCGAACAGATAGGCCTGGCGGATCGCCCACGGCTCGTGCTGCGCCCCGAGGAAGAGATCCATCCGGGTCAAACGGTCGTGCAGGAGGGGCACACAGTGGTGACCGGCCTCGACGAGAGCGCTCACTCTCGCCGCGAAGACGAACATGCTCCAGAGGCAGCTATCCTGAAACAGGACATCCGCCGCCGCCTGAGACGGCTTCTCTTGAAAGCGGCGGATCCGGCGCAGTGGACCCCGGGGCGTCCAGGCCACGGTCTCGCCAGGCTCGATCCAGCCGTACTCGGACTCGGGCTCCGTGGCCTGAGCGCCGAGGACGATGATCGGCTCCGGGCGATGACGCGCGGATCTCGCCACGTCGGCCACGTGGCACATGAAGGCGGACTCTTCCAGGACGAAGTGGTCAGAGGGGAACACCACCACGGTGGCTTCCGGGTCACGAACCTGGATCCAGTGAGCGGGCAGGAGGATCCCGGCCGCCGTGCCACGGTCATAGGGCTGAGCCAGCACGTGTGGCCTTGGGGCACCCCGCAGCTCGGCCTCCACGTAACGCGCGTGGCTCGCGAGGGTGACCACGACGGTACGCTCGGGTGGGATGAGCAAGCCAACCCGGTCGAGGGTCTGGCGGAGAAGCGACCGCGCCCCGACCAGCGCCGCGTACTGCTTTGGACGATCGTCACCGTACAGGCGGCGGGTGAGGGAGCGCAGGCGTATGCCTTCACCTCCGGCCAGGACAATGGCCCAGAGGTTGCCGTTTTCGCGCACCGATGATTCCATCGAAGCCGTCGACGTCGCTGGCGCACAGATCAATCCGTTCATGACACCTCCCGTGAAAAGACCACGCCCTGGTCACAGGCGATGCCTGTGCCCACCACACGTCAGGAGTTCGAGCGGAGACTAGGGGGACGGCGGACTGCGAGTGGCGTCGGGACGAAGCAGGCGGGGCGGGCGATCGGCGGGCTCCACGGCCGTGCTGGGCGCCGCGGCGACGAAAAGCGGCCCCAGGGCACCGGTGAGCAACTCCGGGGTGGCGCCGCTCCAGGAGACGATTCGAGCGATCACATCGTCGAAGTCGGCGTCGTCGTAGATACCGGGCTGCCACGTCTGGTCAGGCGGGCTCGCGTGAGCGAATGCCACCAGCGTGAGCAGCACCAGACTGAGCAGGGGGACGAGCGACATTCGAAGTCACCGAGACCGCTTCGCGTGCTCCGAGCGATCGCTTGACGCCCGATCAGAATGAATGATCTGCGTTGTTGCCGAGGTCGGTCGTGAGACGGAATCGCGAGCGATGGTATGTCCCACGCGCGAGAGTGTCAAGGATGAGAAGGCCCATCTCGGCGTCGGCGTCAGGGCCATCTTCGCCGACGCCGCCACGGGCCTCCGGAGCGCTAGCCCGGACTTCGGCGGGCCTCGCGTGTCATCTCTGCAGTGCGTCCAGGTTGACCGGCTTGAGCTTCGGAGCGAGCTCCGCCGGGAGGTCAGCCCGAAGCGCGACGGTCAGCCCGTCGTCGCGTCGTCCGGAGGCGGCCTGCTTCTTCAACGTGACGCTCACGTCATTGGGCTCGAGCGTCCACATGGCGCCCGTCGCCGGGTCGACGATGAGATAGCCCATGCCGCCGACGAGAAGATTGCCGCCGAGATACCAGCCCCCGGGGGTTCCCTCGAGCGTGATCGCTTCCGTCTTGTAGCCAGGCTTCTCGAATGTCACCTGGTACTTGGCCTTCTTGAAGTATCCCGCGCCTCGCTTCAGGGAAGCGGTGAAGGGCGTCGATCCGACCTGGATCTCCTTCCCCACCCGGACGTCGGTGATCACAACCTTCGCCTCCGAGGGCTCCGACTTGAACGACACCTTCTGCTCGGAGCCCTTGATGATCGAGGCACAGCCGGTAGCGACCAGCGCCACGAGTACCAGAGCGATGCTCATGGCGAGTCTTGCCATCGACGATTGCTTCATGACCGCTCCTTCCGCCTGGGTATCAGGCTCTTGATGACATGCACGGCACTCCCGCCAGGGGGAGACAGTCCGAGGACAAGCGCATCACGTCGATCTCAGCATTGACCGTCGCGCGCGTCCAGGCACGACCTTCCGACGATACTGCCATCGAATCTCTACTCACGGGCTCCGATTCTTTGGCCGGCCGGGTCATGCATCGTGGGGCGGAATCCCTTCAGCGACCTGCGAATCAGTGGGAGGCGATGTCTCCCACGACTCTCACGCGGGTGCGAAGCGAGTTGCCGGGGAGATAGGCCAAGGGGAGGTCCTCGACCTCGACGACCTGGAGACTCGCCGGATCGGCCCCGGCCCGCACGGCGCGCTCCTCGGCAAGCTGCCGGGCGCGGGCGATCGCCTCCTCGCGCGACAGGCCCTGGAAGATCTGGTCGACCTCGCCGCTGACCTGGGCGATGGCGGCCCCCACGGCATTGGCCACGGCCTGATGCGGCACGTGCACCACCTCGGAGACGCCGGCCAGCCGCTCGGGAATGACGAAGCAGCCGCCCCCCACCGCGATGAGAGGGACGGGAGCCGCCTCCGTCTTCATCCTGTCCACGCCCTCCTCGATCATGGCCGAGATGCGCGCGAGCGTCCGCTCGACGAGCGACGGGGGAAGATCGGCCACGCGGTCGCGCGCGCCCAAATCGAGGAGCCGGGCCGCCACGCCGATGTCCGTGACGGTCAGATCGGGCCCCCCGAAGACGCGGGCGCGCTCCGTCAGGCGGAAGCCGACGCTGAGCGGCCCCACGGCGAGAGGCTCGGAAGCGACGAGGCTTCCGCCGCCGAGCCCGAGGGAGAGCAGGTCGGGCATGCGGAAGAGCGTGCGCACACCGCCGATCTCGACCACGTTGTTGGCCTCGCGCGGAAACCCGTGGCGCAGCGCCCCGATGTCGGTCGTGGTGCCGCCCACGTCCACGACGATGGCGTCGTCACGCTTCGACAGGAAGGCCGCGCCGCGCATGCTGTTGGTCGGCCCCGAGGCGAAGCTGTACACGGGGAACTGCCGCGCCTGCTCGGCGGGCAGCACGGTGCCGTCGTTCTGCGTGATGTAGAGCGGCGCCCGGATCTCGCTCCGGATCAGGGCCTCCATGAAGCCTCGAGTCGTCCGGCCCGCCAGGTCGACCAGGCAGGCGTTCAGCAGCGTCGCATTCTCCCGCTCGAGCAACCCGATCCGTCCGAGGTCGTGCGAGCAGGTGACGGAGAGCCCGGGGTATTCCTCCCGCAGGATGCGGGCAGCCTCTTCCTCGCAGGTTGGATTGAGGGGCGAGAACACGGAGGCGACGGCCGCAGCTTTCAGGCCGCGCTCGCGGATGCGCCGGCCCGCCTGCCGGACGGCGGCCGTGTCGAGGGGCACGATCGGGCGTCCGTCGTACTCGTGGCCTCCCTCGACCATGAAGACCTCGCCCCGGACGAGGCGGGCCAGATCCTCCGGCCAGTCCTCGAAGGGGGGCAGCGAGGCGCTGGCGGGCAGCCCGATGCGGATGGCGGCCACCGGGGTCAGGTCGCGCCGCTGGACCACGGCGTTGGTGAAGTGGGTGGTGCCGATCATGACCGCGTCGACGCCGCCCCCGCGGGCAGGCATCGAAGCCGTCAACAGCCCGAGGGCGGTCACGATGCCCGTGGTGACGTCGGGAGTGGTCGGCGTCTTGGCCGCGTGCACGACGCGATCGTCCTCGAGGAGGACCGCGTCCGTATTGGTGCCGCCCACGTCGATGCCGATGCGACGCATCAGTCGAACACCGAGACGAAGTCGAGGTCGTAGCCGAAGGCGCGCGGGCCGACGTGCTCGATCCCCTTCGGCGTGAGCAGGATGGGCGGGGCGGGCAGCGCGATCACCGTGACGCGCTGCCCGTAGCGAAGCGTCTCGGTGCCGATGGCATCGCCCGAGACCGTGTCGATCACGCAGATGAGATCGGGCGTGGTGGCGCGCGGCGCCCCGTCGAGCCAGGCGACCGCGAACTCGTTCTGGAAGGCTAGCCGCATCGTGTGCCCACGGAAGTCATCCAGGCCGTCGATCGTCGCCGTGCCCCGGAGGAACCCCTCGGTGGCGCGGCGGTCGACGTCCTGGATCTTGCCCGCGAAGAGGCGCAGGCCGCCTTCCAGGGTCAGCACGGCCTGGATCGGATCCTCGTGCGCCCG
>DASQAK010000212.1:0-10792 GCA_035635755.1 Candidatus Methylomirabilota bacterium | reverse complement strand
CGGGCTAGGCCGCCTCGGCCACGCTGGTCCGCGGACGCAGGCGCAGGAGCACGTCGTTCATGAACTCCGTGAGCCGCTCCGCCACCTCGGTCCGCTCCTTGTTGTGGCGCTCCAGCTCGGCCTCGGCGCCGTTCAGCTGCTCACGCAGCCGATCGGCCAGGCGCTCGGTGGTCTCCGCGCGGTTGCGCATCTGCTCCACCTCGTAGACCAGCGGCCGGAGCTTCTCCGCCTCGGTCTCGAGCGCCTGCAGCCGCTCCTTCATCCGCTCGTTCTCGTGCAGGGCCCCGACGAGCGCCGGTATCTGGCGCTGCCCGTCTTCGAGCCACCGCAGCACCTGATCGCGGGATTCCGTCATCTCTCCCATGGCCACGATCCGCCCTCCTCTCTGCTGGGGTTGTGAGGTGTGGAGACTGGATCAAGATTACGAACGATGAATTCCGGGACGACATCGATCGCCAGCTGGCCCGCGGGCGGTCTCCGACGCCGAGCGGGGCTTCGAGCCAGAAAGGGAGGGAGCGACAGCCGTCATGCCACACCGTCGACGGCCAAGCAAGGAGGACACCCTCGCACGTTAGGGCGAGTTGTCGCCGCTGTCAAGACCTGAATGGGGGAAATTCACTACGGGCGCGCGTGGAGGGCGCGCCACACGCGCTCGGAGGTGATCGGCTGATCGCTGAGCATCACGCCGCGCGGGTGGAGCGCGTCATTCACGGCATTGAGAATGGCCGCGGGCGCCCCCGTGGTTCCCGCTTCGCCCGCGCCCTTGAAGCCGCCGGGAATGCTCGGGGCCGGTGTCTCCAGATGGTGCACCTCGAGGGCAGGCATGTCGGCCGCCGTGGGCAGCGCGTAGTCCATCAAGGTCGCGGTCAGGAGCTGTCCGGCCTCGTCATACACGCAGCGCTCGCTCAGGGCGGCCCCGAGGCCCTGGGCGATGCCGCCCGCGACCTGTCCCTCGACGAGGGCGGGGTTGACGAGCCGCCCGCAGTCGTCCACGGCCACGTATCTGAGCACACGGACGGCGCCCGTCTCCACGTCGATCTCGACCACGGCGAGATGCGCGCCATTGGTGAAGGTCCAGGGGACGGGGTTGCTGAAGTGCGCCGTCGCTTCGAGGCTCGGCTCCTCGCCCTTGAGCTCGTTGGAGCGGAAATGCACCGCGCGGGCCAGCTCGCGGAAGGTGAGACGACGGTCCGGGCTCCCGCGCACGGCGGCGCCGCCGCTCCCGATCTCGATATCTGTGGGGGAGGCCTCGAGGAGCGTCGCGGCCACGCGCCTGATCCGCTCGCCGAGGAGACCGGCCGCGCGGAGGGTGGCCGCGCCCCCGATGGGCATCCCGCGGCTCGCCCAGGTGCCGCCGCCGTACGGGACGACTGAGGTGTCGCCGGACAGCACCGACACGCTTTCGATTGCCACGCCCAGCTCGTCGGCGATGATCTGGGCGATGGCTGTCTGCATCCCCTGCCCCTGGTTCGTCACGCCGACGAGGGCAGTCACCGCGCCCGAGGGCTCCAGACGCAGCGTGGTCCCCTCCTGGCCCGAGATGGGCGCCCCGCCCACGCCGTAGAACTGCGCGCCCGGGCCCGTCAGCTCGAGGAAGCACGAGAGCCCGATGCCGACGCAGCGGCCGGCCGCGCGCGCGGCGCGCTGCTCCTCCCGGAGCGCGGGATAGCCGGCGGCATCGAGGAGCCTCTCGAGCGCTGCCTGGTAACTGCCGCTGTCATAGACGTTGCCGGAGGCCGAGGTGTACGGCATCTGCGCCGGATCGATGAGATTTCGCCGGCGCAGCTCGGCGGGATCGATGGCCAGGTCGCGCGCGATCGTGTCCAGCATGCTCTCGGTGACCGCGGTCGCGATGGGATGGCCGACGGCGCGGTACTGGGAGGTGATGCCCTTGTTCTGGGCCACGACCCGGAGGGTGGCGTCATAGTTGCCCAGCCGGTAGGGCCCGGGCAGAAGACGGAGCACCTGCCCTCCCTCCACCACGCTCGAGCGCGGAAAAGCCGAGTAGGGGCCCACGGGAGCCACGATGCCGGCGCGCATGGCGAGAAGCGTGCCGTCGGCCGCGGCCGCCACCTCGACCTCGACCCGCTGATCGCGGGCGTGAATGTCGGAGAGGAACGACTCGCGGCGGTCGGCGACCCACTTGACCGGCCGTCCCAGCGTGAGCGCAAGGGCGCAGGCCGCCATGTCGTCCTGATAGACGTGGATCTTGATCCCGAAGCTCCCGCCCACGTCGGGGGCGATGACGCGGACCCGGTGCTCGGCCAGGCCGAAGAGGTCGGCGAGGACGGCCTGCATCATGTGCGGCACCTGGGTGGAGATCCAGAGGGTGAGCGCGCCCGTGGCAGGCTCGAACTCGGCCACGAGGCCGCGGGGCTCGATCGGCACTCCGGTGTGGCGCCCGGTCGTGAACGCGCGCCGGTAGACTCGCGGGGCGGCCGCGAAGGCCGCCTCGACGTCGCCCGACCTGAGGCGGGTCTCGTAGATGATGTTGTCGCCGAGCTCCGGATGGATCGGCTCCATGCCGGGAGCGAGCGCCTGCTCGGGCGTGAGGGCGGCGGGGCGCGCCTCGTACTCGACGCTGACGCGCTCGGCCGCGTCTTCGGCCTCCGCGCGCGTGGCGGCGGCGATGGCCACCACGGGCTCGCCGACCCAGCGGACCCGGTCGACGGCCAGGGGCAGCATGGCCCCCGTCTTCATGCCCTGGTAGTGGAGGAGAATGCCCCGATAGGGCTTGCAGAGCCTCACGACCTCCTCTCCCGTCAGGACGGCCACGACACCGGCAGCCTTGCGCGCGGGCTCCACGTCAAGGCGCGTGATGCGGGCATGCGCGTGCGGGCTGCGGAGGAAGGCGACGTGGACCATCCGGGGGAAGGTCAGGTCGTCCACGTACTTTCCCCGCCCGGTCAGCAGCCGGGGAGCGTCCAGCACCTTCACGGGCGACCCGACGTAGCGCCGCAGTTCGAGCCGAGACGCTTGCTTCAAGCGACGAGGCGAGGGCTGAGTAAATGAGGGGCCGAAGTTCGCATGGCTCAGAGATGGTAGAAGCGCCGCGCGTTGGCGGCGAGGACGTTCCGCTTGGCCTCGTCGCTCAGATCGGCGCGGTCGGCCAGCTCCTTGACCGACTTGGGATAGCTGTGATCCCAGTGGGGGAAATCCGAGGCGTACATGATCCGGTCATTGCCGACATAGGCGAGCGCTTGCGGCAGCAGGGGCTCGTCGGCCTCGCACGAGAAGTAGATGGGGTGGCTCTTCACCATCTCCGTCGGCGACTCGGTGAGGAGCTTGGCCTCGGAGGCGCCGCGCTTCTCATACTCCTCGTCCATGCGCTGGAGGAAATAGGGGATCCAGCCCGATCCCGCCTCGAGATAGGCGATGCTGAGCTCGGGAAAGCGCACGGGGATGCCGTCGAACATCATGGAGGTGATCTGGCGAAGCTGGGCGAAGGCGTGCGACACCGTGTGCGCCTGGATGAATTTCGGGAAAGGCTCGTGCCCCACGGCGTTCATGTCCGTCCCCGCCGCGTGGACGCCGATGGGCACGCGGAGCCGCTGCGCCGTCGCGTAGATCGGGTCGAAGCGCGGGTGGCCCAGCAGGTAGTAGCTGTCGGCCGAGACCATGCCCGCCACGAAGCCGAGCTCGCTCACGCAGCGCTCGAGCTCGCGGGCGGCCGCGGTGGGGTCCTGCAGGGGCAAGAGGGCCACGCCCTTGAGGCGCGGGCCCTGGCTCGTCACGTCCTTGTAGAGCATCGTGTTGTAGGCGCGGCACAGCACCACCGCCCACTCCGCGTCCCGGAGGAAGGGCATGAAGAGGCCGAGGGTCGGATAGAGCACGCCCATGGACATGCCCCCGGCATCGAGGGCCTCGGCCCAGGACTTGCCGTCGCCCGCCCAGTTCCCCTTCGTTCCCATGAGACGCCGGTCCCAGCCGTCCTGGGGAAAGAACGGCGTGAGGAGGGGGCGCCGGCGGTACGGCTCCTCGAGGTGGCGCGCGATCTGCTCCCAGGTCTCGGTCACGTGGCCGTCGGCATCGATGATCTCGAAGGTCATATATCCTCTCCCCTCTTTTTCTCAGCCCTCGCCTCAGGGCTGCGCCCTTCGGCTCGAACTGTGGATGGTAGGTCGCGCTAGGGCTTGTACTCTTTGGCCTGCTTGACGATGGCGGCGCGGTCGAAGCGGTTGATCTGCTCGACCAGCGCGCTCGTGTAGAAGTCGGCCGCGGGCACCGAGCCTTCGATGATCTTCTGGTCCTTGAAGATGCTCTTGAGCTTGTCCCACTGGGCGAGGGTGCCGATGCCGAAGCGCGGATCCGGGCGGTTGTCCACGCGCTGCAGGGTGAACCGCGCGTTGAAGACGTTCATGGCGTCCTTGAGGGCTTTGGCCTCGTCGCCGGTTTGGGGCTTGGTCTCCGGGTACATCTTCCAGTGGATGCGCACGGCCGCTTCCGGATTCGTCAGCCCGAAGGTGGTGGCCTTGGCGACGCCGCGCGCGAAGCCCACGAGGACGGCGGCGTTCTCGGTGACGTAGTCGTCACGCGCGGCGAGCGTCTGCCCGATCATCTCCTGCAGCATGGGGAGATCCAGCCGGCGCACCTGCATCCCGCTGTTCTCCAGCGAGGCCTGCAGGGTGTCCCAGAGGGCGAGGGCATCGACCTGCTTCTGCTGGAGGGCGAGCCGGCCCGGGGCGCCCACGCCCACGGCCAGGAACTTCACGTCCTTCTCGGGGTCGATGCCCACGGAGGCCACGAGGGCCTTGGCGACGGGCACCGAGCCCGAGGCGAGGGCGGGGACGCCGATGGTCTTGCCCCGCAGGTCCGCCACCTTCTGGAGCGGGCTGTCCACCGGCACCACGAGACGGTAGATGGTCTCGCGCGCCTGCACGTAGAAGCCCTTGATCTTGACCCCCTTCTCGCGCCCGATGAGGATCTCCTCGGGCCCCAGGGAGACGACCTGGATGTTGCCGCTGCCGAGCTGCTGGAGGCCGGCCGCCGAGCCCTCGACGCTCGCCACGGTGATGTCGAGCCCCTCCTCCTTCCAGTAGCCGAGCGCCTGGGGCAGCGACGAGTGCGCGGAATGGCCCACCGAGATGTCCTTCGTGGTCACCGCGAAGATCACCTTCCTGAGCGGCTTGTCCTGGGCGAGACCCGCGGCGCCCCACACCATCAGCACGCATCCCACGAGTGCAGCCGCGACACGTTTCATGAACGATCCTCCGTGATTAGCAGGTTGCTCAAAAAGGTCCAGATGCGAGGCGGCGTCCCGCCGTTCGAGTTGAGCGGCGGCCTCTGGCCGACGCGAGACGAGGGCTGAGTTGATCCGCACGCGAGGCGTAGTTGTCATTCAGCCCTCGCCTCGTGGCGACGCCCCTCAGCTCGAAAGGCCACGTACGTTGAGCGTGCGACCGAGGGCGCCAACGAGGCAGATGGGCCTTTTTCAGCAACCTGCTACGCATTGATGATCTCGTCCGGCTCCGCCCAGAAGATGATCCGCTTCTGCACGGCCTGCATGATGAGGTGCAGCGCGACCCCGAGCGCGGAGAGGATGATGAGCACGGCGAACACCCCGGCGATGTCCAGGGAGAAGTTGAACTGGAGAATGAGGTTGCCGAGCCCGCGCTGGGCGCCCACGAACTCGCCCACGATGGCCCCCAGCACGCTGAACACGATGGCGATGTCGAGCCCCGCGAACACGAAGGGCAGCGCGTTGGGAAACGTCACGAGCCGAAACGTCTGCCAGCGGCTCGCCCGCAAAGAGCGCATGAGATCGAGCTTGGCCGCGTCGATGGTCTTGAGCCCCACGATCACGTTGACGAGCACGGGAAAGAAGGCCACGGTCGCCGCGATGATGACCTTGGACGAGATGCCGAAGCCGAACCACACGATGATGAGCGGCGCGATGGCGATCTTGGGCAGCGTCTGGAGGGCGACCAGGTAGGGATAGAACGTCTGCTCCACCACCCGGAACTGCGCGATGAGGGCGCCCAGGATGATCCCCGTCGCCGCCGCGATGCAGAAGCCCAGGAGGGCCTCGTACAGCGTCACCCAGAAGTGCGTCAGGTAGAGCCCGCTCTGCACGCCGCGCACGAGGGCGCCTCCCACCGTGCTGGGGGCGGGAACGAGGAAGGCCGGAATGCTCCAGAACCGGACCACCCCTTCCCAGGCGGCCAGGAACACCACGAAGACGAGGGGAATGAGGAGGAGGTGGGGACGGCTCCGCACGAAGGGCCCGGGCGCCTCGCGCAGCTCCGTCCACGTCGAGCGCGGAGGCGGCGCCGTCCGGCTCACGGCATTCCGCGGGAGCGCGCTCAATCGAGCCATCCCTTTGCGTCGAAGAGGTGCCGGATCCGCCGCGTGTACACGCCGAACTCGTCGGAGGCCATCATGTCCAGATCCCGCGGGCGCGGCAGCCGGACGTCCACGATCTCCTGGATCCGCCCCGGGCGGGCCGACATCACGACCACGCGATCGGCCAGGAAGGCCGCCTCCGGGATCGAGTGGGTGATGAACACGATGGTCTTGCCCGACTCCTCCCAGATCCGCAAGAGCTCGAGGTTCATGAACTCGCGCGTCATGGCGTCGAGGGCGCCGAAGGGCTCGTCCATGAGGAGGAGCGAGGGATCGTGCACGAGGGCGCGGGCGATGGCCACGCGCTGCCGCATCCCCCCCGAGAGCTCGTGAGGATACTTGTCCTCGAATCCCTCGAGGCCGACGAGGCCGAGGAGGTCCATGGCCCGGCTCCCCGAGCTCTTGCGATCGAGCCCCAGCACCTCGACGGGCAGCATCACGTTGTCGAAGACGGTGCGCCAGGGCAGGAGCACGGGGTCCTGGAACACGATCCCGATGTCGCGACTGGGCCCATCGACGAGCCGGCCGCGCAGGGTGACGCTTCCCGCCGAGCGCGGGAGTAGGCCTGCCAGGATCTTGAGCAGGGTGGTCTTCCCGCATCCCGACTGCCCCACGATGGTGATGAATTCGCCGGCACCCACTGCGACGGAGATCCCCGCCAGGGCATGCACCTGCGCGCGCCCGCGGGTGGCGTACGTCTTCTCGAGATTGGACACCACGATCAGCGGGGCCGTCACGGCATTCAGGACACTAGCCGGGAGGGGCCCGAGCGCGCAACCACAAACTACAGTCTGATGATCCGCAAAACATGCGCGCGATTTCTGTTCGCCCCTCACCCTGCCCTCTCCCCTCCGGGGAGAGGGATTCAAAAGAGCACTCCCACATCCCTCTCCCCCAACTGGGGGAGAGGGCCGCAGTTCGAGCTGAAGGGCGAAGCCCTGAGGCGAGGGCTGAATAAGTGAGGGGGACCCCGCCCACCGTCACTCGGCCATTGGCATTCGCAGATGGTGTTCGCTTGCGGTGGCCTTGGCGATCTCGTAGCCGGCATCGGCGTGGCGCACGACGCCGAGCCCCGGATCGGCGATGAGCACCCGCGCCAGCTTCTCGGCGGCGAGGGCGGTGCCGTCGGCCACGCTCACCTGCCCGGCATGGATGGAGTAGCCGATCCCGACCCCGCCGCCGTGGTGCACCGAGACCCACGTCGCCCCCGAGGCGGTGTTCAGCAGGGCGTTGAGGATGGGCCAGTCGGCGATGGCATCCGACCCGTCCATCATGCCCTCGGTCTCGCGATGGGGTGAGGCCACGGAGCCGGAGTCCATGTGGTCCCGGCCGATCGCGATGGGCGCCGCCAGCTCGCCCCGCGCGACCATCTCGTTGAACGCGAGGCCGGCCAGATGCCGCTCGCCGTAGCCGAGCCAGCAGATCCGCGCGGGAAGGCCCTGGAAGGGGACGTGCTTCTGCGCGAGACGGATCCAGCGGGCCAGCCCGGCATTGTCCGGAAACAGCTCGAGCACGCGCGCGTCCGTCTTGAGGATATCTCGAGGATCGCCCGAGAGGGCCGCCCAGCGGAATGGCCCCTTGCCCGCCGCGAAGAGCGGCCGGATGTAGGCGGGCACGAAGCCCGGATAGGCGAAGGCATCCGCGAGGCCACCCTCCTTGGCCTCCGCGCGCAGGTTGTTGCCGTAGTCGAAGACCACGGCGCCGCGACGCTGGAGCTCGACCATGGCCGCGCAGTGCTGCGCCATGGACGCGCGGGATCGCTCCACGTAGGCGGCGGGGTCCCGGGCGCGCAGCGTCGGCGCTTCCTCCGCCGTCACGCCGACGGGCAGATAGCCGTTGAGAGCGTCGTGGGCGGAGGTCTGGTCGGTGACCACGTCGATCGGGAGGCCGCGGCGGACGAACTCGGGGAAGACCTCGGCCGCGTTGCCGAGCACGCCGACGGACAGGGCCTCGCCTCGGCTCACGGCTTCCCGCGCGCGGCGCACGGCATCGTCCACGCCGTGCGCCACGATGTCGAGCCAGCCCAAGGAGTGCCGCCGCTCCAGGCGGAGGGGATCCGCCTCGACCACGAGGACGACGCCCTCGTTCATGGTGACGGCGAGGGGCTGCGCGCCCCCCATTCCGCCCAGGCCCGCCGTGAGCACGAGCTTGCCCTTCAGGCTGCCTGCGAAATGCCGGCGCGCGACCTCCGCGAACGTCTCGTACGTTCCCTGCACGATGCCCTGGGTGCCGATGTAGATCCAGGAGCCCGCGGTCATCTGGCCGAACATCGTGAGGCCCATGGCCTCGAGGCGCCAGAACTCCTCCCACGTGCTCCACTTCGGCACGAGCATGGCGTTGGAAATCAGCACGCGCGGCGCCCACTCGTGCGTGCGGAAGACGCCGACCGGTTTGCCGGACTGGATGAGGAGGGTCTCGTCGGATTCGAGCGCGCGAAGGCTCCGGACGATGGCCTCGAAGGCCTCCCACGATCGCGCGGCCTTGCCCTTGCCGCCGTAGACGATCAGCTCCTCGGGCTTCTCGGCCACCTCGGCGTCGAGATTGTTCATCAGCATGCGGAGCGCGGCTTCCTGAGGCCATGCCTTGCAGGAGATGACCGCGCCGCGAGGCGCCCGGACCACGGGAGCCGCCATGCGGAAGGTGGCCGTCAGTTCCCCATCACGAGGCCGCCGTCCACGTTGAGGGCCTGCCCCGTCATGTAGTCGGAATCGGGACCGGCCAGGAAGGCGACCACGCCGGCGACATCCTCGGCCCGCTCGGGGCGCCCGAGGGGAATGTGCCGGATCCTGCGCTTCCACGCCTCGTCCTGGCCGAGACCTTCGAGGGCGCCCCACTCCTTGTCGATCTGCTCCCACATGGGCGTCTCGACGGCGCCCGGGCACACGCAGTTCGACGTGATCCGATGCGGGGCGAGGGCCTGGGCGGCGGAGCGCGTGAGGCTGACCACGCCGGCCTTGGAGGCGGAATAGGGCGTCATCAGGTGATTGCCGCCGCGGTAGGGAGCGATGGACGCGGTCTGGATGAGCTTGCCACGAAGCTCCGAATCCGGCATCAGTCCCTGATCGAGCATCCGGCGCGCCACGGCCTGGAGCACGAAGAAGACGGCGCGCAGGTTGACGCTCAGTACGCGGTCCCACTCGTCATGCGTCACCTCGAGCATGGGCTGCAGGCGGATGACCCCCGCGTTGTTGAAGAGCACGTCGAGCCGGCCCCAGCGCTTGTAGGCCTCGCCGACCATGCGGTCGATGTCCTCCCCGCGGGTGACATCCGCCCGGATCGCCGCCTGTCCCAGCTCGGCGGCCAGCTTCTCGACCCCGGGGCCGTCGAGATCGGCGAGAAGGAGCTGGGCCCCGTCGGCGGCGAGGCGTCGGGACGAGGCCGCGCCGATCCCGCTCGCCGCACCCGTGACGAGTATCGTCCGACCAGTCAGCTTTCCCATCGGTCGCTCTCCTCTACGCTGGTGGCCCTCCCCCTCACCCTGCCCTCTCCCCCAGTGGGGGAGAGGGATTCACGGAATATCACTCTTCGACATCTCTCTCCCCTCAGGGGAGAGGGCGGGTGAGGGGTGGTCTCAAGCCGTGGGTCGAGATACTAGAGCCCGCCGGTGACGTCGATGGTGACGCCGGTGACGAAGTCCGCGTCCTGGGAGGCGAGGAAGCAGATCACGCGCGCCTGGTCCTTCGCCACCGCCACTCGGCGGAGCGGCATGCGGGCGGTCTCCTGGGCCCGCTCCTCCGCCGTCCACTTCTCCCAGCGGGGCAGGAGACGCTCGGTCAGGGTCAGGCTGGGAGCTATGGCGTTGACGTTGATGCCGAAAGGCCCGAGCTCGAGCGCGATCTTCTTCGTGAAGGCGATGATGCCGCCCTTGGCCGCCGCGTAGGCGCTGCTGCTGCTCTCGCTGAGGCCGCTGCCCGCGATGGAGGAGATGTTCACGATCTTGCCACTCTGCTGCCGCTTCATGACCGGGGTGACAGCGTGGCAGAAGAGAAACGTTCCCTCCAGGTTGAAGGCGATGAGGCGCTGCCACTCCGCGAAGCTCAGCTCGTCGACCTTGGCGCCGGCGCGGGGAATGATGGTGCTTCCCCCCACCGCGTTGACGAGAATATCGATGCGTCCGAGCTCGCGGACCACGCTTTCCACCACGCCGCCGACCTGGTCGGGGTCGAGGGCATCGGCCTGGCGGCCGTGCGCGCGGCCGCCCGATGACTTGATCGCCTCCACCGCCGCGTCGAGCCTGGTCTTGTCCGTGTCCACCGCGACGACGATCCCGCCCTCGGCGCCGATGATGTCGGCGGTGGCGCGGCCGATACCGCTGGCCGCCGCGGTGATGAGCGCTACTCGATCCGTGAATCGCATGGTCCCTCCCCTGGGTTGTCCTCTGGAGTCGGTGACAGCGGGTGCTGGTCGCGGGTCCGCTCAGGCCATGGCCGGGGCCGGCGGCGTCGAGTGC
>DASQAK010000211.1:0-25816 GCA_035635755.1 Candidatus Methylomirabilota bacterium | reverse complement strand
CGACATCCGCATCAAGACGCTCCGCGGCTCTGTAGGTCAGGAGACGGCCCGCGGTGATCCGCGTGGCCATGTCGGCCAGCTTGAGCTGGATGGCCTGGTGCTGGCAGATGGGCACGCCGAAGGCCGAGCGCTGCTGCGAGTAACGCAGGGCGGCCTCGAAGGCGGCCTGAGCCAGCCCCAGCGCGGTGGCCGCGTCGGCGGTCCGGGCGAGGGCGAGCGTCGCGAGACCGGGGCTCGACCCGCCGTGCGCGCGGACCCCGTCGAATCTCAGGTCTCGGAGGGGCAGGCCACGCGCGCCCAGTGTCTCGCGGGCTTCGCCGAAGGACAGACCGCGGGCGCCTCCTTCGACGAGGAAGGCGGCCAGGCCGCTTTCTTCCCCGGGGGCCAGGACCACGATCGCGTCCGCGCGCTCGTCACAATCCGCGAGCGGGGCCGAGCCGCTGAGAGTCCAGCCGGGCCCGTCTTGCCGCGCTTCGCTCGTGCCTGCGGCGTGCACGAGGCAGGCCGATCGCTCGCCACGGGTCAAAGGAGAAAGCCACCGCTCTCTCAGCTCCCGCGGCTCCATGCCGGCGATGGCGTGAGCGGCCACGGCATGGCGGGCCACGAGTCCGGCCACCGTCGTCCAGCCGCGGGCCAGCTCCTCGATGATCATGGCGTAGGTCACGATGTCGAGGCCGAGGCCTCCGTACTCGCCGGGCACGAGCATGCCCAGGATGCCGAGCTCGCCGAGCTTCGCGACGACGGCCGCGGGATACGTCCCCGCCCCCTCGTATTCTTCCACCGCGGGGATGACGTCCTTCTCCACGGCCTGGCGGACGAGGAGAACCATCTGCTTCTGCTCGGTGGCGAGGCCGTCTCGAGAGACGAGGGCGCCCGGTCGATCGCCATGGCGCTGGAGCAGGTTCTTGCAGATGATGGTCCGCTGGATCTCGTTGGTGCCCTCGCCGATGATCATGAGCGGCGTGTCGCGATAGAGCCGCTCCACGATGCCACTGGTGACCTGCGCGGCCGGCCCGAGAAGCCTCATGGTCTCGACGGCGACGTCCTGGGCGGTCTCGGAGGCATAGAGCTTGGCCATGCCGGCTTCGAGATCGCACCGCTCGCCCCTGTCCTTCATGCCCGCCGCCCAGTAGGTGAGCAGGCGGGCCGCTTCGACTCGCGTGGCGATGTCGGCCAGGGCGGGCTGCGCTTCCCGCGCCGCGGCTTCGTGGCGCGCGGCTTCGTCCAGCGCGGCCTGGGCCACGCCCACCGCGCGCGCGGCGATGTTGATCCGCCCGGTCTCGAGCCCCGACATGACGTGCTGGAAGCCCCGGCCGGACACGCCGCCGACGAGATTGGAGGCGGGGACGCGGAAATCCTCGAAGAGAAGCTCGGCGGTGTCCACGCCCTTGTAGCCCAGCTTGGCCATCGACTTGACGACGTGAAGGCCGGGCTCGCCCTTCTCGACGATGAAGCAGGACATGCCCTTGTGGGGTGGCCTGGCGGTGGGATCGGTCAGGGCCAGGAGGGCGAAGGCATTGCCCTCGCGGCCGTTGGTGACGAACATCTTGGAGCCGGAGATGCGATAGCGGTCGCCGTCGCGCCGGGCCACCGTGCGGATGGCCTGGACATCGGAGCCGGCGTGGGGCTCGGTCAGGCAGAGGCCGCCGCGGGCCTCCCCGCTCGCGAATCGCGGCAAGAGGCGCCGGCGCTGCTCATCGGTGCCGTGATGAAGCACGATGAGCGCAGCCATGGTGTGGCTGTTGAGGACTCCCGCCAGCGACATGAAGCCACGGCAGATTTCCTCGATGACGCGGGCATAGGTCGTGACGTCGAGCCCGAGACCGCCGTACTCCAGGGGAACGAGGGCGCCGAAGAGCCCCTGCTCGCGCATGCGCGCGACGAGCTGGTGCGGATAGGCATCGGCGTGCTCGAGGGCGGGCGCGGTCGGGATGACCTCCTTGGCCACGAACTCGCGCACCGAGGCAAGCAGGGCCTCGCGAGTCCGCGTCGGCATGGTCCTCAGTCGGCGCCGGCCAGCCGGGAGGCGGCGAGGAGGAGCGTGTTGGCGCCCTCCTCGATGTCGTTCATCGGCGTGAACTCCTCCTCGCAGTGGCTGCGCCCCCCCTTGGAGGGGACGAAGATCATACCGGTGGGACAGATGGCCGACATGTACTGGGCGTCGTGGCCCGCCCCCGAGAGCAGACGGCGATGGCGGGCGCCCGTGTCCTTGGCCGCCTGCTCGATCACGTCCACGACCTCGAGGTCGAAGTGCGTGCGGGGCACGCGCCAGTAGTGGTCGAGCTCGTACCGCACGCCCTCGGCGCGGGCGGTGTCCTTGACGAGCCGATCGAGAAGCCCCACCGCTCGCGTGACATGGTGCTCGTCGGGCGCGCGCAGATCGACGGACATCGTCACCTTGCCGGGGATGGCGTTCGGGATATTAGGGGCGACGTCCAGCCGGCCCACCGTCGCGACCATGTCGCCGCCGATCTTCCGCGGGATCTCGCGCACGCCACGCACGATGTCCGCCGCGGCCACGAGGGCGTCCTTGCGGATGCGCATGGGGGTCGGGCCCGCGTGGTCTTGCACGCCCGTGAGCACGAGCTTCGACCAGGAGATGGCCACGATGCCCTCGACCACACCCACCGAGAGACGCTGCTCCTCCAGGATGGGCCCTTGCTCGATGTGGAGCTCGAGGTAGGCGCGGAGGGGGCGGGGGATGCAGGGCTCGGGGCCGAGGTAGCCGATGCGCTCGAGCTCGTCGCCCAGCCGGAGCCCATCGCGATCGCGCGCGTTGTAGGCGTCTTCGAGGGCGATCTGGCCGGCCATGACGCCGGAGCCGATCATGGCGGGCTGGAAGCGCGCCCCCTCCTCGTTGGTGAAGATGGCCATGGCCACCGGGTGGCGCGTGGCCGTCTTGTTGTCGTTGAGGGTGCGGATGGCCTCGAGGGCGCAGAGGACGCCGAGCTGGCCGTCGTACTTCCCGCCCGTCGGCACCGAGTCGGCGTGCGAGCCCATCATGACGGGCGGCAGACCCTCGCGGCCCGGGCGCTCGCCGAAGATGTTGCCCATGCGGTCGATGGTGATCGTGAGCCCCGCCGCGCGCATCCACTCGACGAGGAGATCGCGGCCGCGCCGGTCTTCATCGGTCAGGGCGAGCCGGGAGAGCCCGCCCGCGGGCGTCTCCCCGATGCGCCCCAGCGCCGCCATGCTCTCTTCGAGCCGCGTACGGTTGATCTGCAGCTGCATTGAGACCTCCTGGCAGGCTGCCGAAAAAGGCCCATCTGCTTCGTTGGCGCCCTCGGCCGCAGGTTCAACGTACAGAGAGTACGCCTCACCTGCGAATCGACCCAGCTCTCGTCTCGCGACGGCCAGAAGCCGCCGCCGCTCAACTCGAACAGCCGGGCGCCGCCTCGCATCTGGACCTTTTTGGGCAGCCTTCTAGACGGCCATTTTCCAGCACGCAGGCCCGATGGGCAAGAGCCAGTATCCGCGGTGGTGATAGACTGAGCGCAGCCATGAGCGACACGCACCATCACCACCACGGCCTGTCTCCCTCGAGCATACGCTTCTGCCCGCTCTGCGGCGGCGCGCTCGCGCGGCAGCCGGTTCCGCCCGAGGGCAAGCAGGAGATGGTCTGCGGAGGCTGCGCGTTCATCTTCTATCTCAACCACAAGGTCGTAGCCGGGACCATTCCGGAGCTGGACGGCCGGGTACTCCTGACGCGGCGAAGCATCGAGCCCGCTCGAGGCAAGTGGACCTATCCGGGAGGCTTCGTCGACTGGGGCGAAGCCGTCGAGGCCGCCGCCGTGCGCGAGACACGGGAGGAGACGGGTCTCGAAGTGGACCTGGACGGCCTTCTCGGCGTCTATTCCTATCCGGGCACGCCCATCGTCATCGTCGTCTATCGAGCGCGCGTGATCGGCGGCGAGGTGCGCACCTGCTGGGAAAACGATTGCGTGGAGTGGGTGGCGCCCGACGACATCCCGTGGGAGCAGCTGGCTTTCCCTTCCACCACCGAGGCCCTCCGCGCCTTTCTGAACGGCAAGGACCCGCGGCCCTAGCGTTGCGCATGGTGGCGCGGCATGAGTTGCTCGCGTTTTCGCTCGCCGGCTTCCTGCTCGTCACCGCGGTGAATACTGCGATCGCCTGTGAGTGCATGCGGCTCGACCTGCCGAGCCGGGTCCGGCTGAGCGATGTCGTGCTCGTCGGGGAAACGCTGACATTCATCCGGTTCTCCGAGGCGCGCTTTCGGGTCGTTGAGTCCTTCAAGGGCGAGCCGAACGCAGAGATCCGCGTGACGATATCCGGCAGCGATTGTGACTACTTCGTGCCCCCGGCGGAGCCACGGATCGGGCAGCGGTTCGTCATTTTCGGAACCCGCGCGGGAGCGCCCGACACGATCACGGCCAGCCGCTGTCTTGGTTCCGGCCTCGTCTCCGACAGAGCGGCCGAGCTGCGACAGTTGAGAGACATCGCCCGCTGACGACGCGCTCGACCGCATGTTGCCCCGGGGCTCGTGGCAAGCCGGCGGTGAGACCGACCGTCTAGGATGCTTCAGGTTTCAGGGCTCTCCGTGAGACAAAATAGCTGTGGAGCAATCCCGGCCGCGGCACGTGAAACTGATTCTGGCTCTGTGGCGTTGGCTGCACGGCGCCCCGTTGAGCGAGCCGTTCGAGCCCTACGCTCGCGCCCTCAATGATCACTGGGTTCGGCGGCGACCTGTATCCCTCTACCTCCGCGGAACCTACGGCGGTTTCCACCGACAGAAATCCACTCAAGGCTTCGAGCCGCGTCGCCGGCGCCGACGGCTTGAACGTATCGCTCTTGCCTTATGCAAAGGCAGGGTTCTGAACGTCGGAGCAGGTGCCGGACGACATAGTCTCCTGCTTCGGGAAGCTGGCTTGGAAGTGGTCTCGATTGACATCGAACCAACCCTGGTCGACCTGATGAAGCGCCGCGGCCTGGACCACGTCTATCAAGCAGATGTCTTTGTCTTCGATCGGGGCGAATTCGATACCATCCTTTTCCTTGAGGAAACCATTGGCCTGGCGGGCGCTTTGAAGCGCTTGCCGGAGCTTCTTATTCGTTTGAAGCAGCGGCTGAATCACGGCGGCCAGATACTGCTCGACTCCAGCTGCCCCGGAGCGTCGTATGGATCTATGCAATACGCGGGCGAGCACGAATTTCAGCTCCGTTACCGTTCTGTACGTGGTAGGCGGTTTCCGTGGCTCCAGGTTGATTTCGGCGTGCTCAGTGTATGTGCGGCGGCGGCGGGTTACGATACCGAACTGTTGGTCCGCGGCGGCGCTGGTCCCGATTATCTGGCGCGCTTGACCCTCAAGACGTAGCGCTCGCTGATCGACCCACCCGAAAGATCTTGAGGCATTGCTTTGCTATGCGCGTGACGGGAGGGCGGCGGTGGCTTTGCCGGTGATGACCTTCTCGCCCCTCTGATTCTCGGCCCAGAGCTCCAGATCGACGAGTTGGGGGCCGTCGCCTTCCTTCGGGGGACGCTTGGCGACCACGCGGCCGCGGCAGGTGATGACGTCGCCCAGGCGGACCAGGGCGGCGAAGCGGACGCCGACCTTTCGTACCGTGCCCACGCCGAGCCAGTCGGTGACCGACTGCGCCACGAAGCCCATGGACAGCATGCCGTGGGCGAAGACATCACCCATGCCGGCGGCCCTGGCGAAGGCCGCGTCCTGGTGGATGGGGTTGAAGTCACCCGAGGCGCCGGCATAGCGGGTGAGCTGGATCTGCTGCACGGGCGGCTTGACGAGCGGCGGCATCTCCGTACCGATCTGGACATCTTCGGCGTAGACCTTCGCGTACTTCATCAATTCAGCCCTCGCCTCGCCGTGAATTCACTCAGCCCTCGTCTCGCGGCTTCGCCGCTCATCTCGAATTGCCACGCCTGGGGCTTGTCGGCCATGTCTCAGCTCGAACCACTTAGAGCCTCACCACGGTGATCTGCCGTGTCACGCACACGATGTCGTCGTCGCCGTCGGTGATGGTGGTCTCGCGCACCACGAAGGCCATGGTCCCCGACTTGCCTGTCTTCTCGTAGACGTCGGTGATGCGGCCCCGGCAGAGATAGGTGCGCCCGGGCAGGATGGGCTTGAAGTGCTCGAACTCCTGCTCGCCGTGAAGAATGCGCCCGATGTCGACGCCCAGATCATGGAGCAGCGTCTCCGTGCCCGCCCTGTCGCTTCGGAAGGTCACGGGAAAGGTGGGCGGCGCGATGATGTCGCCCCACGGCGACGCGCGGCCGACCTCGTCGTCGAGGTAGAAGGGCGACTCGTCGCCGATGGCGCGGGCGAACTCCTTGATCTTGCCCCGCTCGACGGTGACGGCGTAGGGCGGATACTCCTTGCCCTTGACGCCGTGATCGATCTGGATCGGCATCATCCGCCTCGCTTGCTCATGGCTCGCGACAGGAACTTCTTCAGGTTCGGGACCACGAATCGCTCGTGCCGGCCTTCCGCGATCTTCTCCGTCTCGTCCCACACAGTGATCTCGAAGAGGCAGCGCTTGCCGTCGGTCTCGAGGACGGTCGCCTTGGCCCGCACCTTCATGCCGACCGGGGTGGCGGCTAGGTGCTTCATCTCCACCATGGTGCCGACGGTGGCGAATCCCGCGGGAAGCTCGGGCTTCATCACCGCGTTGCAGGTCAGCTCCATGAGATTGATCACGAAGGGTGTGGCGAAGACCTGCACGCCCTTGTTGCCGAGGGCGTCCGCGGTCAGCTCGGGGGTGACGAGCTGCTCGAACTCGCCGGTGAGGCCGGGCGCGAGGGGCATGGCGCCTTCCTTCTACCCGACTCGCGCGCTCCCGTCAATCGCTCGGCCAGAGGAAAAGGCGGAGGCAGAAGAAGACGAGCAGGCCTTCGTCACCCATCCGGTCGGATCGGGCATCGAGCCCTGGTCTCGGGCGAGCGCGAGAGATCAGAACTCCATGAACTCGCACCCGAAGGTCGGATTGACGCCCGCGATCGCGTATCGAACCTTGCCTTCCTCGTCGGCCTGGCCGCAGGCGCCGGCCTTCGTGGTCAGGATCTTCTGGGCCTCGAAGATCCAGGAGGGCCCCTTGGTCTTGGCGTTCGGATCCATCGGCCGCTCTTCCAGCGTCGAGACGCTGATCACCCCGCAGGGGCCGGCCGGCCCGCGGTTGCTCACCCAGACGCGGGATGCGTTCTGGATGAACGTCTCGCGCCACGAGCTGGTCCGGATCTTACAGGTCCGCGTCTCCTTGCTCAGCATGAACCAGCTGAACTCGCGCAGGGTCTGAGGCGACGGCTTGGCGCAGAAGGCCCGCATCCGCTGCATGGTCTGGGTCACGAAGGCCTTCTGATTCTCGCCCACGCGGGGGGAGGCGGCAAGGTCTCGGTACTGGGCGGCGAATTCCTTCTCGTTGCCGCACACCGCCTTGGTGGTCGCCTCGAACGGCTGCTGCTTGAGATTGTTCTCGAGCTCGGCCCGGGCGGCTTCCGGAGTCTTCACCCGAGACACCTTGACGTGGATGAATCCGCACGTCATCTGGCTACCGTCGGCGCTTTTTTCGCACTCGACGGTGACGGCGGCGGCGTCTTTGGGGTCGATGGCCCTAAGCGTTCCCAGGGGAACCACTTGGGCAGCGACCGGAGTACCGACGGCGAAAAAAAGACCCGCGAGTGACACGAGCACCCAGAGTTGACGCATTGGCCGATCCCCTTTCGGATAGTCGACGTGCCAGCGGTGAGGCGATGTGTGGAACGCAAATCGCCCCATCGTAGCATCTCCGAGCGCCGGATCGTCCGAACTCTCCGCGCATCGGCACTGGCGCAATTTGCTTCGCCATACTGACTCAGCCCTCGCCTCGCAGCTGCGCTGCTCAGCTCGAAAGGCCACGTTGCGAGCGGGCCGGCAAGCCAATCAACTCAGCCCTCGCCTCGTGGCTGCGCCTCTCGGCTCGAACGGCCACGTACACCCACGTACGCCTCGGGCTGCCGACCCGCTCGCGCCTCGTCTGGCTCGCAACTTGTCCCAGTGCCAGCGCCCAAACTGATTCAGTGCCCGGCGCCGCGCGACGTATACTCGGGCGCATGCCCGTCCTCCTCGCCGCCGCCGGCTTTCTGCTCGTCGGGCTAGACGGCTCCCTCAATATCGCGTTTCCCTCCATGGCCGCCGCCTTCGACGTCGGGCCCACCACCATCCGCTGGGTCATCATCTGCTACGTCGGGACGTATTCGCTCACGGCCTTCGCCGCCGGCGTGCTCGCCGACCGCCTCGGGGCCGGGCGTGTCGTGCGCGCCGGCTTGTTCCTCTCGCTCCTCTGCTTTCTCGCCTTCGCCATCGTGCCCTCCTTCGGGGCGCTGCTCGTCGTCCGCGTCCTCCAGGGCGTGAGCGGGGGCCTCATCTACGGCGCCGCGCCTGCCCTGGTGACGCTGGCCCTGCCGCCCTCACGCCACGGCTGGGGCCTGGGCTGGGCGAGCTTCGGTCTGGGCGTGGGCCTGGGCCTGAGCCCGCTCGTCGGAGGATTTCTCGTCGAGGCCTTCGGCTGGAAGGGCGTGTTTCTCTATCGAGTGCCCGTGGCGGCGGCCATCATCGCGCTCGCCGTGTGGATGCGCGAGCCTGGCCGCGCTTCAGCCTCGCCGTGGCGGATGGTCGTCCCCGCGGACATCTTGCGCTGGCCCGTCATCCACGCGGGGGCCCTGGCCTTTCTCGCGAACTTCGCCCAGTTCTCCGTCTGGCTGCTCGCCCCGTTCTATCTCGTGACCGAGCGCGGCCTCTCCCCGGCGGTGGGAGGGCTGCTCTTCATGCTGACGCCGCTCGCCACCGCCGCGGCGGCGCCCGTGAGCGGACGCGCCACCGATCGCTGGGGGCGCCGCGCACCTGTGATCCTGGGTCTGGTCGTCGAGGCGGCGGGTCTCGCGATGGTCGCGCGCTGCGGCGCCGCCACGCCGCTGCCCCTGGTGGGCGCCGCGCTCGCTCTCGTCGGCCTCGGCCTGGGCGTCTTCCAGGTGCCGAACATCGCGCAGACCATGGCCGCGTTCCCCGCGCGCCAGCAGGGCACGGCCGGCGGCTTTGCCTTTCTCTCCCGCACCCTCGGTGTCGTGATCGGCGTGCAGAGCGCCGCGTGGCTCTTCGGGGCACGCGCTGCGGCCCTCGGGTTCTTGCCGGCCTTCCGCTTCATGTTCGACACCGCGGCCGTCGTGTGCGCCGCGGCGGCGCTCCTCGCCCTCCTGCCCGTCCGCGAGCGCGCCGCGCGCCCCGCCGGGCTCGAGGCCTGAGCCGCCCGCGGGGGAGCACGCGTGGGGAGGACCTTGCCCAATCTCGTGATCATCGGCAAGATGCTGGACATGACCCGCGCCTGCCCGGCTGCCTCCACCCGTGAGACGGGGCCTGACCGTCCCGTCATGGTGACCTGACATGGACATTGTCGATCCCGTCGGCTCCTCCGCCGCCACCTCGCGGAGTCTGGCCGCGCGTCCCGCCTCGCTCGAGGGCGTGACCATCGCGCTCCTCGACAATTCAAAGCCCAACGCGAAGGAATTGCTGGAGCGCCTGGGCGCGCTGCTCGCGGCTCAGGCGGGGGCGCGCGCGGTCCGCGTGTGGAGCAAGCCCGGCTCGTCCGTGAGCGCCACCGCCACTGTCCTCGAGGAGATCGCGAGGAGCGCGCGCGTCGCGCTCACCGCATCGGCCGACTGAGGGTCGTGCACGTCGTGGAGTGTCCACGACGCAGCGGAGCTGGAGGCGAGGGGAGTGGCCTGTGTCGTGGTCGGCACCGATGAATTCCTTCCTCTGGCCCGCGCCCAGTCGGCGGCCCGCGGGCTGCCGGAGCTTCCCGTGATCACGGTGCCGCATCCCATCGGCGGCATCGCGCCCGGCGCGGCCGCGGCCAAGGCGGAGCCGGTCGCCACGAGCGTGTTGCGCGCGCTGACCTCCGCGCCGTCGGCCCCTTCGGTCGCGGGCGCAGCCACGGGCGGCATGCGGGGGGCGCCTTCCGACCTCGACGAGTTCCAGGGCTGGCTCATGGAACAGGGCTGGGGCGATGGACTGCCCGCGATCCCGCCCACGGCGGAGCGCGTGAAGCGGATGCTCGCGGGGACGCGGCGCGGGCCCGAGGAGATCGTGGCCGTGCTCGTGCCGAGGCTGGGGAGGGCAACCATCGAGGCCGTGGCGGCCAATGCCGTCATGGCGGGAGCGCTGCCCGAGTACATGCCGGTGATCCTCGCGGCCGTCGAGGCCCTGGCCGATCCGTCCTTCAACCTCCAGGCCGTGCAGACGACGACCCATCCCTGCTCGCCGCTTCTCATCGTCAATGGTCCCATCGCGCGGCGGCTCGGGATCAATGCCGCGGGCAACGCGCTCGGACAGGGCGCGCGGGCCAATGCCGTGATCGGCCGCGCGGTGCGGCTGACGCTCCAGAACATCGGCGGCGCGCGCCCCGGCAAGGAGGACCGGGCAACCCATGGCCACCCGGGCAAGTACAGCTATTGCGTCGCCGAGAACGAGGCGGCCTCGCCCTGGGAGCCGCTCTCCGTCGAGCGCGGCTTCTCCCCCGCGGACAGCACGGTGACGGTCTGCGCATCGGAGGCGCCTCACAATATCAACGATCACGGGACGGCGACGCCGGAAGGCCTGGTGGCGACGGTGGTGGGCACCGCGGCCACGACGGGATCGAACAATATCTATCTGGGCGGCGAGCCGCTCATCGCCCTCGGGCCCGAGCACGCGGCGACGGTGGCCTCGACGGGCTGGAAGAAGGACGACTTCCGGCGGGCGGTGTGGGACGCCGTCGGCGTGCCGCGGGGCCGTTTCACCTCCGAGAACCTCGCCCGCTTCGAGGCGATCTATCCCGAGGGCTTCCAGGACAGGTCTTCCGCGGCGGTGTTGCGGATCGCCCGCGACTGGCGGGACATCATGGTCATCGTGACGGGCGGCGCGGGCAAGCACTCGGCCTTCATCCCGACCTTCGGCGCCACCCGCTCGGTGACGCGAAAGATCATCGAGTGAGAGCGGGGAGCGCCACATAGAGTATGAGCACGCGGCTCAAAAAAGTCCAGATGCGAGGCGTCGCCCGAAGGCTGCATGCGAGGCGTAGTTCTCCCTCAGCCCTCGCCTCGTAGCTTCGCCCCTCAGCTCGAACTGCCACGTACGTTGAGCATGCAGCCGAGGGCGAGAACGAAGCAGATGGGCCTTTTTCAGCCGCGTGCGGCAGCTTCGAGCATGCGGACCTCGTGGGCGGTGACGGGAACGCCGATGCGCCGCGTCCGGAAGGATTCGACGAGGCCCTGATAGATCTCGGCCTCCGCCGGCACCACGTCCACCACGCGCACCCAGGGCTCCACGGCGAGCTTGATCCCACCCGCCTCCACCGCGCTGATGCCGAGGCTGGGAGTGGGGTCCTTGAGGACGCGGATGTTGGCGTCGACGATTTGCCGGCAGGCCTCGAGGGCCTGGTTGAGATCGGCGTGATGGGGGACGTGGACGGCGAGATGCAGCTGCCGCATCGTCCCGAAGTTGTGCAGGATCTCGCCCACGATCTTCCGGTTGGGAATGATGACGCGCGAGTGGTCCGGGTGGACGAGGATGGTCGAGGACAGCGTGATAATGGACACGTCGCCCTTCTCCTGGCCGATCTCGATGTACTCGCCCACGCGGAAGGGCTTCGTGAAGATGATGGTCAGTCCGGCCATGAGGTTGCCGAGCACGCCCTGCATGGCGAAGCCCACGCCGACCCCGGCCACCCCGATGCCCGCCACCAGGGGAGCGATGGAGAAGCCGAACTTGTCGAGGGCGACCACGCCGGCCATGATCACGATGAGGATCTTGATGACGCGCACGAAGAGGTGCCGCATGGGCGGCTCCATCTGTTGCTTCTGAAAGCGCTGGTCGGCGAGCCCTCCGAGCCACTTCGCGGCGATGAATCCCACCGCGAGAATGGCCAGCGCCCCCAGCACCTGAAAGCCGTAGCGGACGAGAAGGTCGAGGGTCAATTCCTTGACGTTCATGTTCATGCCTGTCTCCTTGTGGAGTGACGCCGCGGCCCAGGGGCCTGTCAGAGTAACGTACAGCAGACCGTTGAAATTACTACGCGCGATTCGTGTTCCGCTCCGAGCGCCGGCTTTGCCGGCGCAACTTGTTTCGGGGGGAGGCTTCGGAAGGGGGGCAGAGCCCCCCTCCGAGTATTAGGGCGCGGCATAGAGCCGGTCGAAGTACTCGCGCACCATGCGGTCGGAGGAAAAGCGCTCGACGCCCATGGCGATGGACGCGCGCATCATCCGGGTCCAGCGGGACGGATCGGCCCAGGCGGGCAGCACCTCGCCCTCGAGCGTGTCGTAGAGCGCGCGCAGGTCGCGCGCGTCCTGACCCGCCCCCTCCCTCGTATCCCCGATGGCCCAGCCCGTGACGCCGTGCTCGCAGCCCTCCGGCCACCAGCCGTCGAGGATGGAGAGGTTGAGGGAGCCGTTCATGGCCGCCTTCATGCCCGAAGTTCCGCTCGCCTCCATGGGCCGGCGGGGCGTGTTCAGCCACACGTCACAGCCGCGCGTGAGCAGGCGCCCCAGGGCCATGTCGTAGTTCTCGAGGTAGACGATGGACTCGGGCCACTGGCGGATCGTCTGGACGAGGAGCGCGATGACGGACTTGCCCGCCTGGTCCGCGGGGTGCGCCTTGCCGGAGAAGACGAGCTGCAGGCGGCGGCTCTTGAGCAGGGGAGCGAGCCGGGCGGGGTCGCGGAGCAGGAGATCGGGGCGCTTGTACGTCGCCGCGCGCCGCGCAAAGCCGATGGTGAGCGCCTCGCGCTCGAACTTCACGCCGGTGCGCGCCTCGATCTCGGCGAGGAGCTCACCCTTCACGGCGCGCCGCGCCTCGCGAAGCGCCTCGTCCCCTTGCTCCACGGCGGCGGCGATCCGCGCGTCCTGCCACGTCCCACGGTGGACGCCATTGGTGATGGCGAGAATCGGCGCGGCGTCGTCGACGTGGGCCCACATGGCCCGCGCCGTCTCACCGTGAAGCTGGGCCACGGCATTGGCCCGGCAGGCGAGCCGCAGTCCCGCCACCGTCATGTTGAACGGATCGCCGCCGATCTCGCGCAGCTCGGCGGCCACGAGCTCGCAGCCCGCGCCCAGTCGGCGCAGGTCCTCGATGGCGTGCACCTCGTTGCCCGCGGGCACGGGCGTGTGCGTGGTGAAGACGACCTTCTCGCGCACCTCCCGCCAGGCCGTGGGGAAGTCGACCTCGGCCTCCATGCGGTCGGCGATCAGCTCGACGCCGGCGAAGACCGCGTGCCCCTCGTTGAAGTGGTAGAGGTCGACGGGCAGGTGGAGAGAGCGCAGGGCGCGCACGCCGCCGATGCCCAGGAGCATCTCCTGGGCGATCCGGCAGTCGGGCGCGGGGTCGTAGAGGCGGCGGGTGATCCAGCGGTCGCGCTCGTCGATGGGCTCGAGAAGGAAGAGGGGCGCGGTGGCGTAACGGGCCACGCGCCACACGCGGCACTCGACCTCGCGCGCGGCCACCCGCACCCGCACGCGCGCGCCCGTGTCGGCGAGCGTGTCCGTCGGGTAGTCGCGCCAGAGATCGTACGGGTAGCCGTCGGGGCCGATGCGCTGCACCGTGTAGCCCTGCGCCCAGCGCAGCCCGATGCCCACCACGGGGACGCCGAGGTCGCCCGCGGACTTCATGAAGTCGCCGGCCAGCACGCCCAGGCCCCCGGCATAGGACGGGAACTCCTCGTGAAGCCCGAACTCCATCGAGAAGTAGGCGACGAGCGGCGGAGCGAGGGCGATCATTCCAAGTGAGCATACGGCAAGATCCGCGGCTCCGCGAGCACCCGCGGGCTGGAGTATAATCCCGGCCATGACAACCCAGATCGAGTCCAAGCGCTATCCGGTCGAGGACCTGAGCCACGCCATCGAGTTCTGCTACCAGCAGGGGTGGACGGACGGGCTGCCGGTGGTGCCGCCGACCGAGCGGGCCGTCCAGGCCATGCTGGAGGCGGCCGGGCTCGAGCCGCGGCAACAGGTCGCCTTCATCACCAATCGGCAGGTGGCCGTGACGGCCGAGAAGATCGCCATCAATGCCGTCATGGCCGGGTGCCTGCCGGAGTACATGCCGGTGGTGGTGGCCGCCATCGAGGGCATCGCCGACCCCAAGTGGGGCTACCACGGGCCCGCCACCTCGACGGGCGGCGCCGCCGTGCTCATGATCGTCAACGGCCCCATGGCCGCCCGCTTGAAATTCAATTCCGGCGACAATCTCTTCGGGCCCGGCTGGCGATCGAATGCCACCGTCGGTCGCGCCGTGCGACTCGTGATGCGAAACGTGATCGGCACCCTGCCCGGCGCCCTCGATCGCGGGACGGTGGGCCATCCCGGCAAGTACAGCTACGTCATCGCGGAGAACGAGGTGGAGAGCCCGTGGGCGCCTCTGCACGTCGAGCGCGGCTTCACGCCCGAGCAGAGCACGGTCACCGTCATGTCGGCGGAGGGCCCCCACCAGTTCTACAACCAGCTCTCGAGCACGGCCAAGGGCGTCCTCACCTCTCTCTGCGAGGACATGAAGCATCACGGCAGCACCAACGGCCAGCCACAGTACTGCGTGGTGCTGGCGGGCGAGCACATGCGCACCATCGCCAACGATGGCTGGTCCAAGAAGGAGATCCAGCAGTTCGTGTACGAGAACACGCACAACTCGGTGGCCCACCTCAAGCGCACGGAGCGGCTGGCGGGAGCGCTGACCGCCGCCGACGAGACGACCATGCGGCCGCTCGTCCCCAGCCCGCAGGATGTGCTGGTGGTCGCGGCGGGAGGCCGGGCGGGGGCCTTCTCCTGCTACATCCCGGGGTGGGCGGGGGGCAAGAAATCGTCCCAGAGCATCACGAAGCTCATTCAAGACAGGAGGGTGTGATGGCCATGGAGATCCTCGATCCGACGGTGGAGCCGCGGAAGCAGCCGCTGACGTTCGTGCCGCGTCCCGATTCCCTCACGGGCAAGCGCATCGGGCTCGTGGAGAACACGAAGTACAACTCGGACAAGATCCTCGCCAAGATCGGCGAGATCCTCAAGAAGGAGTACGGAGCCGCGGAGTGCACGATGTGGCGCAAGCACAACTCGAGCGTGCCCGCCCACCAGGAGATCATCGACGAGGCCAAGCGCGGCGTCGACGTCGTGGTCGCCGGCATCGGCGACTGAGGGTCCTGCTCGTCGGGCAGTGTGCTCGACGGAATCGTGTTCGAGAAGGTCGGGATCCCCGCGGCGTCGATCGTGACGGACGTGTTCGAGGGAACGGGACGGGCCATGGCCGTGGCCTGGGGCGTGCCGAACTACAAGTTCCTCGCCCTGCCGCACCCCATCGCGAACCTGACTGACGCACAGCTGGAGCAGCGGGCGAGAGAGATCGCGCCGGAGATCGTGAAGCTGCTCCTCCAGGGTCAGGAATAGCCACGACGAAGAGCGCCAAGACCCGGACGGCCAAGACGAAGCCCGCGGCCCCCGACTACCATCCCCCGTGGTGGTTCCGGGGGCCGCACCTTCAGACCCTCTGGGGCCCGCTCTTCCGCCGGCCCAAGCTGCCCGAGCTCCGGCGGGAGCGCATGGGCACGCCGGACGGCGACTTCCTCGACCTCGACTGGCTGCCCGCGCGCGAGCGGGGCGCGCCCATCGTCGTCATCCTCCACGGCCTCGAGGGCTCGGGCAAGTCGCACTACGTGCGTGGCCTCATGCGCGAGGCGGAAGAGCGGAGCTGGCGCGCCGTGGTCGTCAACTTCCGCTCGTGCAGCGGCGAGGTCAACCTGACCCCACGCATGTACCACTCGGGCGAAACCGAGGATCTCGACTGGATCATGCGCACCCTGACCGTCCGCGAGCCCACCCTCAGGATCGGAGCCGTCGGCGTCTCGCTCGGCGGCAACGTGCTCCTGAAATGGCTGGGCGAGAAGGGCGAGGGCGCCCCGCCCCAGGTGCTGGCCGCGGCGGCCATCTCGACGCCCTTCAACCTCGCGGCGTGCGCCCGCGTGCTCGACCGCGGGCTGAACCGCTCCATGTACACGGCGAGCTTTCTGCGGACGCTCAAGGCCAAGCTCAGGAAGAAGCAGCGCCTCTATGACCGGCTCCTCGACCTGCCCGCGGCCCTTCGCGCGCGGACCTTCGCCGAGTACGACCGGCTCGTGACCGCGCCCCTTCACGGCTTCGCCGACGAGCGGGACTACTGGACACGCTCGAGCTCGGGTCCCTATCTGGCCCGGATCCGCCGGCCGACCTTGCTCATCAACGCCATCAACGATCCGTTCATGCCCGCGGCCGCCCTCCCGCGCGACGCCGCCTCGAAGTCGCGCTTCATCCACGCCAACTTTGTCCGCGAGGGCGGCCACGCCGGTTTCCTCGAGGGCGCCTCCGGCCGGCGTTCGTGGGCGGAGGGCCGCGCCCTCGCTTTTCTCGAGCGCCATCTGCTAGGATGACCGCTGTGTTGCAAGACGCGTACGGCCTGCCCGTCTCCACCACCTCCCGCGCCGCCGTCGACGCATATGATCGCGGCGTCCGCTCCCTCCTGGGCTTCGGCGCGGACATTTTGGAGAATTTCCAGGACGCCCTCGAGGCGGATCCCGACTTTTCACTCGCGCGGGCGGCCCTCGGCATCTCGCTCTATCTGGCGGAGAAGATCCCGGAAGGGCGCGCGGAGATGGAGAGGGCGGCGACGGCCGTCGCCACGCTCTCCCCGCGGGAGAAACGCCACGTCGAGGCGCTCGCCCTCTGGGTCGCCGGGCGCGGCAACGACGCGATCCCCGTGATGCTGGAGCACCTGGCCGAGCACCCGGGCGACGCTCTCCTCATGCAGCGGCTCTACTTCATCTACTTCTGGCAAGGGCGATCCCCCGAGATGCTCGCGCTCACGAAGTCGCTCCTCCCGGCCCTGCCCGCCGACGGCTACCTCCTCGGGTACCACGCCTTCGCCCTGGAGGAGAACCGGCTCTACGCCGAGGCCCTGCCCCTCGCCGAGCGGGCCCTCGCCCTCAATCCCAAAGACGCGTGGGCCGTCCACGCGGTGGCCCACGTGCTCTACGAGCGCGGCGAGAACGAGCGCGGCGTGGAAGCGCTCCCGCCGCGCATCCATCCCTGCGACCATCTCGGCTATTTCCGGAATCATCTCCTCTGGCACCTCGCCCTCATGCACCTGGCGGAAGGGCGCTATGACCGCGTGGGCAAGCTCTTCGACAGCGTCTTCGGCAGCGTGCCCATCACCGTGGGCTCCGACCTGCAGGACTCGGTTGCCCTCGCGTGGCGGCTCGACCTCTATGGCCGGCCCGACCCCGCCCGCTGGAAGCACCTCGGGGCGGCGGCGCGGGGCTGGCTCGAGATGCCGCTGCTCCTCTTCCACGACCTCCACGTGGGCATGGCGCTCAGCGCCGCGGGCGACTGGGGCGCGGCCGAGACCCAGCTCGAGCGCCTGCGCGAGCGGGGAAAGAAATCGCGCCACCGGACCTTGCCCGAGGTCGTGGTGCCGATGATGGAGGGGATCCATGCCTTTGCGCGAGGCGAGTACGCGGGCGCCGCGGCCAGGCTCGCGCCCATCGAGGACCGCATCGTCGAGGTGGGGGGGAGCCACGCCCAGCGCGAAGTCTTTCACGACACCCTGCTCGAGGCCGCGCTGCGGGCGGGTGAGCCCGAGCGCGCCACCGCGCTCCTCGAGCGGCGCCTGGCCAAGCGGCCGAATCCCGGGCGGTATTGGGTGGAGAGGCGGGGGATGGAGAGACGGCCGTGATGGACTGGGGGGCGCTGGGGACCGAGACCGTCGAGCTGATGCGCGCCTACCTCAAGGTCGACACGACCAATCCGCCGGGCAATGAGACGGCGGGGACCCGCTTCCTCGCCCAGGTGCTCGACGGGGACGGGATCGCGAGCGAGACGGCCGAGCCGGCGCCGGAGCGCGGTAATCTCGTGGCCCGGCAGCGCGGCGACGGGTCCCTCGGCGGTCTCGTCCTCCACCACCACATCGACGTGGTCTATGCCGACGAGCGCTACTGGACGGTGGACCCCTTCGGCGGTCTCCTGCGGGACGGCTTCGTCTACGGGCGCGGGGCTCTCGACATGAAGTCCACGGGCATTCTCCAGCTCGTGGCCATGCTCGCTATCAAGCGGGCGAAGATCCCCCTCAAGCGCGACCTGATCCTCCTCGCCACCGCCGACGAGGAGGTGGGCAGCCGGTTCGGCGCGCAGTGGATCGCCACGGAGCGGCGCCAGTGGCTGGCGGGGGCGGAATACGCCCTGTCCGAGCTCGGGGTCATCGCGGCGGAGGCGGGCCAGCGCGCGCCCTTCGGCACCATCGTCATCTCCGAGAAGACGGGCCTGTCCCTGCGCCTCACCGCCCGCAGCGAGCCGGGCCACGGGTCCATGCCCTGGCCCGACACCGCCCCCCACCGTCTCATCCGCGCCCTCACCAGGCTCCTCGAGGCGGAGCGCCCGCCGCGCGTGCTCCCGGAGATCCAGGAGTTCTTCGCGCGCATGGCCGCCGTCCTGCCCGCGGGACAGGGGGAGGGCTTCGACCGGCTCGAGCGCTCCCTCGGCGATCCCGGTTTCCGCGCGCGCTTCCTCGCCAACCGCCACCACGCCGCCCTCGTCCGGACCACCTTCGCCGTCAACATGCTCAAGGGCAGCGAGAAGCGCAACGTCATCCCGCCCGAGGCGACGGCAGACATCGACTGCCGCATGCTCGCGGGCGACGATCCAGACGAGATCGTGAGCTGGGTGCGCGCGATCGTCGCCGATCCGAACGTGGAGGTGAGCGTGACCTCGCCTCCCAAGGTGCCCAATCTGTCGCCCCCCGACACCGAGCTCTACAAGGCTCTCTCCGAGGCCCTCAGCCGGCGTGCCCCCGGGGTGATCGTGGCCCCCGAGATCATGGTCGGCTTCACGGACAACTGGGTGTTCCGCGGCATGGGGCTGCACGGCTACGGCTTCGGGCCCTTCGTCCTCGACGAGGGCGAATGGCGGCGCATCCACGGTAACGACGAGCGCATCTCCGTCGAGAACCTGACGGCGGGGGTGCGCTGCTATACCGAGCTGCTGCTGCAGATGGCCGCGGCCTGATGGCCCGGGCCGCGCTCTCCATCCGGCGCGGCACGCGGCGAGACGTTCCGACCATCGTCGCGCTCATCCGGGGCCTCGCGGAGTACGAGCGGCTGGTGCACGAGGTCGAGATCACCCCCGCCCAGGCGCGCCGGCACGGCTTCGGCCGGCGCCCGTACTTCGAGACGCTCATCTGCAGACGCGGGCGGCGGCCCGTGGGCTTTGCCCTCTATTTCTTCACGTACTCGACGTTTCTCGGGCGCCCCAGCCTGTACCTGGAAGACCTCTTCGTCCTGCCCGACGAGCGGGGGCGGGGGGCGGGACGGGCTCTTCTGCGGGCCCTCGGCAAGGTCGCCATGGCCCGCGGTTGTGGCAGGATGGAGTGGACGGTGCTCGACTGGAATGCCCCGGCCATCCGCTTCTACCGGCGGATCGGCGCGCGGCTCCACAAGGAATGGATCCACACGCGGCTCACGGGCGCGCCGCTCAGGCGGCTGGCGCGCTCCCGCTGACGTCGATGGCGGCGGAGAGGGGCCAGCCCTGCGGAGGACGGGCGGTGTTCGGCGACTACGACGCCAAGAGCTTCTTCGACGAGGTCTTCGAGCCCGATGGCTCGCCCCGCCAGCACTATGCCGACATCGTCCAGCGCATCGGGTCGCTCTCGCCCGTCGAGTTCGGCCGCCGCCGCGCCCTCGCCGACCTGACCTTTCGCAATCAGGGCATCACCTTCACCGTCTACGGTGACGAGTCGGGCACGGAGCGCACCTTTCCCTTCGATCTCTGCCCGCGGGTGATCCCCGCCGACGAGTGGGCCCGGCTCGAGGCGGGATTGATCCAGCGCGTGCGCGCCCTCAACCTCTTCCTGCGCGACATCTACCATGAGGCGCGGATCCTCGACGATGGCGTGATCCCGCGGCGGCTCGTGCTCGCGAACCCGAACTTTCGCCGCCAGGTCCATGGCATCAAGCTGCCCCACGACGTCTACACGCACGTGAGCGGCATCGACGTCATCCGCGGCGAGGACGGCCGGTACATGGTGCTGGAGGACAACCTGCGCACGCCGAGCGGGGTCAGCTACATGCTGGCCAACCGCATGGTCATGACGCGCACCTTCCCCGGCCTCTTCGAGGGGCGCGGCGTGCGGCCGGTCCAGCACTACACCACGGCCCTCCTCGAGATGCTGCGCAGCCTCTCGCCGCGCGATCTGAAGGAGCCGACCATCGTCGTGCTCACCCCCGGCCAGTACAACAGCGCGTACTTCGAGCACGCTTTCCTCGCCCAGCAGATGGGGATCGAGCTCGTGGAGGGACGCGATCTCTACGTCGAGGACCGCCGCGTGTGGATGCGGACGACCCAGGGACGGCAGCAGGTCGACGTGATCTACCGACGGGTCGACGACGACTTCCTGGACCCCGCCGTCTTCCGCGCCGACTCCATGCTGGGCGTGCCGGGGCTGCTCCAGGTCTACCGGCAGGGACGGGTGGCCCTGGCCAATGCCGTGGGCACCGGGGTGGCCGACGACAAGGCCATGTACACCTACGTGCCCGACATGGTCCGCTACTACCTCAACGAGGAGCCGACGCTGCCCAACGTCCCCACCTACCTCGGGGCCGACCCGGACGGGCTCGCCTACATGCTCGACAACGCGGAGACGCTCGTCATCAAGGCGGTGGGCGAGTCGGGCGGCTACGGGATGCTCATCGGGCCCGAGTCGACGGCGACGCAGCGAGACAAGTTCCTGGAGACCGTGCGCGGCAATCCCGGGAACTACGTGGCGCAGCCCGTGATCGCCCTCTCCCGCCATCCCTCGTTCTTCGCGGAGTCTGGCGTGTTCGAGCCCTGCCACATCGACCTGCGCCCGTACGTCCTCGTGGGCGAGGACATCACCGTGGTGCCGGGCGGCCTGACGCGCGTGGCGCTCCGGCGGGGCTCGCTCGTGGTCAACTCCTCGCAGGGCGGCGGGTCCAAGGACACGTGGGTGCTGTCGGAAGGCGGCCAGGCTTAGATGCTCAGTCGCATCGCGGAGAACCTCTACTGGATCGGCCGCTACATCGAGCGCGCCGAGAACACCGCGAGCCTCCTCGACGTCAACTACCACGCCAACGTGGAGGCGCCCGTGATACCGGGCGCCAAGGGCATCGTCACCGAGCAGTGGGCGCCCCTGCTCACCCTCACGGACGACGAGGCGGCCTTTCGCGAGCACTTCGACCGGGCAGACGGGCGGACGGTGCCGGAGTGGCTGGCTTTCCACCCGCAGAACTCCTCGAGCATCCGCGCGAGCCTGGCCCGCGCGCGCGAGGACGCGCGGGGGCTGCGCGATCGCATCAGCCTCGAGATGTGGGAGACCCTCAACCGAGCCTACCTGGAACTGTGCTTCTCCACGGACCGCGTGCTCGAGCAGGACGGGCTGCACGAGTACTGCGTGGCCGCGCGCGAGGCGAGCCACCTCTTCTCCGGCATCGCCTACGCGACGTTGCCACGCGACCTCGGCTGGTACTTCCTGCTCGCGGGCCAGCAGCTCGAGCGCGCGGACAACGTTCTCCGGCTCTTGCAGGTGCGCGAGCGGCAAGGCGTCGGACTCGAGCCCGTCGCGCGCGGTCTGGAAAACCATCGCGGCATGGCCCTGCTCAAGTCGGTCTCGGCCTACGAGGCTTTTCGCAAGCGCCACCACGTCGCGCTCGAGGCGCGTCGGATCGCCGCCTTTCTCCTCCTCGATCCCGATTTCCCGCGGAGCGTGCGCCACAACCTGGCCGCCCTGCAGGGCACGCTGGAGAACATCGAGCGGCTCAATCCGGGCGCGCCGGGCACGGCCACGCGGCAGGCGGGGTGGCTCGCGGCGCGGCTCGAGTACATGCAAGGGGTCGAGCCCATCCTCGACGCCAAGGAGCCGGGGCTCGAGACCCTGCTCCAGGAGGTATCGGCCATCTCCGACGCCATCAGCTCGACCTACTTCGGCGTGACGGGAGTAGATCAGCCGCCCGAGCCGCGGGGCGAGTCTGCCGCGTGATGACGACGGCGGGATCACCCATTCACCTGGCCGTGGTCCACGTCACAGAGTATCGCTATCCCGAGCCGGCCTGGGATTCCTTCAACGAGGTCCGGCTCTCCCCAACGGACGATCACGCCCAGAGCCTGCTCTCTTTCGAGCTCGAGCTGTCGCCGGAGGCGACGGTGCGGAGCCATCTCGACTACTACGGAAACCGCGCGCACCAGTTCCACATCGCGGAGGCGCATCGTCGGCTCGCCATCGAGGCCCGCTCGAGCGTGGTCACCTATCCGCGCCCCGCGCCCGTGCAGGTGGCGGCGGACAGCCTGGCCGAGCTGAAGCCCCGCTTCTTCGAGTTCCTGGCTCCGACCCGGCGCGTGCCGCTGGAGGAGGACTGGGCCGCCGCGATGCGAGCGCCCATCCTCGCCCCCGATGGCGACCTCGTCGAGTACCTCACGAGGCTCACGCGCCACCTCCACGATTTCTTCGCCTACCGGCCCAGTGCCACCGAGATCGACACGCCCATGGCGGAGTTCGTCCGCGCGCGCGCCGGCGTCTGCCAGGACTACACACACGCCATGCTCGCCCTGTGCCGGAGGATCGGCATTCCCGCGCGCTATGTCAGCGGATACCTCGAGACGGGCGCGAGCCTCACCCTCGGGTCGGATGCCTCGCACGCCTGGATCGAGGCCTATCTGCCGGGGAGCGGCTGGGTCGGCTTCGATCCGACCAACGGCACCCTGGTGGGGCAGACGTACGTCAAGGTCGGACACGGCCGCGACTACGACGACGTGGCGCCGGTCAAAGGGCTCCGCCGGGGCGGTGGAACCGAGAGCCTGCGCGTGGCGGTTCGCGTGCTCCGGGTGGAGGCCCCCGGCACCACGGCAGCTTCGACCGCCTGAGAGGTCACCGGGACCGCTCCGTGCGGCAAGACGTTCTGGACATTGGCGCGCTTCACCGTCGGCGCTACGCAGTCGGCGCTACGCAGGAGCGTGGGTTTGCCAGCCGGTGCAATCAACCCCGCCATCCTGACGCGAGCATGCTGCCAGCGCGCGGTGTTGCCCCCTGTCGGAGCGTAGGGCTCGGCGGTGTCGCGATTCAACGCCGCCCGAGAAAAGTCTTCGCGTGTGCCAGTTCCGGACGCACGGTGTCGGCCTTGCTGGACAGCGCGACGAGCTTCTCAAAGTATCCCACGGCCTTCTGCCGGTCGCCGGCGGCTTCAGCGGCGCGCGCGGCACCGGAGAGGCTCCGATAGCGGTTCCGGTTCTCCTTGAGCGAGGCCTCGAACTCCCCCAGTGCGGCCGCGGGCTGCCCGATCTGGAGCAGCAGCTCACCGAGCAGCTCGCGCATTGGATAGAGCCGGTTCTCCATCGCCACGTGCTTGACACTGCCATCTTCGCCGTCGGCGGCAGCGCGCATGAGCTTTGTCGCCTGGTCGCGAGCGCCCTCCGCGTATGCCACCCAGGCTGCGACGGCAAGGATCTGCTCCTGGGTGCGATCGGCCCAATAGGACTGGCTCGACTGCTCGAGTGCGCTGCGCAGCTCCAGCAGCGCGTGGACCTCGCGTTTCGCTCCGGCCAGATCGCCGCTGCGCGCCATGCCGAGCCCGCGGGCGAAACGAGTCAAGGAGTCGGCCATGACGCGTCCGGTCGAGGAGACCGGCAGCGCAGCCGCACCGGCCCAGTCGGCGCGCTCGAGCGCGTAGCGCGCCGGGATCGCGGCGACCGCCGTGAAGTTCGCGAGGATGGGATACTCCCTTTGGGGAAGCGCCACGATGAGATCCACCAGAGCTTTGGCCTTGGCGTCCTGCGCAAGCTGGAGATGGGCGTAGACCATGAAGTCCGTCGCGTGGTGATAGTCGGGCTGGACCTCGAGCGCCGATCGGTTCGAGGCGATGGCCTCCTCCCACATCCCCACCATCGAATAGATGTGTGACGGCATGTGCCGGGCATGCGGCGCAGCCGGCGCGATGCGCGCGTATTGCCCCGCGATTCTGATGCCCTTGTCGGCGAGCGGCGGGTAATCGTAGGCGTGGACCAGGTAGTGCGCCACCCCGGGATGCTCGGGGTTCTGCTTGAACAAGCGCTCCAGAATCTCCGCCGATTTCAGCTGGTTCCCGTAGGTCTTGTCGTTCTTCGGCGCGGAGGCCTGTAGGGTCAGCGCGTAATACGTCCAGGCCTCGAAGTCATCGGGATAGCGTTGCGCCATCTGCTCCATCGCCTTCGTGTAAGCGACGAGCCGGGCGTTCAGCGGCACCGTGTCGGGGTCGCGATAGTAGACGCCGATCCCCTCGATCCAGTCGCGCTCGCGCTGGGTCTTGGCCCCGATCACCCGTGCCTTGTCGAGCCCCTCCGACGCGGCAGCGATGTCTTTCGACGACGGCGCCGCCGCCAGCGAATTCCCGAGGTAATTGACGGCCAGCCCCCAGTACGCGATCGCGCAGCTCGGATCCTGCTGGATGACCGCGTCAAAGACCTTGCGCGCTTCCGTGAACCAGTACGAATGCAGCATCGCCACGCCGCGCTCGAACTGGCCCTGCACCTTGGAATCGCAGGACGTCGGGAACGAGACTTTGCCGAGCTTCTCTTGCTGAGAGAACCCGGGCAGCGGCAGGGCAACGGCGCAAAGGAGCGCGAACACAACCGACGCGATTCTCATATTGCCTCCTCGTTCCTCGCAGCGCCCATGGATTTCATGCTTCGCGGCTACTGAACCGGGACGATGCCAGGCTCGCCCTTGGGGTGGATCACAACCACGAGGATCTTGAGTGGGGTTGAGCCGGGGTTCTTCGCATTGTGGATTGTTTTCGGGACGAGCATGGCGTGAGTACCTTCTTTCAGATCCGAGGGGCCTTGGCCGTCGACCTCCAAGGCGCCTGTCCCGGACAGGACGTACGCGATCTCGGTTCCCGGATGGTAGTGTCGGCCACCCTGAGCCCCGGGGGCAATCTCGGCAAGGACCATCAGTGCTTCTTTCCCCTCGATCCCGGCCAGGCCCTTCTGCATCAGGGGCGTGCGCTTCACGCCTTGCTGTTGCGCGTGGAGAGCCTGGGTGCCGAAACTTCCGATCAGCGTCCCGACGATCAGCGCGCTCACGGCGAGAGGGGCTGTACGCTTCATCGTTGCGCCTCCATTGATGAAGGGTGCTGGGGACCCGGTCGCGTCTCGACCCTCGTCGGCGAGTAGCCGCCTGGTTTCTGCACGTCCAGGGTCGCTTCTAGCCGCAGTCTAGGGATGCGGGTTCTGATGTGTCCAATGCGTTTTCTCTCATATAATCGATGCACCAGGTGCATCAAGGATGGACTTGCGACACTTGCGCGCCTTCGTGACCATCGTCGACGCCGGCGGCTTCGGCCGGGCCGTTGCCCGACTGAATCTCAGTCAGCCGGCGCTGTCGCGGCAGATCCACGCCCTCGAGGCCGAGCTGGACGTCCAGCTCTTCGACCGTATCGGGCGTCGCATCCAGCTCACAGCGGAGGGCGAAGACCTCCTCCGGCGAGCCCGCGGACTGTTGACGGACGCCGACTCACTCGGCGAGCGGGCGCGGGCCCTCAAAGGAGGGCAGGCAGGCGTGCTCCGGGTGGGCGCCACGCCGCAAGCGATGGAGACCCTGCTCGCCGGTTTCCTTCCACGCTATCGGCGGAGACACCCCGGCGTCGAGGTGCACCTCGTCGAGGACGGCGGCGTCCGTCTGGCCACGCGCCTCGAGCGGGGCGACGTTCACCTTGCGCTCACCGCCTCCACCGATGCGCGGTTCCGTTGGCGCCCGCTGGCGCCCCTCTACCTCCTCGCCGTGCTCCCGAA
>DASQAK010000210.1:0-16782 GCA_035635755.1 Candidatus Methylomirabilota bacterium | reverse complement strand
GCTACTTCCTCTATCTGAGCAGTCTCGCGGTGTTCTGGCTGGGCGGCACGCCATGAGATCGCTCTTGATGGCCGGCTTCCTGCTCGTCGCGGTGGGAATCGTCGCCGCTCAGCCTCCCGGCCGCTGGCTCCTCGGAGCGACTGGGCGCGGCACCGCTCGCTGGACGGAGGATGGCGCGGGTCTGACGTATCGAGGCGGCGCGGCGTATGGCTGGGCCGTGCTTCCCGCCACTGCCCTCCGCGACGGCTTCGTTCAGGTGCGTTTCAAGCCGATCGCCGGCCGAGAGGACCAGGCGGGGGGCGTGGTGTGGCGCTGGCGCGACGCCGACAACTACTACGTCGCTCGCGCCAATGCCCTGGAAGACAATGTGGTCGCCTACAAGGTCGTGGCCGGGCGCCGCACCGCCCTCGCCCCCGTGGGGACACCCGCCGGCACCTACGGCGTCAAGACCAAGGTGGCGAGCGGCGCCTGGCACACCCTGCGCGTCGACTTCTCCGGCTCCGAGTTCACGGTGGTCTGCGATGGACAGCGGCTCTTCTCCGTGCGAGACGACACCTTTGCGGAGGCGGGCAAGGTCGGCATCTGGTCCAAGGCCGACAGCGTGACGGAATTCGAGCGCCCTCAACATGGAGACAAATCATGACCGATCATTCCCGCATCCTGTTCGTCTGTCTTCACGGCGCGGCCAAGAGCGTGCTCGCCGCCGCCGACTGCGAACGGCTGGCCGCCGCGCGCGGGCTCCGCGTCACGGCCGACTTCGCGGGCACGGAGCCCGATGCCGACATCGCCCCCAAGGTCGCCGCCGCCCTTCGCGCCGACGGCGTGGACCTCGGCGGGAAAAAGCCCCGCCTCGTGACGCGCGAGGACGTGGCCCGCGCGGACCGCATCGTGGCCTTTGGCTGCGATCTCGGCGTCCCCGTCCCCGCCGGTGTCAAGATCGACCAGTGGGCGGATGTGCCCGCGGTGAGCGACGGCCTGCCCGCGGCCCGGGCCGCGATCCATACGCGTCTCGAGGCGCTGCTCGAGGAGTTGAAGAGACCATGAAGTGGGTGACCCGGGCCAAGGCCCGCGTGGACCGCATCGCCTGTCCCTCGCTCATCGCGCGCTTCATCGGGGGCCGGCTCGCGCGTGGGGCATAACGCGCGGCTCGTCTTCGTCGCCAAGTCCGCCCGGACCTTCTGCTACGGCGCCCTGGGCGTCCTGCTGCCCGTCTACCTGACCGAGCTGGGCTTCGACGCCCGGCAGCTCGGCGTGGCGGTCACCCTCACGCTGCTCGCCAGCACCGCCATGACCTTCATGGTCCGGTGGCCGGCCGAGCGCTGGGGACCGCGCGCCGCCCTCATGGCCCAGGCCTCTCTCATCGTGGTGTCGGCCATCGTCTTCCTGCTCACTCGACAGCCCTGGGTGGTGGTGGCCGCGGCCATGGCCGGGAACGTGGCCGTGGGGACCGGGGAAACGGGGCCCTTTCTCTCTCTCGAGCAGGTCATCGTCGCCCGCGACGCGGTTCGCGAGCGCCTCACCACCACCCTGAGCTACTACAATCTGATCGGCTATGCGGCGGCCGGCCTCGGCGCCGCCGCGGTCGCGCGGCTCGGCGCGTCGCATCAGCCGCTCTTCGCCGTGTTCCTGATGAGCGGCCTCATCCAGCTCGTGGCCTACGGGCTCATGCGGCGAGAGCCGCCTCGGCATTCCGCGGCCCGGCTGGCCGCGGGGACGCCGTCGCGGCCTTTCGTCAGGCGCCTGGCCGTCATCTTCGCCCTCGACTCCTTCGCGGGCGGCTTCGTGGTGCAGAGCCTCATCGCCTACTGGTTTTACACGCGCTTCGGACTGGGGCTCGAGGCCCTGGGGTGGATCTTCTTCGGAGTGCAGATCCTCTCCGGACTGTCGCTCCTCCTGGCCGCCCGCGTGGCGCCGAGGCTCGGGCTCGTGAACACCATGGTGTTCTCCCACCTGATGTCCAATGTCCTCCTCATCGGGGTGGCCCTCGCTCCCGTGGCGTGGCTCGCCGTCGCCTTCCTGCTCGCCCGCCACGCCCTCTCCCAGATGGACGTGCCGACGCGGCAGACCTTCCTGATGCTCGCCGTCCGCGACCACGAGCGCGAGCACGCCGCGTCCCTCACGAACATGAGCCGGACGCTGGCCCAGTCGGTGAGTCCCGCCCTCACGGGCCTCGTGATGCAGGGAGCGTGGCTGATGGCGCCCTTCTTCCTCGGCGGAGGGCTCAAGATCGTCTACGATCTCTGGCTCTACGCCACCATCCGCCACGTCAAGACATCGTGAGGCGGCTCCGCGGACGCCCCCATGACGATGGCGACGCGCCCGTCGCGGCCGCCTCTCCCGGTCATGGCGTCCCCTCATAGTATGATCGGTGAACATGAAAGCCATGATCGCGACGCAGTGGGGCGAGCCATCCGGGATGCAGTACGCCGAGGTTGCGGATCCGACGGCGGGGCCCGGCCAGGTGTTGATCGACGTCAAAGCCATCGGCTGCAATTTCCCCGACATCCTGATCGTCCAGGGCAAGTATCAGATGAAGCCGCCTCTCCCCTTCAGCCCGGGGCATGAGGTTGCCGGCATCGTCCTCTCGGTGGGCGCGGGGGTGACGCGAGTCCATCAAGGTCAGCGGGTCTTCGCCATGATCGAGCTGGGCGCGTACGCGGAGCGCGCCGTCGCCGACGACACGCGCGTCTTCGCCATCCCTGATGCGATGTCGTTCGAGGAAGCCGCGGCCTTCGCCCTCGTGAACCAGACGTCGTATTCCGCCCTCGTTCACCGGGCCCAGATGCTGCCGGGGGAATGGCTGCTCGTCCACGCCGCCGCGGGCCGCGTCGGGCTCGCCGCCGTCCAGATCGGCAAGGCGCTCGGCGCGCGCGTGATCGCCACCGCCGGCACCGCCGCCAAGCTCGAGATCGCGCGGCAATCGGGCGCGGACGTGCTCATCGACTACCGGACGGAGGACTGGGTGGAGCGGGTCAAGCGCGTGACGGACGGCCACGGCGCCGACGTCATCTACGATCCCGTGGGAGGCGACGTCTTCGACGGCTCGAGCAAGTGCATCGCCTTCGAGGGACGATTGCTCGTGGTGGGCTTTGCCGGGGGTCGCATCGCTTCCATCGCCGCCAATCGCATTCTCCTCAAGAACATGTCGGTGGTCGGCGTGCACTGGGGCATGTACCAGACTCTGGGATCGCCCCTGGTGGACCAGTGGATGAGCGCGCTCCTCACGATGTATGGCAAGGGGCAGGTCTGGCCCGTCATCTACAAGACGTACCCTCTCGCCGAGGCGGCCAAGGCTCTCGCGGCCATCGCCTCGCGCGAGAGCTACGGCAAGGTCATCCTGGTCCCCTAGTCGCGCATGGGCGATGCTCGGCAAGCTCGATCGGATGAGCCGGAAGATGCTGACGGGGGCGGGCCGCACGAATGCGGCCGAGGGCCTGGCGCGGGCCTTCGCGCGGATGCTGGGGATCCCCGACGGGCGAGCGGAGCTGGGTTACACCTACATCAGCCGGGGCAAGGCCTCTGACGGCCTCGCCCGACTGATCCCTGCCTGAACCGCGTCGCGCCCCCGGCTTACTTGCCGGTGACGGCCTTGACGGCTTCCTGGGTGACCGAGACCATCCGGTCGAGCTGCTCCTCGGTAATGACGAGGGCCGGCGAGTAGAAGATGTTCTCCATCCGCGCCCGCGTGATCACGCCGCGCTTGCTCATCTCCTGCATGAGCCGCGCCCCGATCTTCCTGTCGGGGTCGAACTGCTTCTTGGTCGCCTTGTCCTCCACCAGCTCGACGGCGGCGATGAGACCCTTGCCCGAGCGGATATCGCCCACGTTCGGGTGACTGTCGAAGGCCGCGTGCAGCGCCTTGTGCAGGCGCGTGCCCAGGGTGGCCGAGCGCTCCCACAGCCGCTCCCGCTCCATGATCTCGACGTTCTTCAGCCCCACCGCGCAGCAGGTGGGATGGCCAGAATACGTGTACGCGTGCATCCACTTGTCGTCGGGCTTGACGGAGTCCATGACCTCCTTGATGTCCTTGGAGACCATGATGCCACCCAGAGGGAGATAGCCCGAGGACACGCCCTTGGCGAAGGACATGATGTCGGGCTGCACGTTCCAGTGCGTCATGGCGAACCAGTGGCCCGTCCGGCAGAAGCCCGTGATGACCTCGTCTGCGATGAAGAGCACCTGGTGCTTGTCACAGATCTTGCGCACGAGCGGGAAGTAGTCGTCGCTCGGATAGAGGACGCCGCCGCCGCCATGGATGGGCTCGGCGATGAAGGCGGCCACGGTCTCGGGGCCTTCGCGGACAATGGCCTCCTCGAGGAGGCGGGAGGCCGTCTGCCCCGGCGTCTCGCCGGGCTTGGCGCCATCCTGGCGATACGGATAGCAGGTCGGGATGTGCACGAAGTTCGGCACGCGCGGCTCGAACATCTTCCAGTACGGCGCCATGCCCGTGGCGCTCATGGCCTGCAGCGTCACGCCGTGGTACGCATTGTGGCGCGCGATGATCTTGACCTTGTCGGGCTTGCCCTTGGCCTTCCAGTAGAAGCGCGCCGTCTTGAAGGCGGATTCGTTCGACTCCGCGCCGCCGCACGTGAAGAACACGCCCTGCATGTTCTTGTAGGAGAGCGAGATGAGCTTCTCCGCCAGCTCGACGGCCGGGATGTTCGACGACCCCGCGTACGCCGAGAAGTAGGCGAGCTCGCCCATCTGGGTCGCCGCGGCCTTGGCCAGCTCCTCGCGCCCGTGGCCGACGTTGGTATTCCACAGCCCGGCGAGGCCATCGATGTATTCCCTGCCCTGGATGTCCGTGATCATGGCCCCGCGGCCCTTGACGTAGACCATGGGCTCCAGGTGATCGCTCGGGTGGTGAAGCGGGTGGATCAGGTGCTCCTGGTCGGACTTGATCAGCTCTGCGGCCTGCACCGGCATCGGATGCCTCCTCGGGTGGCTCAGCGGTGATGGATGGGTCGCGCGGGCGCATGCGCCCGATAGTCGCCGCCGGGAATGGGCACGGCCCCGTCGAGCGGCCCGACGTACCAGTACACGTACGCCCTGACCATCCCGCCCGATGCCTGCTCGATCCCGGCCTGCTCGCGATGATACTGGCTCCCCTCCGCGGAGTCCAGCGCCCTCCAGAGGCCAGAATCGGCGAGACGGTAGACCTCGCCGCGGATCTTTCCCGTCGCGGACTTGAGCGCCGCCGGGTAGCTGCCGAGGTCAAGGAGCAGCCCCGGGGTGGTGGCCTCCTCCAGGTACGTGGCTCGCTCTTCGAGGAGCGCGTGGAGCGGAAAGCCTCGCATGAGGGTGCCGTACGCGAAGAGGAGATCGTCACCGGCCACGGAGCAGGGCCTCGAATTCCCGAAGGGCCCCGGCATAGCGCTCGCCAGCCACCCACATGAAGTCGTTGTGGTGCGCGCCGGCGACCGCGAGGAGGCGCTTGGGCGACGGCGCGGCCTGGAAGAGCCGCTGTCCGTGCCAGAGAGGCACGATCTCGTCGGCCTCACCATGCATGACGAGGACGGGGCACCGGACCTGCCCGATCTTGTCGATGTTCCTGAACTTGTCGAACGGCAGGAGGGGCAGCCTGGTCATGACCCGGAAGGCTGTCACGAAGCCCGACTCGACGATGAGTCCGGCCAGGGGGCGACGCGAGGCGAGATCCACGGCCGCTCCCGCTCCCACCGAGCGGCCGTAGGCAATGACGCGGTCGGACGGAACGCCCCGGTCGTGCACGAGGTGCTGATACGCCGCCTCGATGTCACCATAGACGTGCCGCTCGGACGGGCTCCCCTCGCTCGTTCCGTAGCCGCGATAGTCGTAGGCGAGCACGGCGAAGCCGAGCTGCCTCAGCACGGGCAGGATCGGCCGCACCACCCCCAGGTCCTCGGCATTGCCGTGGCTGTAGAGGAGCGTGTAGCGGGCCTCGGGATTGGCGACGTACAGCGCGGCGATGCGCGGCCCATCCGTGGTCGGGATCTTCACGATCTCGGCGGTGTCGCGGTAGGTGGGGGATGGAGGCAGGAAGATCATGCGGTCCGCATAGAGCCAGGCGAGGCCCGCCACCGCCGCGTAGACGAAGGCGAGCGAGAGGACCACACGGAAGAGGGACAGCTCGGGGAAGAGCACGCGCCGGAGGCCGGTCCGGCTCAGCATTCCCAGCTACGGCCGGTGCGCCTCGTTGACCTTCGTCGGCTCCTCACGGGAGCAGGCGGCAGGCACGCTTCAGCTGGTCTTGATGCCGAAGCGCGGGAGCACCCAGCGCGCCACGACGAGCCAGGCCGCGGCAGCGACGACCACGGCCACGAGCATCCAGATCGCGTCCATCTAGGCCTCCTTGCCGTCCAGCGCCGCCTGGAGCACGGCCTTCAGGAACTCGGGCTCGGGATAGGCGCCTTCGAACTCCACGCGGTCGTTGATGACGACCTTGGGCACGGCCATGACGTGATAGCGCTGCGAGATGTCGGGGAACTCATTGGCCTCGATACACTCGGCGCGAACCCTGTCGGAGGCGATCGCCATGTGCTGCGCCAGGCGCACGGCCCGGGGACAATGCGGTCAGGTCGGAGTGGCGAAAACCTTGATGCGGACGTCCTCGGTCAGCCCGGCCAGGGCCTCCTTGGTCGCATCGGAGAGCTGGGCCTCGCCGCGGGAAACCGCGACGATGGAGTCGATGAGGTTGGAGAACTCGTAGCCCGCGGGAACCCCGAGGAAGCGAATGCCGTAGTCCTTGGCGCCCTCCACGGCCACCGCGGGCGTGACGGAGACGCCGTAGGCGGCCGTCTCGTCGCGCTCGATGTGTGGGTTGAGCACGGTGACCGAGATCTGGTCGGAGAGGGCGGCCACTTCCTTGATGAGGGCGACGGTCTCGGCATTGCTCTCCGGGCCGAGCTCGGAAGCAAAGACCGTGAGCTTGACGGGGCCCGTCAGCTTCTCGAACTCTCGCTTGACCGCCTGTTCGTCCTGCGCCGTCAGGAACCCCATGCGGTCAGTATACCCTCACGCACGAGGCTTGCCTCTCACGATCTCAAGCATTTCTCGGTACCCGGAGGCGTCGATGCGGGCGTCGATGAGCGTGGGGCCGGAGGCAGCCAGCGAGGCCCCGAGGGCGGCGGCGAAGCCGGGTTCGTCCGTGACCGTCCGCGCGGGCATGCCGAAGGCGCGGGCGAGGGCGGCGGGATCGGGCCCCGCGTAGCGCATGGAAACGCCCTCGTAGCCCTTCTGCTCCTGCTTGACGGCGATCAAGGACAGGGCGGCGTCATTGAAGACGATCACCGTGACGGGAAGCTGGAGCCGGACTGCCGTCTCGAGCTCGGCCGCCACCATCATGAAGCCTCCATCGCCCGTGAAGCAGAGCACGCGCCGCTCCGGCCATGCGAGCTGAGCGGCGATGGCCGCGGGCAGCGCGAAGCCCATGGTGGCGAGGCCGTTGGAGATCAGGAACTCGCCCGGCTTCACGGCCTGCCAGTACTCGGCGGCGGGGAACATGTGGGCGCCCGCGTCGACCGTCGCGATGGCTCCCGCGGGAGTCATCTCGCGCGCGATCTGACAGATCCGGTGCGGCGCCAGGCCGGAAACCCTGATCTCCAGTGCCCGCTGTCGCCCGCGACGGAGCCGCTCGACCTCCACCACGTCCCAGTCGGCGTGGTGCTGCTGGAGCCTCGGCGCGAGCTCTTCCAGGATGACGCCGAGCTCGCCGACGACCTCGTGGGCCGGGCTGAAGTAGCCCTGGCTCGGCGCCCGGACGAGGCCCAGCACCGGGACCGTATAGCTCCAGCGGCGGGGAATGAGCTCGACGGTATCGAGGCCGAAGGTGATGATGAGATCGGCGCGGCTCACCACAGGCTCTTCGAGGGCCCCGCTCGTGAAGACTCCGAGCGCGAGGGGATGTGGATCCGGCACGGCGCCCTTGGCCTTGTACGTCGTCAGCACGGGGGCGGGCAAGGCCTCCACGAGGGCCCGCAGCCACTTGCTGTCCTCTCCCCGGCACTGGAGGCCCGCCAGGACGACAGGCCGCCTGGCTCGCCTGATCATGTCCGCCGCGCGGTCGAGATCGGCCACGCTGGGCGGTGACGGGGCGCCGGGCGTCGGTCGGGAGCCCGTCCGCGTCGAGGGCTGGCTCGCGATGTCGGCCGGCAGATCGAGATGCACGGGGCCGCGCGGCTGGGCGAGCGCGAGCTGCGCCGCGCGGGCTACTTGATCCGCGGCTGACTCCGCCGTCACCGTGAGACTGTCTTTCACGATGGCGCGAAGGAAAGCCGGATGGTCCAGGGCCTGGTGAGTGGCGAAGGCGAGGACGCCTGCCGGGTGTCGATCGGAGAGATAGACGAGGGGGCTGCGGTCGAGGAGCGCGTGCGCCAGTCCATTGGCGCTCGCGGCCACCCCCGGGCCCAGGGTCGAGAGGACCGCCCCGGGGGCGCCCGTGAGCTCCCCCGTGACGGCGGCCATGATGCAGGCCGCCGCCTCCTGGTGGCACAGGACGAAGGGCAGGTCCTGCGCGCGTGCGGCTTCGAGCAGCTCGAGATTGGAGCCGCCGCCGGGCACCCCGAAGAGACGCTGCACACCGGCCAGGCGCAGGCCCTCGATGAGTACGTCGGCGACGGTGAGCATCAGAAGCGCTCGGGCAGGGTCTGAAGCCGCGGCTGGTGTCGTGCTAGCCGGCGAGGCGGGCGAACACGGGGCGCATCCAGTCCAGGGCCTTCCGGATATTGGCCTCCGAGTTGGCGTAGGAGAGCCGGAGATAGCCCTCGCCGTACTGTCCGAAGGCCGTGCCCCCGAGGACGGCCACGCCACCTTCCTTCAAGATCGCCTCGGCAACCTCCGACGAGGGCCGCTTGAGCGCCTTGATGTTCGGGAAGACATAGAAGGCGCCCTTGGGCGTCCGGCAGGACACGCCGGGGAGAGCGTTGAGCCCGGCCACGATGATGTCGCGCCGCCGCTTGAACTCGGCGACCATCCGCTGCACCGGCGTCTGATCCCCCTGGAGCGCGGCGATGCCCGCCCACTGGGTGAAGGAGGCCGTGCAGGAGTTGGAGTTGACCATGAGTCGCGCCACGTGCTCGGCCAGCGGCACCGGCATGATGCCGTAGCCCATGCGCCAGCCCGTCATGGCGAAGGACTTCGAGAAGCCATCCAGGATGATGGCGAGGTCCTTCATGCTCGGGAAGCGCGTGATCGAAGCGAACTCGCCTTCGTAGAGGAAGGCCTTGTAGATCTCGTCGGTGAGCACAGGGATCTGGTAGTGCGTGGCCAGCTCGGCGATCCTGCCCAGCTGGTCCATCTCGAGCACGCCGCCCGTGGGGTTCTGCGGGGAGTTGATGATGATGAGCTTGGTCTTCTTGGAGACGGCCTTCTCGAAGGCGGCCATGTCGAAGCCGAAGCCTGTCTCCTCGCGGAGGGGAATCGGCACCGGCACCCCGCCCACGAAATTGATGACGGACTCGTAGATGGGGAATCCAGGATTCGGATAGATGACCTCGTCCCCCGGATTGACGAGCGCCGTGATGACGAAGTACATGATGGGCTTGGCCCCGGGCGTGACCACGATCTCCTCGGGCGCCACCGGGATGTTGCGCGTGGACCCGACGTCCTTGGCGATGGCCTCGCGGAGCTCGGGAAGGCCGGCGGAGGGGCCGTAGTGCGTGGCGCCATCGTCCAGCGCCCGCTTGGCCGCGTCGCGGATGTGGGCGGGGGTGTCGAAGTCGGGCTCGCCGATCTCGAGGTGGACGATTTCCCTGCCCTGCCGCTCCAGGGCCTTGGCCCGGGCCAGGACCTCGAAGGCGGATTCGGTCCCCAGCCGTGACATGCGCTCCGCGAAGTTCATGGTGGCGCCGATTATACTCGAAGGGGCCGCGCCGGTGCCCACGTTCACGCCGAGCGGCCTCGGGCGACGGCGCGAGCCACCGGTCGTGAACGATCCCCGTCAGAAGCCGGCGGCCTTCAGGATCGCCGGCATGACCACTCGCGCGGCGAACACCTCCTCCGCCAGCTCGCGGGCCGCGTGCGCGGCGGCGGCGTAGTCGCGCTCCACGGCGCGGAGGCATTCCGCGGCCTCGTCCAGCGTGCGGAAGAAGCGCAGGCCAGGGCTGGGCGGCAGGTGATTCTCGACGCCGGTGGCCTCGACCACACAGGGGCGCCCGCTCGCCAGGTAGCAGACAGTGCGGTCGCTCACCCATCCCGGACGCGTGCGGACGTACGAGGGCTTGGCGCAACCGAACTCGCCCCGTGACTGCTGCACGTAGCGGCGAAAGGCCTCGGGGGTTCCCGCCACCAGCGCGGGATCCGCCAGGTGCCAGCCCTGGCTGGTGAGAAGTTCCCTGTCCTCCACTTCCTCGGAGTGGATATTCGCGGCGAGCTCGAGCTGGACCGGCACCCGTCGCGGCAGCTCCTGGACGCGGAGGAAGCTCGTGCGCTTGTGGCCCTCGATCACCTCGCTGCCCAGCACCGTCCAGGCGTCGCTCCACCACTGGGTTACCGTCGTGTAGCGCGCGGCCTGAATCGCGGGCTGCTCCGGCCACGCGGGCAGATGGACGGCGGGCCACACCCGCTGCCACGGCACGTCGCCGAGCGGCACGGGAGAATCGGGTGCGCCCAGGTTCTGCCCGATGGTCAGATACGCATCGTGACTGCCGACGCCAAGATCGCTATCGCGGGCCCAAAGCTGGAACTGGCCGGGGTCGATGTCGAACAGCGCCGTACGGGCAAACCGGCCCCGCAGGCTCGCGGGGACGCTGTCAGCCAGGTTGAGAAGAAGCCCGGCGCGCGCGCGGTCCCACAGATCCTGGGCGGGTGCACCGAAGGACTGCTCTCGTCCGGGCGGGCCGTCGCGCTCATGGTCGGGGAAGAGCACGAGGGTGACCCAGTCGGCGACGCCGAACGCCTCCACGTGTCGCTGGAAGGCGGACACGAACCTGCGCGCGCGCTCCACATTGGCCTGCGGCCAGACCAGCTCGAGCCAGTACGCCTCCACCCCGAGGGCCCGCAGGCCGAGCAAATACTGGAGCGGCACCCAGAAGTTGCCCCCGCCTGTCGGATACTTGGCGACGAACGCGGACCCGACGAAAACCGGGATCACGTGAGGTCGCAGTCGGCGAGCAGACGCTCCAGCACCTTCTCGGCTGCGAAGGCGCTTTCGGCGACGGCGCGAGCCGCATCGCAGTGATGCCGGTAGTCGGCATTGACCGTCGCGAGACCCGCCACTGCCTCATCCGCAGTATCGAACCCGAACAGGCCGGCCCCGGTCGGATAGTACTTGCTCCACGCGGTGTCCTGAACCACCACGGGCTTGCCCAGCGCGAGGTACACGGCGCTGCGGCAGCTGAACCAGCCGCTTCTGAGCGCCACGTATACGTTCTTGGCGACGCTCCACTCGCCCCTCGCCTGTCCCAGATAAGCCCGATAGGCATCCATCGTCGCCGACTTTTCGCGAGCACTCACCACCTGCCAGCCGAACGCCCGCAGGCGATCGAGTGGCGCGGCGCCGGAGATCGCGACCTCCATCGGGATGTGGGTTCGCTGCGGCAGCTCGACGAAGCGCGAGAACTCGACGTCCTTGCCCCCGTAGCGAACGCCATCGATCATTGGCAGGCTCACGTCGGTCTTCCACGACATCACCGTCGTGAACCGGCTCGTATCCGCATCGAAGGAGAACGGCCAGCGCTCGAGCACCACCGGCTGGCGCGTCGGGATCCAGGAGAGGCCGCCGTCCGGAATGGCGCAGTCGGGCTGGCCCATGTTCTCGCCGAAGGTGAAGAAGCGGTCGTGCTGGCGAATGAGCGCCACCGAGAACGACTCGTCGTCCGTGGCCTGGCCGCGCTCCTCGGCCAGGAGCTTCGCCTGCGTGTAACCCGGATCCGAGTCGAGGTAGGCGGTGCATCTGGCGCCCCGGTACTCGTCGCGGAGCCAACAAGAGCCGGAAACGTTGAGGAAGAGGTCGGCGGATTGGCAGAAAGTCGTGACCGCCCGGCGGTCGGCGCCGTAGAACGTGCCGTCGGGAACGCGCACGGCGAACCGTTCAGCAGGCATGTCGATAATGCGGAGCGCGTCGACGAGCCAGCGGATATTGCCGTTCGCGTCGTCGGTGAACGTCTCCCGTGACGGATCGTAGAGCCACTGGCCCGTGTCCTCCAGGTAGAGCACGTCGCAACCCAGCCGGCGAAATCCATCCACGTAGGCCAGGTAGTCCCACGCCACTCCGCCCAGGGGGAAGCTCGCGACCAGCCCGGTCACCACGATCCTCATCTGCGCACGGCCATGCCCAAAGGGTGCCACCAATCGGGGTCACGGCAACCGGCGCCGTGCGGCAACCGATCAAGCGCGCGAAGGCCGGCCGGGCCTGGACGCGAAGGCTGGCGAGTCTGCTCCGGTGAGGCCCTCGTGGTACGTGCTGGTGGCGAGCCGGCGGCGCCCGGCGTCGTTGGAGGGCGGCCTGTCTTGACGGCGCTTCGCGAGCGAGGGCAGAATGAGTTCGCATGGAGCCCATTTCTTCCCTCTGAGGTAGAGCGATGCCGGAGATCCCTGATTTGACCGACCCTCGTTATCTGGATGAAGTTGGCTGGTTCCTCTACCATGAAAAATATCGCCGCGATCTTTTCGGCGGCTCCTACAATGCCGAGCGGCTCGCGTATTCTCGGCTCTTGCTGCAAGAGGTCGTCGACTACTTGGGCCGAGACGTGCGGTGGGCCGAAAGCAAGACCATCGTGAGTCTCGGCTGCGGCTGCACCGGTGACCTCGCCGCGTTTCCGAGCGCCGTCAAAATCGCGATCGACCCACTCCTGTATGTCTATCAGCAGCTCGGAATGCTGGTCGAAGATGAAGTGGGCAGCCGAACCATACATCTGGCTCTGGGAGCCGAAGATCTTCCCTTGTTGGACGGCTGTGCCGATCTGGTCATATGTCGTAACGCTCTTGATCATATGCCGGATCCGAGGCTCGCATTGCAGGAGATGTGGAGGATCCTGCATAACGAGGGAGCACTGTTCGTGAGTGTGGACATTGGAGGAGCACCCACGCCCGATGAGCCCACCGTGTTCTCCGTGGAAAGCCTCGGCGATCTCTTACGGGAGTATTTTGACGTCGTACACCTCTCCAACAACCATCCCCCGCACAGCGGGGGGCGCCTCTGTAGCGTTCGAGTCGTGGCGCACAAGACACCTCGAGCGACTCGCTTCCTCGACAAGGAGAAGATCCTCCAGGCCTACGAAGCTCGTCTGCGTTAGTGGTCCGAGCCCAGGAATCCTCACCGGGGAGGCAGCAACGTGGGCGCACTCTTGCCGGGTCGGCTGAAAGAGCTGTGGGGCCGGGTGGAGCGAAAGCAGCTGACGGTGGCCGGCGCGGAACGTCAGCAAGGACGATTACTGGACGAGTATCGGGCGATCTGGACCCAGGCGTTGATTCTCGAAGGACAGCAGGACCTACGGCAGAGTCTCCTGAGCGAGTTGGCTGCGTACCTCGGATGTGTCGATCTGGCCGCGCTTGAGTCGAGCTGCAAGGACGCCACGCGGGCGCTGAGCGACGATTGGCGGCGGATGGTCGATCCAGCTGACGCCAGGTCCATCGAACAATTCTACGATCAAGGGCAGGGTTACCTCTTCGAGCTGATGTGGTGGCACACGCTCGTGACCGACCATGGACCACTCGCCTATGTGCTCGCGCTGGATTTCGCTCGTGTACGGCAGAGCGGCCGTCGTTATCTCGACTTTGGGGGCGGCGTCGGGGCCGGCGGTCTTCTCTTCGCCCGGCATGGGTTCCACGTCTCCCACGCCGACATCAGCTCGACTCTGCTCCGATTCAGCCAGTGGCGCATGGAGCGACGAGGCCTGTCGGCGGAGTTCATCGATCTGAAAGACACGTCTCTTCCAGCCGATGCCTTCGACATGATCACGGCGATGGACGTCTTCGAGCATCTCCCCGATCCGGTCAAGACTGTCGATCATCTCGCTGTTGCGTTGACGCGCGGCGGCTTCCTCTTCGGCCGCTTCGCCGCCGAGCCCGACGAGGACCGTCCGCAGCACATCGTGTTCGATTTCGGCCCAGTGCTTGAGCGGCTCACGTCGTGGGGCTTTACGCAGGTGTGGCGAGGTGGCTGTGGGGCCACCAGGCGTTTCAGAAGGCGGTGTGAGGTTGGCCACCGCCTTCGATCTCGCTCATCGAGGATCCGATTCGGGCGCGGCCGTCACTTCCACGACGGAGGCGGGGCCGCTCGTGGCGGGCTGCACTTCGAGCTGACGGGCGTGGAAGGGGCGCAGGGTCGCCCGATGGCCCACGCTGAACACGGTCGTCCCCGCGAGCCGCTCGCGCACCAGCCCATAGAGGCGCGCCTCCGTGGCATCGTCCACCGCCGAGGTCGCCTCGTCGAGAAAGAGCCAGTCCGGCTTCTGCACCAGGGCCCGCGCGAAGGCGATGCGCTGCTGCTCGCCGGGCGAGAGCTGGAGCGCCCAGTGGCCCGCCTCGTCCAGCCGCCCGGCCAGGTCAGCCAGTCCCACTGCCTCGAGCGCCTCACGCAGCGCCGCATCGTCCACACCAGCGGCCGGCAGAGGATAGCTCACCACGCTGCGGAGCGTGCCGATCGGCAGATACGGTCGCTGCGGAAGAAAGAGGACCCGGGCCTTCCGCGACGCGCCGATCTCCCCGCGCCCGAACGGCCAGATTCCCGCGATGGCCCGGAAAAGCGTGCTCTTCCCCGAACCCGAAGGGCCACCCAGCAGCACGCTGTCTCCGCGCAGAAGCGAGAGATTCACATTCGCCATGAGCGGCTTGCCGTCGGGCAGATGGAGATCCACATCCTTCACGGTCAGCTTTGTGTCGTCCCCGTCGGCGTGGCGGACGCCGGCGATCGCGGTCTCGGCGCGCACGCGCTCGAGCGTGCGCTCGAAGCCGGCCAGCCGCTCGACCACCGAGCACCAGGCCGCGATCTCCTTGTAGGACACCACGAAGAAACTGAGGGCGTCCTGAACCTGGTTGAAGGCCCCGACCGTCTGCATGAGCCCTCCCAGCCCGAGCTCGCCGCGGAAGTAACGCGGCGCTGCGACGACGGAGGGCACGATCCACGCTCCTTGCGAGTAACCAGAGGTGAAGGAGGTCAGCCGCTTCTGCCGGCGCATGATACCCCACCAGTTGCGCACTATCGCTTCAAACAGGTTGCGAAACCCGCGGAACTCGTCGGCCTCGCCGTGGTAGAGGGCTACCCCCTCGCTGTTCTCGCGGAAGCGGACCAGGCTGAACCGGAAGTCGGCTTCATACCGCTGCCGATCGAAGTTCAGTCGTATGAGGGGACGGCCGATCCAGTCGGTCAGCCAGGTGCCGCCAAGGGCGTACAGGAGAGACACCCAGACCATGTAGCCGGGCAGGACGAGAGAGAGCCCGCCGACCGAGACGGTGAGCCGTCCGGAGAGGCCCCAGAGGATCGCCACGAACGTCACCAGGGTGACGACGGCGCGCAGGCCTCCGATGAAGAGCGCGAGGGCGTGGGAGATGAGGAGCTGAATGTCTTCGGCAATGCGCTGGTCGGGGTTGTCGGTCTCGTGCGCCACGAGCTGCATGCGATAGTAGGCGCCGTCGGCCAGCCAGGCGCGGAGGTAGCGTTCGGTGAGCCAGCGGCGCCAGCGGATCTCGAGCATCTGATTGAGATAGAGCTGGTACACCGCGAGCACGATGAACGCGCCCACGAGCCAGCCGACCCGGACGAGCTGCTGGCGAAACATCGTGGAGTTCTTTTCCTGGAGGGCGCTGAAGAAGTCGTTGTTCCACTGATTGAGGAGGACGCTCAGATAGACCATGCCGAGCGTGAGCGCCACGATCACGAGCAGGAGCCCCCGGCCCGGCCAGCGATCCTCCGAGAACCAGTACGGGCGAATCATTCTCCATGCGTCGGGAAGCGTTTGGCGGAGGCGACCAACGGCGGGACCTTCAGGGCCATCGGGGGTGGACGACGGAACTCCGAGCGTGGGCACGACAGGCATGGTGGTGGGATGCTACAACTGTTTCGCGACAGAGACCACAGCACTCCGAAGTGATAGAGTCCGAAGAGGATGCGCGGCGGCGCAGCGGCGCCGGCGAAGCCTGGGTCGGAGGACTTGACGATGCGTCAGTGGCTGCTGGTTCTGAGTCTGGCGGTGGCGGTGGTCGGCTGTGCGAGCCACCCGCTCGTGCCGAGGGAGCAGGCGGAGGCGATCAAGGATCGTGATCGCGCTCTGGCACCGCACTCCGCGGCCATCCAGGACACCATTCGGCAATCGGGCAACGAGGGGGCGCTGGCCTTTCTCGATGCCGGGGATGACCACCTGGTCGTCCTGCCCGGTGACACCCCGGCGGACGCCTGGGCACGCTACATCGCGTCCCCTTCCGGCAGCCCGACCGGCCGCGTGTCCGTGCCGCCAGTGGTCAGCTTCGTGCACAGGGCGGACGTGCCCAAGGCGCCAGACAGCGTCACCTCACGCTCTCTAGAACAGCAAGAGACTCTTCGGGCCACGCTCGCCGCACTCGACACCGAGCTCCGCAAGCTCTCCGATTCGGTCGTGGCGACCAGAAGGGACACGCAGACGTCGATCGCGACGGCCAGGGAGGACATGCAGAAAACCTTGGACTCCCTGGCGGGGGATCTGGCGGCAGCACGTAAAGTCATGCTTCAGACCGCGCAGCTGGGATCGTTGAATCACGAGATGAACGTCGCGAACGCGAATGGCTTACGGAAGGTCGCGGCGGCGAGCCAGGAAGTGAGCGCAAATTCAGCCAAGCTGGCCGACACCATGCGCCAGCTATCGGACAATCTCGCCAGCCAGCTCAAAGAGC
>DASQAK010000209.1:0-3277 GCA_035635755.1 Candidatus Methylomirabilota bacterium | reverse complement strand
TTCCCGGTCCCGCCGCGCTCAACCGGATCTTCACGCTGCAGCGGGACAGCCGGGACGGGGCGCATGCCGAGCGCGGCGAGGCCCTCCTCGCCGAGGATGTCCTCACGCGCTGCCACACCCAGGCCAATTGCACGGCCGTCTGTCCCATGCAGCTCTCACCTACCGACTCCATCCTCGCCCTCAGGCGCCGCGCCGTTCTGCGGCTGATCGGCATCCGCCCGCGCTGAACGTTGCCGACGGGGGTACTGGGCCAATTTGCTTCGCCAGATCAATCGAGCCCTCGCCTCATGGCAGGGCCATTCGGGTCGAAGAGCCACGTTCTCGGTCGCCAGCGACGCTCAACGTACATACAGGTACGCCTCGCATTGCTGCCTCCCTCGCGCGTAGCCTTTCGAGCCGAGGGTTGCAACCCCGAGGCGAGGGCTGAGTGGATATGGCTCGCAACTTGGCCCAGTGCTACCGGCGGCCGTCGAGCCAGTCCTGAAAGCGCTTCCAGTGCACCACCAGCGCCATGGCGGGCAGACGCCAGGCGTGGAGCGGCACCGGCGTGATGGGCGTCACCGGCCAGCCCATGTCGGCCGGCGATGCGCCGAGGGCGCGGTCGGCGAGCAGCTTGCCCATGACCGTGGCCATGGCCACGCCGCGCCCGTTGTAGCCGAGCCCGATCAGCACGCCGGGCCGCGGCTCGTGCAGATGCGGCAGGTGATCGGCGGTGAGCGCCACCCGTCCGCTCCAGCGGTGCTCCCAGTCCGGCGTGCCCACCTGGGGGAAGAAGCGCATGGCCGTCGCCTCGAGCCGCGCGAAGAGGGCGGGATCGCCGCTGTCGTTCAACGGACCGCGCCCGCCCATGAGGAGACGGCCCTCTGGATCGAGACGGAAGTAGAAGAGGATGCGACGCAGGTCCGAGACGACGTGACCTCCGGGAAGCACGCGACGCCGCACGTGCTCGGGCAGCGGCCGCGTGGCGACCTGGTAGCTCTGCACGGGCAGCACGGTGCGCTTGAGCCCCGGCCACAGATCGTCCGTGTAGGCATTGGTGGCCAGGATGATCGTGCTCGCCGTCACGCTCCCCGCGCTCGTGACCACGCGCCAGGCGCCCGCGTGCGCGTCCAGGGTTCTGGCCGCGGAGCGCCCGTGGATGGCCGCGCCTGCCTGCCGGGCCGCCCGCGCGAGCCCGCGCACATAGGCCAGCGGCTGGAGCGCACCGGCGCGCCGGTCGAGCATGCCGCCCACGTAGCAGGTGGTTCCCGTCAGCTCCGCGATCTTCTGCCGATCCAGCAGCTCGACCGGCGCGCCCCGCCGCTGCCACTGCTCGGTCCGCGACCGCAGGCTCGAAAGGGCCGCTTCGTGCGGGGCGGCGCCGATCCAGCCGCAGGCCTGGGCATGGCAGGAGATCTTGTGGCGCGCGGTGAGCTCGAAGACGAAGTCGGCGGCGCCCCCCGAGATCTGCCACATCCGCCGCCCCGTCTCCGGGCCGAACTTGTGCTCGAGCTCGTCCGGCTCGTGCTTGAGGCCGGGGATGACCTGGCCGCCATTCCGCCCCGAGCCGCCCCAGCCCGGCTCCGCCGCGTCGAGCACCACCACGTCCACGCCGCGCTCCGCCAGGTGGAGCGCCGCCGAGAGGCCTGTATAGCCGGCGCCCACCACCGCCACGTCGGCGCGACGGTCTCCCTCGAGCGGCGCCGTCTCGGGCAAGGGCTCGGCAGCCGTCCACGCCGACGGGGGCGGATCCGCGGACGCGGGCGAGTGGATCATCGTCGGATTCTATCGGCTCCTCACCGCGCCGCTGCGGGCTTGGACTTCCCGCCGGTCTTCTCGTAGGCCTCGATCGACTTCTTGAGATCGCGGTACTCGGAGCACGAGAAGGTACAGAGCGAGTCGAGGAGGCTCAGGTGCTCCTTGGCCTTGGCCACATCACCCAGCATGAGATAGGCCTCGCCGATGTACTCGTGGGCCCCGCGATGCTTGGGATCGAGGGTCAGGGCCTTCTCGTAGATCGGGATGGCCTTGGCGGGATCGCCATTCTTGCGCGTCGCATAGGCGAGCCAGTTGTACGCATCGGCATTGGTATTGTCCCGGGCCACCACGCCGTCGAGTAGCGTGATCGCCTCCGCGAACTTGCCCGCCTTGATCGCCTTCACTCCTTGCCCGTACTGGGGATCCTCGGGCTTGACCGGCGCGCTAGGCCGCGCCCCGTCGCCTCCCCCGCCCCCACCACCCCCCGCAGCCGTCGCAATCTCCGGCACCGCAAGCGCGCACATCCCAAAAATCAGGGCCACACTGAGCAACGTCTTCATGGTCAGTTCCTCCTTTGCCACAAAACTAGCAGGCGGCTCAAAAAGGTCCAGATGCGAGGCGTCGCCCGAAGGCTGCAGGCGAGGCGTACTCTCTGTACGTTGAGCCTGCAGCCGAGGGCGACAACGAAGCAGATGGGCCTTTTTCAGCCGCCTGCGGCTAGAGCTTCGCTACGCCCGCTCGGGCACAATCCTCATCCTGCTGGGCGGTTCCCCCGCCCACTCCACACGCACCCTCCACCATGCCGTTGCGGATGATGGGCACCGCCCCCTGGCTCGGGATCATGTGCCCGCCCTCGGCCGCAGCGATGCCCTGGATGATCGGGCTCCCCGCCCGCTCGGCCAGCTCACCGCTGGGCCGCGCGAAGGCCACCGAGGCGATCGCCTTGCCCTGGGAGCCATAGCCGCTGGCCCAGATGGCGCCATCCATCCGATTGAATGCCATGAGGCGCCCGCCCGCATCGCAGACCGCCACGCTGATCTTGATGTTGATCTCTCTGGCCTTGTCCATCGCCGCCTGCATGACCTGGTTGGCTTCCGCGAGGGTGAGCGCCACGTGCCGTCTCCTTTGATTGTGGTGGATCGTGCGAGTTCGTCTACTCGGCGGTCGTGCCGCCGTCGATCACCAGCTCGCTCCCCGTCACATAGGACGATTCGTCGGAGGCGAGGTATATCACGCCGTAGGCGACGTCTTCGGGCGTTCCCACGTGCCCCATGGGAAGACGGCGCAGGCGCTGCTCCCACATGGCCTTGTTCTCCAGCATGTCCTTGATCATGTCGGTGGCGATCGGTCCGGGGTGCACGGAGTTGCAGCGGATCTTGTCCTTGGCGTGCTGGATGGCCGTGGCCTTGGTGAAGAGCCGCACCGCGCCCTTGGTGGCGATGTAGGCGGCCGTCTCACCGGGACTCCCCACCAGCCCGGACGTGGAGGAGATATTGATGATGGAGCCGCCGCCGGCTTGCCGCATGGCCGGGATCGCGCA
>DASQAK010000208.1:0-2384 GCA_035635755.1 Candidatus Methylomirabilota bacterium | reverse complement strand
GCCGCCCACGGACCGGGACGAGAGGATCGTCCAGTCGCACATCTGGGTGCCCATGGACGACACGAAGGTCGTCAACTGGATGGTGACCTGGCATCCGGACCGCGCCCTGACCCCGGAGGAGCGCCAGATCCATCTCGAGGGCAAGGGCGCCCACGTCTGCGATTTCGCGCCCGCGACCTCCGAGCCCTATGGCGACATTCGCACCGCGCTGAACCGCGACAACGACTACGGCATGGACTGGGACGTCCACCGCGGCAAGATGTTCTGCGGCATTCCGGGCTTCGGCGTCCAGGATCAGGCGATACAGGAGAGCCAGGGGACCGTCGTCGATCGCACCCAGGAGCGTCTGGGCACGAGCGATGCCGCCATCATCCAGGTCCGCAAGCGCCTGCTTGGCGCGGCTCGCGCTCTCTTCGAGCGGGGCACTCCGGCGCCCGGGCGCAATCCCGAGTCCTTCCTGGTGCGCTCGGCCTCGGTCCTCCTGCCACCAGGCGCGAGCTGGGTGGACGGCGCCCTGCCGCGCATCGTGGTCAAGCCGGGCGCGCAGCTCACCCTCGCCTGAGCGCCTCTCCGAGCGCACACATGGCGGGGCGGATGGCTGGTCGGGTCGCCCTGGTCACTGGCGGAGGCGGCGGGATCGGCGAGGCGATCGGGCGCCTCTTCGTGGAGGAAGGCGCGGCCGTCGTCCTCGTGGACACCGACAAGGTGGCCGTGGAGACGGCCGCGGCAGGGATGACCAAGGCGGTGCCCGGCGCCCGCGTGCTCGCGCTCGTCGCCGATCTCACCTCCGAGTCCGAAGCCCGCCGCGTCATCGACGATGCCCTGGCTCGCTTCGAAGCGCTCCACACGCTGGTCAACGTCGCGGGCGTGCGCGTGTACCGGCCCCTGGCCGAGGCCGACGCGACGGGCTGGGAGTTCATCATCGGGGTGAACGTGCTCGCCACCGCGTATTGCTGCAAGGCCGCGCTCCCCGCCTTGCGCGCCACGGGGCGGGGGAGCGTCGTCAACGTCTCCTCTGTGTACAGCCTCATGGGGCGGGCGGGCATGGGCCAGTACGACACGACCAAGGCCGCGGTGCTCGGCTTCACGCGCGCCCTCGCCGTCGAGGAGGCGCCGCACGGGATCCGCGTCAATGCCGTGTGCCCGGGGGGAACCATCACGCCCTATCACATCCGCCGCGCGGCGGGCCGGGGGGTCTCCGAGGCCGAGCTACGGGAGCAGCGCAGTCAGGATAATCTCCTCGGCCGCTGGGCGGAGCCGCGGGAGATCGCCTTCCCCATTCTGTTTCTCGCCTCCGACGAGTCGTCGTTCATCACCGGCGCCACCCTCATGGTGGACGCCGGCAAGTCCATCCTTTAAGAAGCAACAAGGAGACTAGCCGCGTTTCAGTGCGCGGCGGGCACCTTGTCGGCGAGCCAGTCGAGGCCGAGATCGGTGAGCTTGAGGCGCGTCGGGTAGCCCGTGGCGGGGTCACACCCGGCGAGCTGGTAGTAGCTGTCGCGCGCGCGCTCGAACTCCTCGGTGGTCAGGGCCACGCCCGCTGTCGGGCCGGTGCCCCCGAGCGGCTGGAAGAGCTTCTTCGGCAGCGTGTCGGCTTCCTTGCCCATGCCCTCGCGGGCATTGAAGGCGCGCATCATCGCGATGCGCCGCTCGCCCACCGTGAGGAGCTCCTCCATGGTCGCGTCCCATCCTGTGCCCGCGCGGACGAGCTCGACGGTGTCATTGGGCCCGTAGAGCTGCCACGAGGGACCCCAGACGAACTGGCAGAGACCGAGCGTGTCGAGGGCGGAGTAGAAGCACTGCGACCGGTAGGCGAAGCGGACCTTGGCGTCGGAGAGATCGGTTGTCGGCAAGGCCGTCGCGATGTCGAGCTGCTGAAGGCGTCCGTGGTGGAGACTGCCGGGCTTGGCACGCAGCGCGGAGTCGTGCTCGGATGATTGGTGATCGGCGCCAAAGGGATTGACCGCGTAGACGAGCGCGAGGGAGCGCTTGACCTGGGGCATGTGGGCCGGCAGCTCCTGGCCCTTGACGGTCACGGTCAGATCCACCGCGGCCTGTCCGATGCTCTTCGCGGCCCGCAGGCTGCCCTCGGCGAGGAGATCGCCGATGCCGCGTCGGAGCGCGATCGCCTCGATGGCGCGCAGCACCGACCGGCCGTCGCCATAGGCCAGGCCGAGGCCCTTGTCGTCCAGGAGTCCCTTGCTCTTGGCCTCCATGGCCCAGGCGATGGTCGCGCCGGCCGAGATCGTGTCCATCCCGTACATGTTCGCGTCGGCCGAGGCCTTGGAGAGCAGCTTGAGGTCGCCCACGCCGCACATGGTGCCGAAGAAGGTCAGGGTCTCGTACTCGGGCCCGCCGTAGATCGGATCGATGTCGAGGCCGGG
>DASQAK010000207.1:0-16339 GCA_035635755.1 Candidatus Methylomirabilota bacterium | reverse complement strand
GCGTACTCGCCGGCCAACCCCTCGAGCTTGACGAAGCGGAGGAGCTCCTGGGCGCGCTCGCGCGCCTGCGCGTAGTCATTGGTGGTGACCACGAGCAAGTTCTCCAGCGCCGTCAGCTCGGGAAAGACCCGGATGATCTGGAAGGTGCGCCCGATGCCTTCGTGAAAGATCTGGTGCGGCTTGAGCCCGTCGATCCGTCGCCCCTTGAAGCGGATCTCGCCCTCGTCACGCTGCTCGACGCCGGTAATGCAGTTGAAGAGCGTGGTCTTGCCCGAGCCGTTGGGGCCGATCAGGCCGTAGATGCGGCCGGGCTCGAGGCCGAGGGAGACGCGGTCCACCGCGATGACGCCGCCGAATCGCTTCACCACGCGATCCACCTCGAGAATGGAGCGAAGGCCGCTCAGCGTCATATGGTCCGGGGGAGGTTGTACTTCTGCTGCAGGACGCCCAGGATGCCGCGCGGCATGAAGAGCACCACGATGACGATGATGGCACCAAAGAGGAGCTGGTGGACATAGATGAAGCGGGACCAGATCATCTCCTGGAGTGTGAAGAGCAGGACCGCCCCGAGCACCGGCCCCCAGATCGTGCCCTTGCCGCCGAAGAGCACCATCACGATCATCGTGATGGTCATGATGAGCGGGAAGACGGAGACCGGCTCGATATAGCTCTGATCGCGCGCGGCGAGGCCGCCCACGATGCCCGGGCCGACGGCGGAGAGGAGAAACGCGTAGAGCTTGTAGCGGAAGGTGTTGATGCCCATGGCTTCCGCCGCGATCTCGTCCTCACGGATCGTCATCAGCCTGAGCCCAAAGCGCGAGGTGACGACGACATAGGCGAGGGCGGTCACGGCGAGCGCCACGATCCCCATGGAATAGTAGATGGCCACGCTGGCGTAGAGGGACGGGAGGGAGAGCCCGCTGCCCCCGCCCGTCAGCCCTTCGAAATAGGACACCGCCACGCGCAGAACCTCGTTGAGCCCCAGCATCGAAATGGCGAAGTAGGGACCTTTCAGGCGCAGACAGGGCCAGCCGATCACCATCGCCAGCACGATCGCCCCCACGCCGCCGGCGAGGCTGGCCAGGAGCCACGGCCAGCCGAGCTTGGCGATGAGGATGGCCGCGGTATAGGCGCCCATCCCGAAGAACACGATATGGCCGAACGACACATAGCCCGTGAGCCCGGAGATCAGGTTCCACGACTGGGCAAGGGCGATCCACATGAAGAGCTGGAGCATGAAGCGGATGCCGTAGCCGGTGCCGGCCATGGGATAGAGGGCCAGCCCGAGGAGCAGCACGCAGAAGGCGGACGCGAGCCAACGCTTCACGCGCGGCCCTTCAGGAGACCGGTGGGACGCACGAGCAGGACGAGAACCAGCAGGACATAGGCGACCGCTTCATTGACCTGGGTGGTGAGGAAGAGCGAGGAGAGCTGCTCGATCAGCCCCAGGAGGAGGCCGCCCAGGAGCGCCCCCGGATAGTTGCCTGCCCCGCCCAGCACGATGACGAGGAAGGACTTGAAGGTGTAGACCTGTCCCATCTCGGGCTGGATCGCCACCATGACGGCCACCAGCGAGCCGCCCGCCGCGGCCAGGGCCGAGCCGATGCCGAAGGCCAGCATGTGGATGCGGCCGACATCGATGCCGCAGACCTGGGCGACCTCACGGCTCTGCGAGACGGCGCGGACCGCCTTGCCGAGCCGCGTCTTCCGGAGGAACAGGAAGGCGGCGGTGGTGATGACGATGGCGAAGGCGCAGGCGATGACGCGCGACTTGGAGAAGGCGAACGGCCCCCACACGAAGGAGCCGGTCAGGTATTCCACGGAGCGGAGGTCGGCGGTGAAGGCGAGCTGGGCCAGGTTCACGAGGGCGATGGACAGCCCGAAGGTCAGGAGGAGCGAGGAGAGCTCGGGGGCGTCCACCACGCGTCGGACGAAGAGACGCTGCAAGGCCATGCCGACCAGGAAGAGAAGCGGCATCGTGACCAGGAGCGACAGGTAGGGGTTCAGCCCGAGCCACTGGAAGAGCCAGAACGTCGCGTACGCCCCCAGCATGAGCAGCGGGCCGTGGGAGACATTGAGCACGCGCATCACGCCGAAGATGAGCCCGAGCCCGAGGGCGACCATGGCATAGAGCGCGCCCGCCAGCAGGCCAGAGATGACGACCTGGCCCAGCATGGCGGGCGTGATGACGGACAAGGGAGTCAGGCTACCGCTGGCTCCAGGGCGGAGTGGGGAAGCGGAGCTTGCCGCTGGCCAGGTCATCCGGCCACACGACCACCCGCTTGCCGTCCTGCCACTGGATCATCACCATCTTGTGCGCCGTCTGGAAGCCGTCCTGGTCCACCGCGTAATCTCCGAAGGCCGTCCGGATCTTGAGCTTCAAGAGCTCGGCGCGGACGAGATCGGCATCCAGGCTCTTCGCGCGCTTGACGCCCTCGGCATAGAGGAGGCAGCCCGCGTAGCCCGCGGCCGCATGGTACGAAGGCTCGTGCTTGAACTTCTTCTGGTAGGCGGACAGGAACTCCTTCTGTCCCGGATACGGCAGCACCTCGTCCCACTGGGTCGAGCCGTACACGTATTCCGCATTCTGCTTGAGGAGCGTGTAGAACTCAGGGATGTCGCCACCCACCGTCACCCCGAACATCTTCGGATTGACGTTCAGCTCCTTCATCTGCCGCGTGATGGCGACGGCGTCGTCGAAGTAGGTCGCCGCCGCGATGATGTCCGGATTGACGGCCTTGATCTTCACGAGGAGCGCCGAGAAATCCGTGTTCCCCTTCGGGTAGGCCTCCCGGAGGACGACCTGGAGCCCGCGCTTCTTCGCCAGCTCCTCCGTGCCCACCACGGTGGCCTTGGGGAAGAGCGTGTCCTCGTTGACGATGGCGATGGTCTTGAGCCCGCGCTTGGCCCCCATGTCCACGAGCCCTTCCAGGTAGAACTCGGCCGGGGAGATGACCATGAAGATGTGCTTGCGGCCCTGCCGGAAGATCGACGTGGTCGCGGCGAGGGGCGAGACCATGACCTTCTTGTACTTTTCGCTGATTCCCGCCACCGACTCGGTGATCGCGGAGGAGTACGGACCCATCACCGCCTCCACCTTGTCCTCGGTGATGAGCTTCTCGTAGAGCCGCTGCGCGGTCTGGGTCGAGGACTGATCGTCGTACATCACGAACTCGACCTTGCGCCCGAGGAGCCCGCCTTTGGCGTTGAGCTCGTCGGCGCAGATCTCGTAGCCTTCCTTCTGGTACGTGCCGGGCTTGGCGTACGTGCCGGTCAACGACAGCGAGGCGCCGATCTTGATCGGAGCCTGCGCCTCGACTTCGGATATGCCGAAGAGCGCCGTCACGGCTGCGGCGCCCACGAGTTTCCACAGCGATGTGGTCATTCGGGTCCTCCTCAAATGTTCGGGAACGAGCCGGGTCAGCTCGGAATTGCCCTTTCTTTTAGCAAACTTGCGGCGACCTGTCAAGGTTCCCCGGTCACTTGAGCGACGTGAACGTGAAGGCGCGAATGATGTGGCGCTGGGCGACCGCGAAGACCACGAGCACCGGGGCGACCACGAACATGCTGCCCGCCATGATGATGTGCCACCGCGCCCCCGTCCCCTCCTCGCGCAGCATGGCCACGCCGATGGGCAGCGTGCGCACGGCCTCGTTGGTGGTCATCACGAGAGGCCAGAAGAAGTCGTTCCAGTGATAGACCACGCTGAAGAGCGAGCAGGCGACGAGGGTGGGCCGAGCGATCGGCGCCATGATGCGGAAGATGATGGTGAGCACGCCCGCCCCGTCCACGCGCGCGGCATCCACGATATCGTCGCTGATCTGCATGAAGGCCTCGCGGATGAGGAAGGTGCCGAGGGCGGAGACGGCATAGGGCACGATGAGCGAGGCGTAAGTGTTGAGCAGGCCCAGCTTGCTGAAGAGCATGTAGAGGGGGACGAAGCGCACCTGGGGCGGCACCACGAGGCAGGCGATCACGATCAGGAAGCAGGCGTCGCGGCCGCGAAAGCGAGCCTTGCTGAACCCGTAGCCCGCGAGGCAGCCGAAGAAGAGCTGGAGGACGAGGATGCCCAGGGTCTGGATGACATTGTTCATCGCGTAGTGGAGAAACGGCCCCGAGCTCCAGGCCCTCGCGTAGTTGTCCCAGCGAGGCGGATGCGGGAGCAGCGTGGGCGGGAACTGGGTCACGCTTGGAAGGTCCTTGAGCGACGTGGTGAGCATCCAGAGGTAGGGGAAGACCTCGACGAGCGCCACCGCGGCGAGCGCGGCAATGGTGAAAGCGCGAATGAGAGGACTCGAGCTCGTCATGCCGTGTAGTGGAGGCGCCGCCGGAAGAGCAGCCACTGGAGGAAGGTCAAGCCCACGATCAGCGCGAAGAAGATCACGACGGCCGCCGAGGCCTTGCCGAGCTTGAAGTACTGAAAGGCCTGCTCGTAGATGTAGTAGACGTAGATCATGGTGGCGGTGACGGGCCCACCCTGGGTCATGATCCGGACGATGTCGAAGCCCTGGAAGCTCGCCACGGTGAGGGTGATCAAGAGGAACAGGCTGGTAGGAGCGAGGAGCGGCCAGGTGATGTGGCGGAAGCGCTGCCAGCTGCCCGCGCCATCGAGAGCGGCCGCCTCCAGGAGGTCGCCGGGGATGGCCTGCAGGCCGGCGAGATAGATCACGAGCGGATAGCCCACCGTCTTCCACACCGTGACGAGCACGAGCGACCAGAGCGCGATGCGGTGGTCGCCGAGCCAGTTCACCGACGGCAGCCCGACGAGGCGGAGCAGGTAGGTGACGAGCCCGTACTGCGGGTCGAGGAGCCAGATCCAGAGGAGCGACACGGCCACCCAGGAGACGACGTACGAGCTGAAGATCGAGGCCTGGAAGAGCGCCCCGAGCCGGGTGCGGTTGTTGAGCGCGAGGGCGAGGGCCAGCCCCAAGGCCTGGGACAGGACGACGACGCCCACGGAGTACGAGACGGTGTTGGCGACGACTTCGCCGAACTCCGCGGACCAGAGAGCCCGGTAGTTCTGGAGGCCCACGTAGCGCGCGGGGGTGGCGAGATCCCACTCGTAGACGCTCACCCACGCGGAGTAGGCGACGGGGTAGAGATACACGAGCGCGAAGAGCAGGAGCGAGGGCGCGACGAGCCCCCACCCAAGCCACGTCTCCTGCCGGCGGCGCTTCACCGCTCCAGCTCAATCCCTAGCTTGCAGGCGGTGGAGAAAGGTCCAGATGCGAGGCGTCGCCCGAAGGCTGCACGCGAGGCGTACTCCCTGTACGTTGAGCGTGCAGCCGAGGGCGACAACGAAGCAGATGGGCCTTTATCCGCCGCCTGCTACTTGTTCAGGATCTCGTTGGCCTTCGCTTCGGCCGCCTGCATGATCTCCCCCGAGGTCTTGATGCCGAGGACGGCCGCCTCGAGGTTCGGCTGGATCACCTCACGCTGGATCTCGATGAGCCCCGGCGAGAACGGGAAGCGCTGGGCCGTGCGGAGCTGGTCGATGGCGGTCTTGTAGTTCGGGTTCTGCTTGTAGAAGTCCTGCATCTCCGGCGAGTTCACCGCCGAGGTGCGGATGGGCATGTAGCCCGTGGCCTTGGAGAGTGAGATGGTCTGGGCGGGATCGGTCATCCACTTGATGAAGGCCCAGCCCGCCTCCTTCTGTTGCGCGGGCGCGTCCCTGGCGATGACGAAGAAGGTGCCTCCCGTGGGCACCGCCTGCCTGGCCTTGCCGGGCAGGAAGGCGGTCCCGAACTTGAACTTCGTGTTCTCCGTCATGTAATTGAGGAAGGCCGTGGAGGTGTAGATCATGGCCACGCGCTGGTTCAGGAAATCCGTGTTGGTCACCTCCCAGGCGTTGTAGTCCTTGCCGGGAGGCCGCTTCATGGTCTTGTCCTTGTTGACCAGGTCCACCCAGAACTGCAGCGCCTCGGTGCCTTTCTCGCGGAACGCGGCCTTCTTGCCGTCCGGGGTGAGCAGGCTGCCGCCCGCCTCGTGGAGCATCGCGTACCAGAACCACCAGTCGATGGGCACTTCGAAACCATAGACCTTGACGTCGCTGCCCTCGCGCACGGTCAGCTTGCCCGCGACGTCGTGCAGCTCGTCCCAGGTCGTGGGCACCTTGACGCCCTTGGCCTGCAGCATCTCGGCGTTGTAGTAGAGGATGGGCGTGCTGCGGAAGAACGGGAGGGCGAAGAGCGGCGCCGGCGGCTTGCCGAGATAGTCGAAGTACGTGTGCTGGGTCTGGCCGGGAAGGAAGTCCTCGAGATTGGTGCCGTTGGCGCCCTTGGCGTAGGGCTCGAGGTTCTCGAACAACCCCGACTGCCAGAGCTGCGGCATGGCCTCGCCGATCACGTGGAAGACAGCGGGGGCGGTCTTGGTCGCCGCCGCCGCGCGGATCTTGGCCAGGGCCTGGAAGTAGTCCCCCTGGAACGTTCCCTCGATCCGGTACTTGGACTGCGACTCGTTGAACTTCTTGATGTGGGCCTCGGTCACCTCGCGGTTCTTGCCCCCGAAGGAGTACCAGAACTGGGCCACGATGGGGCTCTGGGCGGCGGCCGGCCCGGCCGCGCCGAGAATACCCGCGATCAGCAGCAGGGCAAGCGCTCGTCTCATCCTTCGCTCCTCCGGTGGTGGGTGGCCCTCTGAAGCACGGGGCGGCTCGTCATGGCGCCGGGATTATAGCGCGTGTCGTGCTACGCGAATGTTGCCGATCCGCGAATTGACTCATCCCGCGAGCCCCGCTAATGTGGCCCGGCCATGCTCACGACGACACTCGCGGGCAGCCTTCCCAAGCCGTCCTGGCTCGCCGATCCGCGTCTTCAGCTCTTCGCTCCGTGGGTGGCGCCGGCCGATCGGCTGCGCGAGGCCCAGGACGACGCCGTGCGGCTCTGCCTCCTCGACCAGGAGGAGGCGGGCATCGACATCGTCAGCGACGGCGAGCAGCGGCGCCGGCACTACATCTGGGGATTCCTCGACGGCCTGACGGGGACCGACACGCAGCGGCTCGGGAAGAAGCGGACGCGCGGCGGCCGCTACGTTGCCGAGCAGGAGGTGGCGCGGATCGTCGGCGAGGTGACGCGGCCCGCGCCCGTCATGGGCCCCGCCCTCGCCTTCGCGAAGGCCCACACCCGTCGCCCGATCAAGGTCGCGTTGCCCGGTCCCATGACCATGGTCGACACCACGCTCGACGAGCACTACGGCCAGGACGAGGAGAGCCTGGCCATGCGCTTCGCCGCGCTCCTGAACGCCGAGGCGCGCGACCTGGCCGCGGCGGGGGCGGCGGTGATCCAGTTCGACGAGCCGTGCTTCAACATCTATCTCGACAAGGTCAAGGCCTGGGGCATCCGGGCCCTCGAGGCCGCCATCGACGGCGTGAGCTGCACCACGGCCATCCACATCTGCTACAGCTATGGGATCCCCCGCGTCCTCGCCTGGAAGGAAGCCAACACGGAATGGGGCCAGTACGCCGTCACTCTCCCGCTCCTTCGCGAGACGCGGATCGATCAGATCTCGGTGGAGTGCGCGGCCTCCGGGGTCGACGTGGCCCTTCTCGCGGAGGCGCGCGGAAAGGACATCCTCCTCGGCGTCATCGACGTGGGCACCGAGGAGGTCGAGTCGCCCGCGCGTGTGGCCGAGCGCATCAGGAAGGCGCTTCCCTACGTCGATCCCGGCCGGCTCTTTCCCTGCACGGATTGCGGCCTGGTGCCACGCAGCCGGCAGGCGGCCCGGGCCAAGCTCCAGGCCCTCGTCGAAGGCGCGCGAATGGTCCGCCACGAGCTCGGAGGAGATGTCTGAATCGCTTGACGTGACCCCGCGGAACGGGAATCATGCCGGGGTCATGGCCAAGGACGTGCGCCCCCTGCACCATGCCGACCGCCGGCGGGACGTGATGATGCCCTATGCCCCGGCCCTGCTCGTCCGCCGGGGCAGCCTCGTCTTCCTCTCGGGGGTCACCGCGGCGCCCGTCTACCACAGCCATCCGCACCGCGAAGAGGAGTTCGCCCTGCCCCAGACCATGCGCGAGCAGGCCGTGCTCGCCATGGAGAACCTCAAGAAGACGCTCTCGGCGGCCGGCTGCACGCTGGGCGACCTGGTGTCCGCCACGCGCTATCTCACCGACGTCAGCGAGCAGGACGATCTGAACCGGGTGTGGGCCGACTATCTCGCCGGTCACCTCCCCACCACCACCACGGTGGAAGTCTCGAGGCTCGCCACTCATCGCAACTGCAAGATCGAGATCAGCGCCATCGCCGTCGCCGACTCGGCGCCCGCCGAGAAGCCTCGCCGGCGCCGCCTTACCCGGCGCGCGCCGAGAGGGCGCCGGCCGTGACCCCTGGCTTCGTCGGTCTGGGCGCCATGGGTGGACGCATGGCCAAGCGTCTGCTCGACGCCGGCTTCCCGCTCGTGGGCTACAACCGCACCGCCGCCAAGGCCCAGGGGCTGGTGGATGCGGGCATGCGTCTGGCGAAATCGCCACGCGACGTGGCCGAGCAGGCGGATGCGACCTTCACCATGGTCACCGACTCAGCGGCGCTCGAGGCGGTGACGGGCGGGCCCGACGGGATCCTGGCCGGCCTCGGACCGGGCAAGACCTACGTCGAGATGAGCACGGTCAGCCCCGACGTGACGCGCCGGCTCGGCGGCGAGGTCGCCGCGCGGGGGGCGGCCATGCTCGACGCGCCCGTATCGGGCAGCCCCATCACGCTGGAAGCCGGCCAGCTCGCCTTCATGGTCGGCGGCGATCCCGCCGTTCTCGAGCGCGTGCGCCCGTACCTGCTCGCCATCGGCCCCACCATCACCCACGTGGGACCGCTGGGTCTCGCCGTGACCATGAAGATCGCCGTCAATCTCGGCCTCGCCGTCCAGATGCTCGCGTTCTCGGAGGCCGTCCTCCTCGCCGAGAAGGCCGGCGTCACACGCGAGCGGGCCGTGGAAGCGCTCATGAAGAGCGTGGTCGCCTCGCCCATGGTCAAGTACCGCGGCCCCTTCGTTCTCGGAATGCCCGCGGAGGCGCTCTTCGACGTCGACATGATGCAGAAGGACCTGCGCCTGGCTCTCGACCTCGCCCACCGCGTGGGCGTGACCATGCCCTCGACGGCCCTCACCCACGAGGTGCTCAACATGGCCCGCGGGCTGGGGCTCAGCCGCTACGATTTCGCGGTGATGTTCGACGCCCTCGCGAGCCTTTCCGGCCTCCCGCCGAGCCGGAAGGAGAGCTAGGCGCGCCGTCGCGCCACGTAGCTGTAGTAGTTGCTGCTCCCGAAGAAGACGCCGCGCTCGGAGTCCTGGCGCAAGGCCTCGGCCCACGCTTCGGCCTCTTCGTCGGTCATGGCGCCCACCTTGGGCATCAGCATGCGAAAAGACTCGAAGCCTGATCGCCAGAAGTCCGCATTGCCGATCTCCGTGAGGACATAGGGAAACGAGGCGATCAGCTCCAGCCCCGCCGCCTGCAGCAATCGCGGCATCTGACGCATGACGCGCGGGCTGGCGCTCACCGCCCCCACGAGCGCCTCGTCGGAGGCTTTCCCCTTCTCGGGATCGGCGTTGCCGAACGTGAGCGAGGCAAAGTCGCCGTCGAAGATGCCGACCGTTCCCCCCGCTCTCACCACACGCGCGGCCTCCTTGACGACGGCCAGCGGATCCTCGACGTGACTCAGGAGGGTGTGGGCCACCACCGCACCGAAGGCCCCGCCGGCCAGCTCGAGGCTCCGCGTATCGCCGACCCGGAACTCGACGCGATCCGCGAGCACTTCCTCACGGGCCAGGCGCTCCGCCGCCGACGCCAGGTAGCGACTCAGATCGACCCCGACCACGCGGCCCGAGAATCCCGGGCGCCGAGCTATGGCGCGAGCCACCACGCCCGTGCCGCTGCCCATGTCGAGCACGGACTTGGCCGCGTCGATGTCCATGGCCTCGAGGTAGTCATCGAGCATCTTCTTGAACTTCGGGTGTTGCCCGCGTGCCTCCAGCCGCAGGGCCATGACCTGCAGCAGGGCCTCGTCCAGCTTGTCGGTCGTCCCGTACGGATCGCCCGAGCTCCGGGATGGCATCAGCCTCGCTCGCGGCCTCTGCTCGCCGCCTCACCCCGCGGGCTCGCCCGCATTGACGGCGACGACCTGGCCCGAGACGCTCCGCGCCATGTCGCTGGCGAGAAACAGCGTGGCGTCGACGATGTCCTCGGCCGTCACGAACCGCTTGAGCGGCATGCGCTCGATCATCGCTTTCCGCTGGGCTTCCACGGAGATCCCCTTGACCGACGCCTGGCCGGCGATGACCCGGTCGATGCGATCGCCATCCACGGCGCCCGGGGCGACGCAGTTGACGCGAATGCCGTGAGGCGCCAGCTCGAGGGCCATGCCGTACGTCATGCCCACCTGCCCCGCCTTGGCCGAGCAGTAGCCGATCCGATAGGGCAGCCCGCGGCGGCCCGCCCCCGAGGAGATATTGACGATGGCGCCGCCGCCCGCCTTGATCATCTCCGGGACCACGAAACGGGTGCAGAGGTAGGAGCTGGTGAGACAGGAATCGATGGTGTAGCGCCAGTCCTCCATCGAATATTCCTGGACGGGCTTGGTGACTCCGCCGTCGCCCGCGTTGTTCACGAGGACGTCGATCTTCCCGAAGGCCTTGAGGCTCTCGGCGACGAGGCGGCGCACGTCCTCTTCGACGGCGGCATCGCCCACCACCGCGATGGCCTTGCCCCCCGCCGCGCTCACCTGCGCCGCGGTCTCCTTGACGAGATCGGCCGAGCGGGCGGCACAGACCACACGGGCTCCTTCGCGGGCGAAGCGCAGGCTCATGACGCGCCCGATGCCCTTGGACGCTCCCGTGACGATGGCGACCTTTCCCTCGAGCAAGCCCATACGAAACCTCCCCCCGTCCTTCTGTTGGATGTCCTGTTGAATTTCCTGTTGGATGTCGATCTCGGAGGCGCCCGACCGGGCCCTGCTCCGGCTCGGTCGAACGCCTCCCCGGGGAGTGTACGCGAGCGGCGACGGCTTGGCCCGCCGAGCTCACGTCACCCGCCGCCGGCCGTCCTCTCCACAGGTACCAGCCGTAGGGTTCTCTTGACTCGAACCCCCCAAGATGCTGTATGGTAGCGACAACGATCCGGTGAGCCAGAAAGGAGCACGGCGATGCCGCAGACAGGCGACTGGCAGGGCACGTGGACGATCGACTACCTCACGTGGAGTGGAGACAGGAATCAGGGGGTGGTCATTCTCGACAACGAGCGCTGTCTCTCCGGCAGCGACGCGCTCTACCGATACTCGGGCCGCTATACGGTGAGGGACAGGACGCTTCTCTGCGACGGCGTGGAGATGACGCCCGCCAACGGCTGCCGGCTCACGCCGTGGGGTGAGGAAGCTCCGGCGTGTCAGGTGGTTCTCTGGGGACGACGGGCGGGCGCGGCGATAGAAGGCATGATGATCAACCCCGGTAACCCGCACCTGCGCTTCCGCATGACCAAGCAGACCGACTAGCTCCCGCTCCTCCGCTCGTGACGCGTGTAGTATTCTCAGGGCGCCGTGACGGCTCAGGCAGGTGAGTCAGAGCGGCGCCTCAGTGCTCATGAGTCGTTCAGGAGGGATGCCCATGCGCGCCGTCCCGAGCCTCGTTGCCGGTCTTCTCGCCGTCTCGGCCATCGCCGTCGCCCCCGCTCAAGATCTGCCCAAGGTCACCGTGGCCATGAGTGGGTGGACGGGCTTCGCCCCGCTGTCCCTCGCGGAGAAGACGGGCATCTTCAAGAAGAACGGCGTCGACGTCACCATCAAGTTCATCCCGCAGAAGGACCGGCATCTGGCGATTGCCTCGGGCGACGTGCAATGCGCGGCGACCACGGTGGAGACGTGGATACTCTGGAACGCCAACGGCGTGGCGACCCGGCAGGTCGTCCAGCTCGACAAGTCGTACGGGGCAGACGGCATGGTGGTCCGCAACAACATCGCCAGGATCGCGGACCTCAAGGGCAAGACGGTCGCGGCCTCGGCCCCGGGGACGGCGCCGTACTTCACGCTGGCCTGGATGCTCAAGAAGAACGGCCTCTCCGTCAAGGACGTGACCATCGCCACCCTCGAGCCCGGCCCCGCCGCCCAGGCCTTCATCGCGGGGCAGAACGACGCGGCCATGACCTATGAGCCGTATCTCTCCGGCGTGCGGGACAAGCCGGAGGCGGGCAAGATCATCGCGACCACCCTCGACTATCCGATGGTGATGGACACCTTCGGTTGCACGCCCAAGTTCATCCAGGAGAGCCCCAAGCTGGTCCAGGGAATGGTGGACAGCTACTTCGAGGCCGTCGAGCTGATCGGGCGCGAGCCGAAGAAGAGCTTCGAGATCATGGGCGCCGTGGTGAAGCAGACGGGCGAGCAGTTCGAGAAGTCGCAGTCGTATCTCCGCTGGCAGAACCGCGAGGCGAACCGCAAGTTCTTCGCGGGAGAGATCCAGGCCTTCAGCAAGGAGGCCATGGACCTGCTCCTCGAGCTCGGCATCATCAAGACGCAGCCGGACGTCGCCTTCACCATCGACACGCGCTTCATCAAGTGAGCGGCCGGCGGGCCCGACGCTGACACCGCTCGTTCCCGTCTCGCGCGCGGCCAAGATCACCCTCGGCCTCGCCTTCTTCGCGCTGTTCTTCCTCGGGTGGGGCGTGGCCACCCTCGGCGGCTTCGTCAACAGGACCTTCCTGGCCGATCCGATCACCATGGTCGTCTCGGGCTGGCGGCTCCTCGTCCTCCACGGCTTCTATGTCGACATCGGCGTCACCGTCTGGCGCGTGGGCGGGGGCTTCGTCATCGCCGCCGTCATCGGCGTGCCCCTGGGCGCGGCCATGGGCGCCTACAAGCCGATCGAGGCCTTCTTCGAGCCCTTCATCTCCTTCGCCCGCTATCTGCCCGCCTCGGGCTTCATCCCGCTCCTCATCCTGTGGGCGGGCATCGGAGAGAAGGAAAAGCTCGCCGTCATCTTCATCGGCTCGTTCTTTCAGATCGTGCTCATGGTCGCCGTCATCGTGGGCTCGACCCGGCGCGATCTCGTCGAAGCCGCCTACACCCTGGGGGCGAGCGCGGGCGGCATCGTCCGGCGGGTGCTCCTGCCCTCGAGCGCACCCGACATCGCCGAGTCGCTGCGTCTGGTTCTCGGCTGGGCGTGGACCTACGTCATCGTGGCCGAGCTGATCGGGGCCTCCAGCGGCATCGGACACATGATCACGGACAGCCAGGCCCTGCTCGACACGGGCCAGATCATCTTCGGCATCGTGGTCATCGGCGTGATCGGGCTCGTCTCGGACTACCTTTTCAAGACGCTGAACCAGCGGCTGTTTCCCTGGAGCCTGGCCTGAGTGTAGGCAGCGTGCCCGCCCTCACCATCGAAGAGGTGAGCCGCACCTTTCCCGGTGTGCGCGAGGGGTCGCCCACCCGGGCCATCGACCCGACCTCGCTCCGCATCGCCGACAACGACTTCATCTGCCTGCTCGGGCCTTCCGGTTGCGGCAAGTCGACGCTCTTGCGCATCGTGGCCGGGCTCGACCGCCCACCACGGGCCGCGTGCTCCTCGATGGCGAGCCCGTAACCGGACCGGGCGCCGATCGCGGCATGGTCTTCCAGTCCTACACGCTCTTCCCTTGGCTCACCGTCGCGGAGAACATCGGGTTCGGTCTGCGCGAGAAGGGCACGGTCCCCGCCGAGCGCCGGCGCATCATCGCGCACTATATCGAGCGTGTGGGCCTGGGCGGCTTCGAGCACCACTACCCGCGGATGCTGTCGGGAGGGATGCAGCAGCGGACCGCGCTGGCCCGGGCCCTCGCCAATGATCCGAAGGTGCTCCTGCTCGACGAGCCCTTCGGCGCTCTCGACAACCAGACGCGCGCGCTGATGCAGGAGCTGCTACTCGGGATCTGGGAAGCGGACCGCAAGACCGTCCTCTTCGTGACCCACGACATCGAGGAAGCCATCTTCATCGCCAACCGGGTGGCCGTCATGACCGCCCGCCCGGGGCGGATCAAGAGCGACATCGCCATCGACCTGTCCCACCCGCGTCACTACACGGTCAAGACCACCCCGGAGTTCTCCGCGTACAAGGCGCGCCTCACCGAGGAGATCCGCATCGAGTCCATCCGCGCCGTCGAGATGGGAGCGTAGCAAGCACGAACTCAACCTCCGACCACGCTCGGAGTCGCGTGAGATGAACTTCGCCCCTCACCCTGCCCTCTCCCCAGAGGGGAGAGGGATTTACAAACATACCCTCTCCTTGATCTTAGGATCCCTCTCCCCCGCCTCGGGGGAGAGGGCCGCAGTTCGAGCTGAAGGGCAAAGCCCTGAGGCGAGGGCTGAGTCGGGTGAGGGGGTCGGCGTAACAGCACCTGTGATAGTCTCCCTGCACCATGAAGATCACCGACGTCCATCTCACGCTGTTCGGCTGGGACGATATTCCGGCCACCACGTATGGCCGGCACACGGGGAAGTTCAGCGGCAAGAGCCAGCTCGGCCTCGTGACCGTCGAGACCGACGAGGGCGTCAAGGGACACGCCTTCCTCGGCTCCTCCATGCGTGGCGCGCACATGGACGGGCAATCGCTCATCCAGTACCTGAAGCCCGTCGTGGTCAACCAGGACCCGCTCGAGCGCGAGCGCCTGTACCGGGCGATGTGGCACAAGAACCGCCAGACCACGTATCGCGCCATCGGGGCCATGGACGTGGCCCTCTGGGACATCGCGGGCAAGGTGGCGGGGCTGCCCATCTACCGCCTGCTCGGCTCGTACCGCGAAAGCGCGCCCGCCTACGCCAGCTCCGCCGTCCTGCCGAGCAAGGAGGCCTATGCGGAGGAAGCGGCGCGCTTCAAGGCCGAAGGCTGGACGGCCTACAAGATCCATCCCCCCACCGATCCCGTCGTCGATGCCGAGGTCTGCCGCGCCGTCCGCCGCGCGGTGGGCGACAGCTTCACCGTCATGCTCGACTCGACCTGGGCCTACCAGTACCCGGAAGCGCTCCGCGTGGGCAAGGTCGTCGAGGAGCTCGGCTTCCACTGGTACGAGGACCCGCTCGCCGACGATGACCTCCTGAGCTACGTCAAGCTCAAGCAGCACCTGTCCATCCCGATCCTGGCCACCGAGTACTCGCCGGGCGGTCTCACCGCCTACGCGCCCTGGCTCGTTCACCAGGCCACGGATTATCTCCGCGGCGACGTGGCCGTGAAGGGTGGCATCACGGCCCTCGTGAAGGCCGCGCATCTCGCCGAGGCCTTTCACATGAACTTCGAGATCCACCACGGCGGCAACTCGCTCAACAACGTGGCCAACCTCCACGTGACCATGGCCATCGAGAACTGCCAGTACTTCGAGGTGCTGCTGCCCGCGGGGGCCCAGAAGTACGGCCTCGCCGAGGACATCGAGGTCGACAAGCAAGGCTTCGTCCATGCCTTCAAGGGCCCCGGGCTCGGCGCCGTCATCGACTTCGGCCTCATCGAGCGGAAGAAGGTCGCCGTCCTGAGCTGAACGCCGGCCGAGTCCGAGCCGGACAGCCGGAACTTCCTCCGGCCCTGTCGGTCTAAGGGGCAAGGAGGACACACCATGCGTTCCTGGCTGAAGCCCGTTCCTTCCATTGTTGTCGCCCTGTACCGGACCATTCGCTCGAGACCCAGCCTCGCGCTGGTCATCGTGGGGCTCGCGAGCCTTGCCGCGGTCACGGGGCTCCGCGTTCTCGACGCTCATCGCGCGGTTCCCCCGCCGGCCGGTTACCGGCCGTCTCTTCAGGGCTTCGACGAGGAGCGGACGAAGCTCGAAGGCATGGTCGCGAGCAGACGTATGATCCTGCCGTCGTCAGCGCCGGCCGTCAACGCGACCGAGCCCGCGTCCGAAGGCTGGGGCCGCCGCATCATCCGCCAGGCCACTCTTCACGTAGAGCTCGCGGATGTCGACCAGGGCGTGTCCCGGCTCACGGGCGTAGTCGAGTCCGTCGGCGGCTTCATCAGCGCCACGGACAGCCAGGTGGACCAGAAAGGCACGGCGCGGGCGACCATCACGGCCTACGTGCCGCCCGCGCAATTCGCGAGGGTGCTGGGCGATCTCGACGGCATCGGGCGCGTAGCTCGTCGCCAGATCGGCGGTCAGGACGTGAGCGAGGAGTTCGTCGACCTCGAGGCGCGCATCCGGAATCTCGAGCGTCACGAAGGCCAGCTCCTGAGCTTCATGGGCAAGGCCCAGAAGGTGCACGATCTGCTGAGCCTCGAGAACGAGCTGGCGCGCGTGCGCGGCGAGATCGAGCGCACGGCAGGGCGCCTGCGCTTCCTCAAGGCCCGCACCGACCTCGCCACCCTCCAGGTGACGCTCGTTCGCGCTCCGCTCGTCGCTCCC
>DASQAK010000206.1:0-20436 GCA_035635755.1 Candidatus Methylomirabilota bacterium | reverse complement strand
CCGCCACCTCCTTCACGACGGCGATGCGCGAGAGGGCCTTCGAGCCTGACCAGCGGTCGAGCGCCAGGGTCAGGGCCCGTCGCACGCGCCGGTCCTCGAAGGGCTTCTTCTGCTGGTTGAGGGCGACCTGGATCGAGCAGTTCCACGGGCTCTCTTGGACGGTGAGCTTGTTGCCGAGCGCCGCCACGAGGGAATCGCGCTGCTGCGGGCTGAAGCCGCGGAACTGGATCATGGCCCGCTCGCCACGGATGGCCGAGACCTGCGCCGCGGCATCCGGGATGAAGATGGCCCGGTAGCCGTCGAGGTAGGGCTTGCCCTTGTCCCAGTAGTCCGGGTTCTTCTTGCCCAGCCAGTGCGAGCCGTGCACGTACTCGACGAACTTGAAGGGCCCCGTCCCCATCACGTTCTTCTCGTACCAGTGCTGGTCCTTGGCCAGGATGTCGGCCTTGTAGATCCAGTTCCAGGGCGAGGCGAGGCCGGCGGTGAACGAGGCCTCCGGGTACTTGAGCCGGAAGACGATGGTGTCGGGCGCGGGCGCCTCCACCGCCTCCACATTCTTGTACTGCGCCTGGCGGCTCGAGACGACGGTGGGCGGCGGATTGATGATGCGATCGTAGGAGGCCTTGACGTCCTTGGAGGTCATCACGCTGCCGTCGTGGAACTTCACCCCCTGACGCAGCTTGAAGGTGTAGGTGCGCTTGTCCGCGGAGACCGTCCACGACTCGGCGAGGTCGCCGATGAACTTGGTGCCCGTCTTGTCGAAGGGATCGACGCGCAGAAGCGTGTTGTAGTGCGGTGCCGCCGGGTGGAGCATCCCGAAGGTTTCCTCCCGGTGCGCGTCGTAGCTCGGCGGCTCGGCTGCGACCACGAAGACCAGCTCGCCCCCGTAGCGCGGCTTGTCCTGGGCGGAGGCTGGAGCGCTCGGTCCGAGCGCCGCGATCAGGGCGAAGCAGATCAGGAGCATCAGGAGCCTGGCGAGCCGAGTCATCGTCGACCTCCGGAAGAGATGGAAGAGTGCGGTACCATACCACGCCAACCGATCTCCCGGCGGCAGGGTTCGTCGCCCAGGAGTCGTATCGCGGCTACACTGGGGCGGACCGAGATGCGAAGTGCTCCCATCAGATGGCGACCACGAATTAGGCGGAGGATCGAGGCATGACCGAGCAGCCGGCGGCGGTGACCCTGGAGCTCGCGCACACCTTGTTGAGCGAGGAGCAAACGCTTCGCCTCCTGGACGGCCACCGGATCAGTCGGGGCGGTCGCACGATGGACCCGAAGGCCCAGATCGTCGGCGAGTTCATCAAGTCGATTCGTGTGCCGGGCTACTATCCTCCGCTGCCCGAGCTGCGCCAGCAGCTCCGGACCATGGTGGGCCTGATGGACGAGCCGGCGCCCGCTTTGTCCCGAATCGAGGACATCGACATTCCCGGACCGGCCGGCGCGATCGGTGCTCGAGTCTACGACCCGGCCGCGGCGTCGACCTCTCTCCGTCCGGTGGTCGCGTACTTCCATGGCGGCGGCTGGGTGCAGGGCGACCTGGAAACGCATCATGGACTCTGCGCGCGGCTCGCCCTGCGCTCCGGCGCCCTCGTGGTCGCCGTCGACTATCGCCTGGCCCCGGAACACAAGTTCCCCGCCGCCGTCGAGGACTGCCTGGCTGGCTACCGCTGGCTCCGCGCTCACGCGGGCGAGCTTGGCGGCAACCCGGCCCGCGTCGGACTGGCCGGCGACTCTGCGGGGGGCAACCTCTCCGCGGTCGTCTCGCAGCTATCCGCCCGCGCCGGCCTCGCCATCCCCACCTGCCAGGCCCTGATCTATCCCGCCGTCGACTGCGGCCTCGATACCCCGTCGCATCGCGAGCTGGAGGACGCGCACGTCATCCCGCGCGACCGCATCTTGTGGTACATGGAGCAGTACCTGCGCGGAGAGGCGGATCGCATGGACCTGAGGGCAGCGCCGCTCCGCGCCAGCGACCTGGCGGGACAGCCGCCCACTCTCGTCATCACCGCGGGCTTCGATCCTCTTCGCGACGAAGGGCTCGCCTATGCCGACCGGCTACGCGCCGCCGGCGTGGACGTGGTCTACCACGAGTACTCCGGCCAGATCCACGCGTTCGTCTCCCTCACCAAGGCGATCCCGCAGGGCCTGGCGTGCACGATGGAGATCGGGGACTACTTGCGGCAACAGCTCAGTCAGGGGTAGCTCGGCGCGACGGAGTGCTGAACGACAGGCTAGCGCGAGTATCGCGCGTGCGGGAGAAGATCGGTGACCTGGATCCGCGCCGTCGGACAGGCCAGTGGGCTGACCGACCCGCCAGGCTCTAGAACCATCACGACCTTGTAGCTCCAACCGAGAGGCACGTTTGCCGTCTGCAGCGGCTCGCGACGTACCTCCAGGGTACGGCCCACGAGGTTTACGATCCAGTACTCCGCCACGCCGGCCCGAGCATAGAGAACGGCCTTGGCGCCGCGGTCATCCTCGAGCGAGGACTCGGAGACCTCGACGAGCAGCGCGGGCCGCTCCGGATGGGCCAGCTCGTAGTCCCGCCGTCCTCCAAACACGACCGCCACGTCGGGCTCCGGCTCGGATTCGTCATCAAGGGCGATCGGCATCTGCACGCGCACGTGCCAGCTCGATCCGAAGCATGCTCGCAGGGCATCCTCAACAAGCCCAATCGCCGTGGCGTGGAGGCTTCCCTGCGGCTCGCTAACGACTAGATGCCCGGCCAGCAGCTCGAGGCGCTCGCCGGGACGGAACACGCCGGCGTCGATGAGACGCTCGTATTCCACCCGGGTCCAGCGGCGTGTACGCGTGGGAGAAATCGCCATCGCAATCCACGCTACCCGTGGCGTCGCGTCTCGTCAATGTGACTCAAAGCATACGGCCCCAGAAGGCGTGGGAGTCTCATGCGCGTTCCGATCTGACGACAACCTCGGGCCTTAGGCGAACCACTCCTTTTGCTACCATGTCGACGAGCTGGCCGGGTGAAATTGGAGGAAAGACGGAAACATTCACGAAGGTGTTCCGACAATCGAGACAAAGAGCCACGCTGCCCCACGCTACTGGGTCTGCCAACACAACGCGATCACAAAGATGACACAGCTTCCACCAATGCTCTTCACGTCTGACGAGGCGTTCGCCTTGAGACCGGACCGCGTGCAACCCGAACCTCTCGTGACAGGTGGGATCCAGGCATACTATGCCGCCGAGGTTACCCTCACCGCACACCAAGCATTCCGGAAACCAGCCTTGATTACCCTGATGGCTCACGGTGCTCGGTGCATCTAATGTAGCGCAAACTGGGCGTCATGAGGTCATCTCACTAAGTCTGAACAGGAGCCGACCAACCTTCTACCGCCCCGCCTTGAGCTTCAGGTCTTCATAGGGTGCGGAGTAGGCGAAGCCCTTGATGTGATCGACGCAGGCCTCCTCGACGCGGGGGCCGATGCCCCAGAGGAAGGCCAGCTCGTAGATGGGAACGTGGAGCACGCGGTCGTGCATGATCTGCTGGATCTGATAGAGGAGGGCCTCGCGCTTCTTCCGGTCCATCTCGCGGGCCTGGCGCTGGTAGAGGTCCTCGATCTCCGGCACCACGCCGGAGGAGTAGATCCCGCTCTTGGTGACGTAGACCTCGATGCGCGTCGCCGCATTGCCGGCAGGGGCGCCCAGCCCCATGATCACGCCCTTGATCTTGTGCTCGCGCCACGCGGTGAGGAAGGTGGCCCGCTCCATCGTCCGCACGTGCGTCCGAATGCCCACGGCCTGGAGGTAGTTGGCAATCGCCTCGGCCAGCGAGAAGAACGGGGGAAACGGGGTCAGACCCCCGGCATCGAAGCCATTCGGATAGCCCGCCTCGGCCAGCAGCTTCTTGGCCTGGGCCGGATCGTAGGCGGGCGGCTCATACGCCCGCGCGAATTCCAAGACTCGAGGGATGAGGCCTCCGGTCGGCCGGGACATCCCGAGCGTCTCCGCCTGGTTGAGGGCGTTGCGATCGAGAGCGTGGCTGGCGGCCAGCCGCACGCGCCGGTCATGCCAGGGAGACTTCGGATCCCACTGCTCCGGGAGGTCGAGGAAGACGACACCGGGAGGCTTGGCGGCGGCCAGGCGCAGCCCTGACGTGCGCTTGATCTCCTCGGCAATGGGGCCGCTCAGCAGATAGACGATGTCCACGTCACCCGCCTTGAGAGCGGCAGCGCGCGTTGTCTCGTCAACCATGCTGCGAAAGACCATGCGCTTGACCGCGGGTACCTTGCGCCAGTAACCCTCGAAGGCCTCCATGACGAGCTCCACGCCCGGCGTGAAGCTCACGACGCGGTACGGCCCCGCGCCCACGGGCGCCTTCTTGAAGCCGTCGTCGCCCACCTTCTCGACGTATTTCTTCGGCACGATCCAGGCCGCCCCGGTGGCGGAGGTGCCGTAGAAGGTCATGAAGTCCGGCCACGGCTCCTTGAGGACGAAGCGGACGCGGTTCGGGGCCAGCACCTGGACTTCTTTCACCTTTTCCTTCAGCAGCGTGGCCCCGGCGCCCTTGTAGCGCTCGAACGAGAACTTGACGTCGTCCGCCGTCACGGGATCGCCATTGTGAAACTTCGTGTTCCTGCGGAGGACGAATTCGTAGCCGAGCCCGTCCTTCGACACTGTCCACGACTCGGCCAGGCTCGGCGTGTTGTCCCCCCCGGGCATCGGCTTCACCAGCGCGTCGTGAATGGCGTAGAGGACCAGGAAGGGCGTGATGAACGCCTCGGTGTCGCTCGGGTCAAGCCAGCGCGAGGCCAGGGTCACGTGGACTCCCCAGGTCATCGTCCCCTCAGGGGCAGCCATCGCGGTCCCCACCGACAGGGGAAACAGCAGCAGGATAGCGAGCGTCACGACGCCGACTCGCGCGACGAATGGTTTCATGACACCTCCGGAGCGCTATCGTAGTCGACCGGTCATGGGCCCCGCAAGGGCGAGGCCCCTGTCGCGCACGGCGCCCTGGTCGGGTATCATCCCCTCACCTCATCTCTCACCCCGCTCTCCTGGGAGGCTCGGCCATGCAGACCAACGGTCACACGGAGGCCCGGAAGCTCCACTCCCGTCTCAGCCACCCCGTCATCGACGCCGATGGGCACTGGATCGAGTACGCCCCGATCATGCGCGAGGAATTCCGGCGCATCGGGGGTGATGCGGCCGTCGAAGCCTACGACATCGCCAGCCAGCGGGTCCCCAGCTCCCTCAAGATGACCCTGGCCGAGCGGCGCCGGCGCCGGGTTGGGCAGGAGGCCTTCTGGGGCTCGCCGTGCGAGAACGTGCTCGACCGGGCGACCGCCATGCTGCCGCGCCTCATGTACGAGCGCCTCGACGATCTCGGTATCGACTTCTGCGTCGTCTACCCCACCGCGGGGCTCGGCTACCACCGCATGCAAGACACCCGGCTGCGCCGCGCCATCTGCCGGGCCTACAACGTGTTCGCGGCGGATCAGTTCCGCGGACTCGAAGACCGGGTCATCCCCGCCGCCATCATCCCCATGTACACGCCCGAGGAAGCGATCGAGGAGATCGAGTTCGCCTCCAAGCAGCTCGGCTACAAGGTGATCATGGTCGGCGGCCTCATGCGCCGGCCCATCCCCGCCCTCCTCGAGGAGAAGCCCGACGCTGCGAAGCTCATCGAGTGGTACGACGTGGTCGGCATCGACAGCGACCACGACTACGATCCCGTGTGGGAAAAGTGCCGCGAGCTCAAGATCGCGCCCAGCTTCCACAACGGCGCGCGCTCGATCCTGCTGCGCAACTCGCCGTCGAACTTCTGCTACAACCACATCGGCCATTTCGCCTCCGCCGGCCACGCTGTGTGCAAGGCGCTCTTCTTCGGCGGCGTCACGCGTCGCTTCCCGGATCTCAACTTTGCCTTCCTCGAGGGCGGGGTGGGCTGGGCCTGCATGCTCTACGCCGATCTCATCGGGCACTGGGAGAAGCGCAACCGCCAGGCCATCGAGAGCACCAACCCGAGCAATCTCGACCGCGCCGCCCTGCTCCAGTACGCGCAGAAGTACGGCCTCCCCGCCATGACGGAGGCGGTGCGCCGCGGCGACGGGCTGGAGGGCGACTCGAACTCCACGGCCACGGGCGGCATCGAGGATCTCGACGACTACTTCCGCTGCAAGATCGAGAATAAGCAAGACATCCGCGACCTGTTCGTCCCGCGCTTCTATTTCGGATGCGAGGCCGACGACCCCGTCAATGGATGGGCCTTCAACAAGAAGTCGAACCCCATGGGCGCGCGTCTCAACGCGATCTTCAGCTCGGACATCGGGCACTTCGACGTGCCGGACATGACCGACGTGGTCCCCGAGGCTTACGAGCTGGTCGAGCATGGCCTGCTCGACGACGGTGACTTCCGCGACTTCATGTTCAGCAATGCCGTGCGCTTCTGGGGCGAGGTCAATCCCGACTTCTTCAAGGGCACCGTGGTCGAGAAGGCGGCCGCGGAGGTCCTGGCCTCCGCCAAGGGAGGCGTGCGTGTCTAGGAGCGTCGTCACGCCCGAGCGCTTCGCCCAGGGGATGACCTTCGACGAGTACGTGAAGTTCATCGGGACGCCGGAGAACCTTGCCCGCGAGGCCTGGGGCGGGTATTTTCCAGACGCCGGATCCCACGGCGCCCCCCGCAAGGACAACAGCAGCGTGTTCCGCGAGCGCTACGCCCGGGCGCGTCTCACCGATCACCAGACGGCGGCCATCAAGTGGCTGGCCGCCCAGCCCAACGGGCCCGCCAGGATCCTCGCGATCTCCGAGGACTGGTCATCGGACTGTCGTCGTGACCTGCCCATGCTCCAGCGATTGGCCGAGACGGGAGGGCTCGAGCTCCGCATCTTCAACCGCGACGGCAAGAAGATCCTCGGCACGCGGCGCCCGGACCCCGCCGCCTATCTCGACGGCAATCACGATCTCATGCTCGAGTTCATGAACAAGAAGAACGGCGGCGAGTGGGCGTCGCTCCCCGTGGTTGCCATCTACACCAAGGACTTCAAGGAGCTCCACCGCTATTTCGAGTTCCCGGTCATCTACCACAAGGACCGTGTCCGCGGCCACATGCAGTCGGCGCGCCCGGGCGAGAGCGAGGCCCAGGCCAAGGAGCGCGATCGGGGCGAGTTCGCGTCCCTCCAGGCCTCGCCCTTCTTCGACCTCTGGGCCACCGCGGGAATCGACGAGATCCTGAGCGCGCTCCACGAAAAGCAGGTGGTCGGCTAAACCACCGTCAGGCGATGAACTTGGCGATGGCGAAGGCGGCGGCCGCGGCGAGACCGCCGACCACCGCGGTCTGCCAGGCGCTCCGCAGGGGCCGGCGCACCGTGAAGGTGCCCTTGATGTAGCCGAAGACGAGGAGCGCCAGCAGGGTGACCGCGATGGACACGAGGAGTCCCGTGGCCGGGGTCCTCGTGAAGAAGTAGGGCGACAGCGGGACGAGGCCGCCCGCCACGTAAGAGAGCCCGATGGTGAGGGCGCTCACCCGAGCCCGCCCGGGGTCGGGCCGCTCGAGCCCCAGCTCGAACCTCATCATGAAGTCCACCCAGCGCCGGCGGTCCCGGCGAATCGCATGCGCCACCTTGGTTGCCATCCCCTCCGGCAAGCCATAGCTCCGGAAGATCTGCGTGACTTCGTCCGTCTCCTCGTCCGGCATCTCGACGGTCTCGCGTCTCTCACGCGCTTCTTCGGAGGCGTAGTGCTCGGCGTCGGTCCTGGCCGCGAGGTAGCCGCCCAGGCCCATGGCGATCGCGCCCGCCGCGATCTCCGCCGAACCCGCGGTGATGATGACCCGGGTCGACTCCACCGCCCCCGACAGACCCGCGGCGAGGGCGAAGGGCACCGTCAGCCCGTCCGACATCCCGATCACGATGTCTCGAATCGTCTCCGAGGCGGTGAAGTGCTTCTCGACGTGCGGCGTCTGGGGCACGGGTGACCTCCGTCTCGGCGCGGGGAACGCGCCGACGGCGCCCGCACCGGATCGTGGATTTGCTACGGGGAGAGTCTAGACCTAGACCACGCTGTCGGCGCGGAGCTTGTCGACCTTGGCCCTGGGGATGCGGAGGAGGCCGGTCAGGATCTCGTCGGTGTGCTGGCCGAGGAGGGGCGCGGGCGTTTGCGCGGCCCCCGGCGTGTCCCAGAGCCGGATGGGCACGCCCATGGCGGTGACGGCGCCGGCCTTCGGATGGTTCAACGAGACGAACATGCCGCGCGCGCGGAGATGCTCGCTGTCGCAGACCTCGGCCACGGTCTTGATCCGGCCAGCGGGCACGCCGGCTTCGTCGAGGCGCTTCAGCCAATCCGAGGCCGGGCGCGTCGAGAAGATCGAGTTCAGGAGGGGGACGAGGACCTCGCGATTGGTCACGCGGTTGGCTTCGGAATCGAAGCGCGGATCCTTCGCGAGCCCTTCCCGGCCGATGGCGCGGCACATCCGCTCGAAGAGCGAGTTGTTCGCCACGCCCAGCGTGATGTATGCGTCCTGGGCCTGGAAGACCTCGTAGGGCACGATGGACGGGTGCTGGTTTCCGCGGCGGGCCGGCCGGCCGCCGCCGTTCCAGTACAAGCCCGCCTGATAGGTCAGGAGCGAGGCCATGACGTCCAGCATGCCGATCTCGACCTTCTGGCCCTTGCCCGTGCTGGCGCGAGAGAGAAGCGCCAGCGTCACGCCGTGAGCCGCCGCCATGCCGGAGACGAGATCGGCGACGGAGTTGCCCACCTTGACGGGGGGGCCGTCGGCAAAGCCGGTGAGATCCATGACGCCAGACTCTCCCTGCACGATGAGATCGTAGCCGGGGCGCGAGGCCTCGGGGCCGCTCTCGCCGAAGCCCGAGATGGCGCAGTAGATCAGGCGCGGGTTCAGCTTGCGAAGGGCGTCGAAGCCGAAGCCCAGCCGCTCCATGGTGCCGGGCCTGAAGTTCTCCAGGACCACGTCGGCCTTGGCCACGAGCCTGCGCAGGATGGCCTGCCCGTCGGGCGCCTTCATATTGAGGGTCAGGCTCTTCTTGTTGCGGTTGACGGAGAGAAAATACGTCGCCTCGCCGCCGGAGAAGGGCGGCCAGCCGCGCGTGTCATCCCCCTTGCCCGGCTCCTCGACCTTGATGATCTCCGCCCCCATGTCCCCCAGGATCATCGAGCAGAACGGGCCGGCCAGCACGCGCGTCAGGTCGAGGACGCGGATACCCGCCAGCGGCGGCCTTCTCTTCCCCCTCTCCCCCAGTGGGGGAGAGGGACGCCGTTCGAGCTGAGACGCTCGCTTCGAGCGGCGAGGCGAGGGCTGAGTGAATGAGGGGGACGATCCCTTCTTGACCAACCTCTTCCTCCTAGCTGTCGCCACTTGACCGTCCTCTCCAGATGCCCTGGACCACGCTCTTGGTGATGGAGGCCACCTTCTCGCCGCGGGCGCCCGCCCGCCGCCAGAAGAGGCGCGCCCGATCCGCGAACCCCATGTGGGAGAAGTAGAACACGCGGTCGAGCGATTCGACACCCACGCTCGAGCCGATCCTGATGCCTTTCGTCTCCTCGCCGTGGCAGAAGAGCCGGGCGCCGCCGTCCAGCTCGACGAGCGCGATGTGGAGCGGCGCCTTGAAGCCTTCCGGCGGCGAGTGAAGCGTCGTGAACGAGACCACCTCGCCGATGTTGGGCACGGTGGCCGCCTCCATGGTCACCGGATGGTCGGGGCAGAGCCTGGCCGGCGGCACCACCAGGCGATGACAGCGCGGGCAGCGCGAGGCGGGCAGCGTGTGGACGTTCACCGTCTCGCCTCGAGCAGCGTCACCCAGTTGTTGGTGGCGAGGCCGCCGATGGAGTGGGCGAGGGCGACCTGGGCCTGGACCTGGCGGCCGGCCGCCATGCCGCGAAGCTGCCAGCAGAGCTCGACGATCTGGGCGATGCCCGTGCCCGCCAGCGGATGCCCGCGCGCCTTGAGGCCGCCCGAGGTATTGATGGGCAGCCGGCCGTCGAGCGCCGTCTCGCCTTCCAGGGTGGCGCGCCCCGCCTTGCCCGGCGGGATGAGGCCGGTGTCCTCGAGCGAGATGATCTCGAAGGGCGCGAAGGCGTCGTGGATCTCGGCGACCTCGACCCGCTCCGGGCCGAACCCCGCCATCCTGTACGCCGCCTGCGCGGCCGTCTGGGTCGCCACGAAGGCGGTCAGGTCGCTCCGGTAGCGCATGGCGATGGTGTCTGTGCCCTGCCCGATGCCGGCAATGCGCACCTCCGCGGGCTCGGCGGTCATGACGATGGCCGCCGCGCCGTCGGAGATGGGGCAGCAGTGGAAGAGCCGGAGGGGGTCGGCCACCAGACGGCTCTCCATGACCGCCTCGAGCGTCACCGCTTCCTGGAAGTGCGCGAGGTGATTGCGCGCCCCGTTGGCGTGGTTCTTGACGGCGACCTGGGAGATCTCGCGGAGCGTGAGGCCGCGCCGGTGCATGGCCGCGCGGGTGATGAGCCCGGCCAGGGCCGGCATGGTGGTGCCATAGCTCCGCTCGTGCGGGTCGATGGATCGCCCGATGATCTCCGAGACCCGGGGCGTCGCCATGTGGCTCATCTTCTCGCCGCCCACGACCAGGACGGTCTTGTGCAGTCCCGAGGCGATCGCGGCAAACGCCGTATAGACGGCCGCCACCCCCGAAGAGGTCGCCGTCTCCACGCGCAGGGCGGGCACATGGGACAGGCCGAGATGCGTGTTGATCAGGGAGCCGTAGTTGCCCGCTCCCGTGAACTCCTCGGGATTCATGGCCGCGACGACGAGGCCGTCGGGCTGCTCGATCATGGCGTCCGCGAGCGCGGAGAGGGCGGCCTCGGCCATGAGGTCGGGGAGGGTCTCGTCGCGCCGGCCGAAGCGGGTCATCCCCGCCCCGGCGATCCACACCTGGTTCACGGACTCATTTCAAACCGTGAGCCTATGAAGTGTCAAACTCTTTGACCGGCACTGGTCAATTTGCTTCGCCAGGCTTCGTTGCGAGCGGGCCGGCAAGCCCTCAACGTACCTTCAATTCAGCCCTCGCCTCGGGGCTGCGCCCCTCAGCTCGAACACCCACGTACGCCTCGGGCTGCCGGCCCGCTCGCGCGTGGCAGTTCGAGCTGAGGGCGAAGCCCGAGGCGAGGGCTGAGTTGATTTGGCTCGCAACTTGCCCCAGTGCCTGTGGTCGAAGTTACTGAACTTGCCCGGCGCCTTACACGCCCGCTTTCGCGGCGCCGGTGGGCACGCGGTCGAGCTCACGCCCGAGGGCCTCGGAGACGCGCGTGAGGGGTAGGCGGCACTCGGGCGACTGGATCAGCCCCTGCCTCCACAAGCAGTGCTTGATGGGCATGGGGTTCGGCTCCTTGAAGAGGAGGGGCACGAGCGTCTCGAGCCCCTGCCAGACGGCATGAGCGCCGTGGTGGTCGTTCGCCACCATGCGCTGGTAGACGGCCAGGAAGCGCCCGGTCTCGACGTGCGAGGAGGCGAGGATGCCACCGTCCGCGCCGTGGGCGAGCATGGTGTAAAAGTAGGCGTCCTCGCCCGTGAGCACGCTGAAGCCCTTGGGGCGCAGGCGAAGCAGCTCGAGAGACTGGGCGATGATGCCGGAAGAGTCCTTCACCCCGACGATGTTGGGCAGCTCGGCCAGGGCCAGCAAGGTCTCGTTGGTCAGGTTGACGCCCGTCCGGTACGGGATGTTGTAGATCAGGATCGGCCGGTCGGTCGCCTCGGCGATGCGCGTGAAGTGCTCGCGCATCCCGTCCTGGCTCGGCCGGTTGTAGTAGGGGCAGACGGAGAGGATGCCCTGCACGCTCTGGCGACCCAGACGCTTCACCGCCTTGACGACCTTGCGCGTATCGTTGGCGCCCACGCCCACGAGGACCGGCACGCGTCCGGCCACCGCCGCCACCGTCCGCTCCACCAGCGTCTCGGCCTCGACCTCGTCGATGGTCGGGCTCTCGCCCGTGGTGCCGAGCGGAATGATCCCCGCCACCCCGGCGCGCAGGTAGTGGTCGATGAGCTTTTCATAGCCCGCGTAGTCGATCTCGCCGTCGATGAACGGCGTGATGATGGGCAGCCACACTCCCGAGAACGTCGCCATCGCCAGGCTCCTTTTCGCCGCGGCACCCGTCCGCCGGCCCTGGAAAGGAAGTCTAGCACGGTCCCTCGAGGTCGCCCGGTTGTGAATGGCTCCGGCCGCGCTCGTGGATTTCTTCATGCCGCCGCTCATCGCCTACTGGGTGGCGCTGGCGTGGCGCCGTTACTTCGATCGGCGGGCGGCACCCCCGCGGCGCGACCGTGCGGGCCCGGCGGCGGCGGGATGTTCACCTGGAATTCCCGCATCAGTCGCAGGAGATACGTTCTCTGGAGGCCCAGAGCCCGGGCGGCGCGCGTGCGATTGCCGCCGGCTTGCGTCAAGGTCGCCTCGATGAGCCGGCGCTTGAAGTCCGTGACGGCGCCGTGGAAGCCCGGCGGCTTGGGATCGGGGGTGGGGGCGACGGCGGCCATGCAGAACACGATGGCAAGCGTCGTGCCAGAATTCGCGCTGCAGATTTTCAGCCACATGCGCGGCGGCGCCACGCGCGGCTGCCGCATCCTCAGTGCATCGAGGGCTCGCGTTGCAGCGAAGGCTGGGCAGCGGGCGCACACAAAAAAAGCGGGAGCCCGGCGGTGGGCTCCCGCGAGGATTCGCGTGGTGCCGAGCTGCTACGACTTGGTGGCGGGCTTGACCCCGGGGTTGTCCTTGAAGAACTGCTTGTTCAGCTCGATGTAGTTCTTCCAGTTCGCCGGTGTCTCGTCTTCGGCGAAGATGGCCTTGACGGGGCAAACGGGCTCGCAGGCGCCGCAGTCGATGCACTCCTCCGGATGGATGTAGAGCATGGTGTCGCCCTCGTAGATGCAATCCACGGGGCACACTTCGACGCAGGCCTTGTCTTTCACGTTGATGCAGGGTTCCGCGATGATGTACGCCATTACCGCCTCCCTGTGAACCGCAATTTTCCTCGTCGGCGCGCGACGCCGGACGCTAAAACCCCCGTAGTTGTACCAACCTGCCCAGCAGGTGTCAAGCCTCTAAGGTCCTGGCCCAGGACTAGAGTGTTCTCAGCTTGGGATCCAGGGCGTCCCGGAGCGAGTCGCCGAAGAGGTTGAAGGCGAAGACGGCCAGGCTGATGGCGACCCCCGGGAAAATGGCCATCCACGGCGCCGATTCGGCGAAGTCCACGGCCGCCCCGCGCAGCATCAGCCCCCAGGCGGCGGTCGGCTCCTGAACGCCCAGACCGAGGAAGGACAGTGAGGATTCGAGCAGGATGGCCTGGCCCAGGAAGGCCGTGAGCATGATCAAGTACGGCGCCATCACGTTGGGCAGCATGTGCCGCAGGATGATGCGCGCGTTGCTGAAGCCCGCCGCGCGGGCCGCGTCGACATAGGGCATCTCGCGGATGGCCAGGGCGCTCGCGCGGATGACGAGGGCGCAGCGCGGGATCATGGGGATCGTGATGGCCACGATGAGATTGGGAAGGCTATTGCCGAGAATCGCCACGAGGGCGAGGGCAAGGATGATGAGCGGGAAGCAGAGGAAGATGTCCATGAGCCGCTGCAGGTAGAGGTCGACCTTTCCACCGAAGAAGGCGCTGCCCACCCCGAGGATGGCCCCCCCGGTGGCCCCGATCAGCGCCGCGCCGAACCCGACCAGGAGCGCCGTGCGGGAGCCGTAGATCAGTCGGCTCAGCACGTCGCGGCCGAAGGCGTCGGTGCCGAGCCAGTGCGCCGCGCTCGGTCGGGCGAGCATGGCCCCGAAATCGACGGTCACTGGATCGTAGGGCGCCAGAACATCCGCTCCCGCGGCCGTGACGAGCATCAGCACCACCACGAACCCGCCGATGGCGCCGAGGGGTCGGCGCCGGACGAAGCCCATGGTCGTGGCGAGCCAGCCCGACCGGGGTTCTTCGGCGAGCCGGTCGGCGATGGAATCGATGGCGGGATTGATGGCCATGGCGGACTCCTATCGGTAGCGGATCCGCGGGTCGAGCCACGCGTACATGATGTCCATCATGAAGTTCATGAAGATGAAGATGCCGGCCACGAGGAGCACGAGCGCCTGGATGAGCGTGTAGTCCCGGTGGGCGACGGCCTGCACGAAGAGCAGCCCGATGCCGTTGAGGTTGAAGACCTGCTCGGTGACCACGAGGCCGCCGATGAGAAAGGCAAACTCGATGGCCACCACCGTCAGCACGGGGAGCATGGCGTTCTTGAGGGCATGCCGGGTGAGGATGAGCTTCTGCACGAGGCCCTTGGCGCGCGCGGTCCGGATGTAGTCCTCGCGGAGCACTTCGAGCATGGCCGAGCGGGTCATGCGCGTGGCCACCGCCGAATAGCGGTAACCGACCGCGAGGGCCGGCCAGATGAGCTGGGCCAGGTTCTGCCAGGGATTGACCCAGAAGGGCGTGTAGACCATGGGGGGCAGCCACTTGAAGATGATGAGGAGGGCCAGGATCAGCACGATGCCCAGCCAGAAGGAGGGCGTGGCCAGCCCGGCGATGGAGAAGACCCGGACGGCATAGTCCACCCAGGTGTCCTGCTTGAGGGCGGCCATCACTCCCAGGGGAATGGCCAGGAGCACGGCGACAATGGTGGCCATGATGGCCACCTGGAAGGACAGCGCGAAGCGAAGCCGGATCTCCTCCCATATGGGCGAGCCCGTCCACATGGAAGTGCCGAAGTCCAGCCGCGCGGCGCCTCCTATCCACGTCACGAACTGGCGCCAGATGGGCTGGTCGAGGCCGAAGCGCGCGCGCTCCATCTGCAGCGCTTCGGGGGAGACCGAGCCGCGGTCGCCGGCCAGCCGCAGCTCGACCACGTCGCCGGGAATGACGCGGATCAGGAAGAACGTGAAGATCGCCACCCCGAGCAAGGTGGGGAACATCAGGACGAAGCGCTTGAGGAGATATTTCCACATGGCCCTAGCCTGGACTGCCCCCTCACCCTACCCTCTCCCCCAAGGGGAGAGGGGAAATAGGAGTAGCTTCGCTAATCTCCAAGCCAGACCACGTCGAGCTGGTTGTTCAGGTAGTGGCTGGGCGTGATCGTCCACCCCTTGACCTTGGCGCTGTGCGGGATGATCCGGTGCCACTGGATTGTGTAGATGACGTGGGCCTCCTCGTCCAGCAGCCGCTTCTCGAACACCCGGAGATACTTCTTGCGCTCCTCGATGTCGGTGGCCCGCGCCTGCTTCTGGAAGAGATCGTCGATGACCGTGTCCTTGTGCCTGCCGAAGTTCGCGTCGGACTTGGTGATGAAACGCGGCAGATCCAGATCCGGCTCCACGATGAAGCCGCACTGGAAGTCCATGGCCACTTCGAAGTCTCCCCGCTTGAGCATCGGGTGATACGCCGAGGCCTCGATCATCTCCATCTTGACGGTGACGCCGATCTGCCGCCACTGATCGATGAGCCAGATACCGATGGGCTCATAGGGATGGGGAATGCCCCGGTTCTTGAAGGTGAACGAGAGCCCTTCCGCCCCCGCTTCCTTCAGGAGCCGCCGCGCCTCCGCGCGATTGGCCGCGATGTCGTGGCCGTAGCCGGCGAGCTTCTCGAGCTCGGCCGGCGGCGTCGCATACGGCGTGCCCGGCACCTGGATGCCGCCCACGTCCCGGACCAGGGTGATCCTGGACAGATTCTTCGAGCCCTCATACCGGTCGAGGGCCAGCGACAGGGCCCGTCGGACTCGCTTGTCGTTGAAGGGCTTCTTGTCGTGATGCATGGAGACGAAGTTCAGGCAGTCCCACGGGCTCTCCTGCACCGTGATCTTGGGCCCGAGCGCCTGCACGAGCTGATCGCGCTCGGGCGGGCTGAAGCCACGGAACTGGATGTGCGCCCGCTCGCCCCGGATGGCCGCCACCTGGGCAGAAGAGGCGCTGATGAAGATCGCGCGGTAGCTGTCCAGATAGGGCTTGCCCTTGTCCCAGTACTCGGGGTTCTTCTTGCCCACCATGTGGGAGCCCTTGACGTGCTCGACGAAGACGAAGGCGCCCGTTCCCATCACGTTCTTCTCGTACCAGTGGATGTCCTTGGCCAGGAGATCGGCCTTGTAGATCCAGTTCCACGGTGAGGCGAGGTTCAGGAGCAGCGAGGACTCCGGCCGCTTGAGACGGAACCGAACCGTGGACGGATCCGGCGCCTCCACGACTTCAATAGCCTCGTACGCCTCCTTGCGCAGGGACTTCATGCCCGCAGGCGGAAAGACGATCTTGTCGTAGGAGGCCTTGATGTCCTTGGAAGTCAGCACGCTGCCGTCGTGGAACTTGACGCCCTGGCGGATCTTGAACGTGTACGTCATGCCGTCCTTGGAGACCGTCCACGACTCGGCCAGATCGCCCACGGGGCGGGTGCCCGTCTTGTCGTTGGGGTCGACCCGCAAGAGGGTGCTGTAGAGCGGCGCCATCGGATGGATGATGCCGAAGGTCTCTTCCTGGTGGGCATCGTAGGACGGCGGCTCGGACGGAACGACGAAGATCAGCTCACCACCGGAACGCGGCTTGACCTGGGCGGTCACGAAGCCTGGCGCGGCGAGGACGCCTGCCACGAGGAGCCCAACCGTGATCCGTATGACCTTGGACACGCTCATTCACGCCTCCTTGCGCAGTTGCTTCCGGCGCCCGACCTCATCGCCTGGACGGGACCGATCACGGCGAGGACGGGGACTCCGGGAGCCACGGGAAAGTCGATCAATCGTTACAACGAGTTACCGTACCTTAGCGGGCCGCGCCGCACCCTGTCAAGGTTGGCGGCGTCATCCGGTGGCGTTTAGACGCGGATACAGGCCGCGCGGTGCCCGGGCCGTGTCTCGCGCAGCTCGGGGACGCCCTCCTTGCACTCCTCGATGGCGATGGGGCATCGGGGGTGGAAGACGCATCCCGACGGGGGATTGAGCGGGCTCGGCACCTCACCGCCGAGGACGGTGCGCTCGCGGGCCAGCTCCACGGCGGGGTCAGGAATGGGCACCGCCGAGAGGAGGGCCTTGGTGTACGGGTGCTGGGGATCCTCGTAGAGCGCCTGGCGGTCGGTGATCTCGACGATCTTGCCCAGGTACATCACGGCCACGCGATCGGAGATGTGGCGGACCACCGAGAGATCGTGGGCGACGAAGAGGTAGGTCAGGCCGAACTCCGTCTGGAGCTCCTCGAGCAGGTTGATGATCTGTGCCTGGATCGACACATCGAGGGCGGAGACGGGCTCGTCACAGACGATGAGCGTCGGCTCCATGGCGAGGGCGCGCGCGATGCCCACGCGCTGGCGCTGGCCGCCCGAGAGCTCGTGCGGATAGCGCCGGGCCATGGCGGAGAGCAAGCCGGCGTGACTGAGCAGCTCCTTGACCCGCGCCTCCCTGGCCGCGCCGTCGGCGACGATGCCGTGCACGGCCAGTGGCTCGGCGATGATCTGTCCCACGGTCATTCGCGGGTTGAGCGAGCTGTACGGGTCCTGGAAGATGACCTGCATCTTGCGTCGCACCGCGCGAAGCTCGGCGGGCGAGGCCGCAGCCAGGTCCTTGCCCTCGAAGAAGATGGAGCCGCTCGTCGGCTTCTCGAGCTGCAGGACACAGCGGCCGGTGGTGGTCTTGCCGCAGCCGGACTCGCCGACGAGGCCCAGCGTCTCTCCGCGGCGGATGGAAAAGGACACGTCGTCCACGGCCTTGACGAGGCCGCGGCGGGCACCGAAGAAGCCGCCGCTGATCTCGAAATGCTTGCTGAGGTGACGGACTTCCAGGATCTCGTCGCCCATCTGGGGCTCATCGCGCGCCCGATCATCACGCCTGCGATTTTCAGCGTCTCGGCCTTCGCGCGCGGAGGCCGTCACGGTCACGCGGGCACCTTCTGGCCCAGGTCGGCGGCGACCCAGCACGCCGAGACGTGGCCGGGCGAGACCGACTCTAGAGGCGGCGCCTCGACACGGCAGCGCTCCAGGGCGAACTGGCAACGGGGTTGAAAGGCGCATCCGGGGGGCAGCCGCGACAGGTCCGGGGGCTGCCCCTGGATCGGGAGAAGCTTCGCGCGGCGCGGCTCGTCCAGCCGGGGCACCGAGCGCAGCAAGCCGAGCGTGTACGGGTGGCGCGGGTTGGCGTAGATCTCGCGGGCGGTGGCCCGCTCCACGATGCGGCCGGCATACATGACGTTGACGCGGTCGGCGTAACGCGCGACCACGCCGAGATTGTGGGTGATCATGACCATGGCGACGCCGAGCCGGCGCGACAGACCCTTCATCAGCTCGAGAATCTGAGCCTGGATGGTGACGTCGAGGGCGGTGGTCGGCTCGTCGGCCAGGATGAGGGCGGGGTTGCAGGCCAGGGCCATGGCGATCATCATCCGCTGTCGCATCCCGCCGCTGAACTGGTGGGGATACTGTCGCAGCCGCCGCTCGGGATCGGAGATGCCCACGAGGCCAAGGAGCTCGATGGCGCGCGCCCGCGACTGCGCCGAGCTCATCCCGAAATGGATCTCCGTGGGCTCGGTCAGCTGGCGGCCGACGGTGAGCACGGGGTTGAGCGAGGTCATCGGCTCCTGGAAGATCATGGCGATCTCGCGCCCGCGGATCTGGCGCATCTGGTCTTCCGGAAGCTGGAGGAGATCGCGTCCCTTGAAGAAGACGCGCCCGCCGAGGATGCGGCCGGCGGGGGCGGAGACCAGCCGCATGATGCTGAGGGCGCTCACGGACTTGCCGCAGCCCGACTCGCCGACGAGGGCAACCGTCTCCCCCGCCCGCACGTCCCAGGACACGCCGTCCACGGCGCGCACGACGCCGCCGGAGGTCGAGAACTGGGTCTGGAGGTTCTGGACGTCGAGGAGGAGATCCCCGCCCTGCTCCATGTGCGCGCAGTCTAGCATAGCGCGGGCGAGCTCCTTGCCGCGGTACAGCGCGCCCGGTAGATCCACGCCCTCGCCTCGGCAGGGGGTGCCGTCGTCCGCTCAACCTCCTCGCCTCGCGCGCCACACTAGCGAAGGCGCCTCCGCCTGCCCCCCATCCCCCGAGACGGGGGTAGCTCATCGCCCCGCCTGCGGCGGGGACGACTCGCGTGGCGGAGGCGCCCTGCGCTTCGGGGCGCGCTACGGCTCGTCGGATTCGCTCCCGACGGCACCCCCTGCCGAGGCGAGGGCTGCGCGAGGCGCCCCTCGGAGTCGTCGGTGCAGACGGTTGAAGCGGCCGGTACGCAATTGCTGGTCCGCTTCGAGCGCCGGCTTCGCCGGCGCAATCCGTTTCTGGGGGGAGGCTTCGGAAGGGGGGCGGGGAGCCGCCCTCCGAGCTACTTATGCCTTCACCCGGAGGCCGTCGGGATCGTATGGCGCCCGGAGACTCGCGCGGGCCGCATGACGCTGGCCGGCGACCTCCATCTCCACCCGCGCCCCGTCGAGCCAGTCCGCTCCCACGCCCTCGTCGCGGCGTATCCAGCCCAGAGCCACGCCGCGTCCGAGGGTGTGCCCGAAGGCCGCCGAGGTGACCGATCCCGCGAGCTTGCCGTCGCACCAGATGGGCTCGTCGCCCCAGGGCAAGAGCTCGGGATTGTCGAGCACGAGGCTGACCAGGCGCTTGGCGAGAGGCTGGCCCTTCCGCTCGAGCAGGGCCTGGCGGCCGAGGAACTCGCTCCCCTTGTCGAAGCGTACCGCCCAGCCGAGCCCCGCCTCGAGCGGGGTATCGTCGGGCGTCAGCTCCCGCCCCCAGGCGCGGTAGCCCTTCTCGAGCCGGAGGGAGTCGATGGCGTAGTAGCCGGCATCCACGAGCCCGAGAGCACTCCCCGCCTCGCTCAGCGTGTCGTACACGCTCCCCGCGAACTCCATCGGCACGTAGAGCTCCCAGCCCAGCTCTCCCACGTAGGTGATCCGCGAGGCGCGGACCATGGCCCGGCCCATGCCGATTTCCCGGCTCGTGGCGAACGGGAAGCCGGCGCTGGAGAGGTCGGCAGAGCTCACGCGCGACAGAAGCTCCCGCGAGCGCGGCCCCATCACCCCGATGACGGCATAGGCGCTGCCCACGTCAGTGAGGGTTGCGCGGGCGTCCTCAGGAACGTGGCGTCGGATCCAGTCCGCATCACGGGTGGTCTGGGCCGAGCCGGTCACGACGAGATAGGCGTCCACGGTCAGCCGGGTGACCGTGAGATCGCTCTCGAAGCCGCCGCGCTCGTTGAGCATGGCCGTGTACACGACACGTCCGGGTGGCACGGCGACGTCGTTGGCGCAGAGCCGCTGGAGAACGGCTTCGGCGTCGCGACCCTGCACGAGGAACTTGGAGAACGAGGTCTGGTCGAAGCGGGCCACGGCCTCGCGGCACGCGCGGTGCTCGGCGGCGGCGTGGGGGAACCAGTTCTGACGGCCGAAGGAGTACACGGTCTCCGGCGTCACCCCGGCCGGGGCGAACCAGTTCGCGCGCTCCCAGCCCATCTTGCTGCCGAAGCAGGCGCCGCGCGCCTGGAGGCGCTCGTAGAGCGGG
>DASQAK010000205.1:0-17148 GCA_035635755.1 Candidatus Methylomirabilota bacterium | reverse complement strand
GCTCGGTGTCAGCATGGACCAGGTCAGATCGAGCACGGCCCGCCGCGTCCTGACGGCCTCGGGGTGCTGGGTGTCCACGATCATCCCGTCGCGCGCGGGCAGATGGCAGGCGGCGGGCAGGCCACGCTGGCCTTCGACGTGAACGAGGCAGGTGCGGCAGGCGCCCAGGGGTGGCCGATCCGGATCCTTGCAGAGCTGGGGCAATGCCAGTCCCAGGCGATTCACGGCATCCAGCACCGTGGCGCCCGTGGGGACTTCGATCGGCGTGCCGTCGATAGTGAGGCTGAGGCTCATGAGGATCCCATCAATCCCGAGTGCGCACTATCATACCGCGCGCGCCGGGCGAGGCCGCGTCAGTCCCTGATCCAGGACTCCGCGAGGGGAATGTCGTCCGGCGATACGCCGACGGAGGCTCGCTCGGCACGCTCCCCGGAGGACGCGGACAGCCGGAGGAGGTCCTCGACTTCGGCCCGCCGGTAAAGCCGCTGGCGCTTGATGCCCTGGCGATAGCTCTTGAGGTACCCGCGGCTGACATAGGCGTAGAGAGTCTCGCGCTTGATCCCCAGCAGGGCCGCCGCCTCTTCGCCCGTCAGGTACTGCTCGCCGTCCAGGTCGACCATGGCCCCGCCATCGTAGCAGGCTCGAACCGTCCCCATCTAGTATTGTCCGGTTGAATCAATATAAATCAAGTATAATGCAGGCCAGGCAACTATAGGGTCTCTCGACCACAAGGGAGCAAGGAGGACGGACATGGACGCGACCTGGAAGGCGGGACTCGAGGATGTGATCGCCGCGCGCTCGGCCATATGCCGCGTGGACGGGGAAGCGGGCCGGCTCTACTATCGCGGCTACGAGATCGGGGATCTCGCCGCCGGGGCCAGCTTCGACGATGTCACGCATCTTCTCTGGTTTGGCGAGCTGCCCACCGCCTCGCAGCAGACGGAATTTGCGGCCGGGCTGGAGCAGGCTCGCGGGCTCGGCCCTGACATCGTCGCACTCCTTCGATCGCTGCCCCCCACGTGCCACCCGCTCGATGCCCTCCGCACGGCCGTTTCCCTGGCCGCCGCGCGCGATCCCGACGTCGGCTCGAGCGAGCCCGACGCCAACCTCCGGAAGGCGCGGCGCCTGATGGTGCTGATACCGGAAACCGTGGCGGCCTGGCAGCGCATCCGGACGAAGCGTGAGCCCGTGCCTTCCCGCCGAGGGGGCTCGCACGCGGCCTACTTCTACTACCTGCTGGAAGGGCGGGAGCCGTCGCCCGAGCTCGCGCGAGTCCTCGACGTCGTCCTGACGCTCCACGCTGACCACGAGTTCAACGCCTCCACCTTCGCCGCTCGCGTCGCCGTGGCAACCTTGGCCGATCTCCACGCCGCGATCGTCTCGGCCATCGCCACCCTGAAGGGGCCTCGCCACGGCGGGGCCAACGAGGACGTCCTGTCCATGCTGCTCGAGATCGAGGACCCGGCCCGAGCGGAAGCCTTCGTCGAGAGTCGCCTGGGCGCTCGGTCCGGACTGTCCAAGCACGAGCGGGCCAATCCCAAGGCGCGCATGCCCGGCTTCGGCCACCGCGTGTACAAGGTGGACGACGCTCGGGCCCGTGTCCTGCGGGGGATGGCCAAGAGCATGGCGGAGGCGACGGGGCGAGAGCGCCTCTTCGAGGTCGCCGAGCGTCTCTACGACGCCATGCGGGCGCGGACCGCGCTGCCCGTCAACGTGGACTTCTTCTCGGCCGTCGTGTACGACGCCCTCGGCATCCCGCCCGATCTCTGCACGTCCATCTTCGCGGTGGGACGGGTGGCGGGCTGGTGCGCGCATGCGCTCGAGCAGTACGCGGACAACCGGCTCATCCGACCCCGCGCCGACTACACGGGCCTGGCGCCTCGCCCGCTCGCAGGCGGCTGAAAAAGGCCCATCTGCTTCGTTGGCGCCCTCGGCCGCAGGTTCAACGTACAGGGAGTACGCCTCACCTGTGGCCTTCCGGCGCCGCCTCGCATCTGGACCTTTTTGAGCCGCCTGCCGGCTTCTGAGAGACAGCTAGGCGAGGTCGTCGGGATAGTCGCGGAGCGCGGAGAGGATCGACAGGGGAGCGGCCTGACCGAGGCCGCACAGGGAGGCCACGCGCACGACCTCCGAAAGCTCGGCGATGGCGGCGTGATCGAGCGCGCCCGGCCGGTCCAGCATGTCGCGAAGGCGGGCCGTCCCCTCGCGGCAGGGGGTGCACTTGCCGCAGGATTCGCGCGTGTTGAAGTCGAGCAGGGTGCGAATCACGTCGCGGATCGAGACGGTGTCGTCGAGCGCGACCAACCCTCCCGTGCCCGGATTGACTCGCCCGCCGGGCAGAAGCGGCTCGTCGAGATCGCGCGGCGGCACGATGGTGCCCGAGGGACCGCCCACCACCACACCCCGGAGGGCGGGTCCGCCGGGGACGCCGCCGCCGAGACGCTCCACGAGATCGCGGAGCGTGCTGCCCATCTCGACCTCGACCACGCCCGGTCGCGCGACGTGACCGGAGAGGCCGAAGCACTTGGTGCCATGGCCTCGCCCGAGGCCGGCCCACCACTTCTCGCCGCGGGCCGCGATGAGGGGCACGGCAAAGAGCGTCTCCACGTTGTTGATGGCGGTGGGCTTGCCGAAGAGGCCCGCCTCGGTGGGAAAGGGCGGCTTGGGCCGAGGCATGGCGCGGCGGCCCTCGAGCGACTCCATGAGCGCTGTCTCTTCGCCCAGGACGAAGCCGCCGGCCCCGCGCCGTATCTCCACCTCGACCGAGAAGTCGCTTCCGAGGACGCGCTCGCCGACGAACCCCCAGGCCCGCGCAGACTCGACGGCGTCCTTCATGCGCTCTGCGGAGAGGTGGGCTTCACCATGGATATAGAGAATGATCCGGCTCGCTCCCGAGGCGTAGGCGGCGAGAAGCGCCCCTTCGAGGAGCCGGTGAGGATCGCCCTCCATGAGGTGGCGGTCCTTGAAGATGCCGGGCTCTCCCTCTTCGGCGTTGACGATGAGGTATTTTGGCGAGCCAGGCGCCCGGAGCGCCCCCTCCCACTTGGTCGCCGCCGCGAAATAGGCTCCGCCGCGACCGCGGAGTCCCGCCGCCTTCACGGTCTCGGTGATGTGCTCGGGGCTCCGTCCGGCGAGCGCTTCGGCCAGCGCGGCGTAGGAGCCACGCCGTATCGCGTCGGCGATGTCATACGGGTTCACGACGCCGCAGCGCGAGGTCAGCTCGCGTCGCTGGCGACGGAGGAAGTCGGTGACGCCGGGATCCGGCTCGACGCGCTTGGCGAGGGCGGCGTCGAGGAGGGCGGGAATCCGGTCGGCGGTGGCGTGGGGCAGGAGCTGCATGGTCCCGTCCGGATGGATGACCGTCAGCATGGGCGCCGCCCAGCAGAGCCCCGAGCATCCCGCCGGCAGGACGGGCGCCCGCAGGCCCCGGCGATCCACTTCGGACTTCAACGCGTGCAGGCTCTCCCCCGCACCCACCGAGAGGCTGCACGACCCTACGCCAACGATGAACGCCAGACCGCGATGGGCGCGGCTCTGCGCCTGGCCGACCAGCTCGAAATACGACGAGCCGTCCGCCGTCTGCGGGCCATCGATCGTGGGAAAGCTGAGTTCAGGAGCGGAGGCGTTCAGCGCCGACTCCAGGTCCCGGATACCGACGCGCCCGCGAGGGTGGTGGTCAACCTCGATGACTGGGGCCATCGAGCAGTTGAACGCGCAGTCGAACGGCTCGAGGGTTGCCGAGCCGTCGGCGCTCGTCGCCGGTGCGCTCACTCCCAGTCGCCGCTCGAGCTCCGCGAGGCATTCAAGCCCGCCCCTGATCCGGCATGACACGCCCGTGCAGACACGTATGACGCGCTTTCCCGGCTCGCTCAGCCTGAACTCCGGATAGTGCGTGGCGACGCCGTAGACTTCGCTCGCCGGCACACGAAGGTGCGCGGCCACAGCGGCCAGGGCATCGGAGGGAATCCATCGAAGATCGTGCTGGACCGCGTGGAGCGCAGGGAGGAGCCAGGTCCGCTCTCTCGGCAAGGCGTCCAGCGCCGCGCGCCAGTCGCTCACGGGAGCGGCATCACCTCGCGGAAGGAACGGGATCGGCGAGGCGCGCCTCGGCAAAGCCCTTCTTGCGAAGCAGGCAGGAGTCGCAGAGCCCGCAGGCGCGGCCATCGGGCTCCGGAGCGTAGCAGGACCAGGTCAGCGAGAGGTCGACGTTCAGCTCGTACGCCCGCGCGACGATCTGGGCCTTGCTGAGCTCGATGAGCGGGGTGTGGACGCGGAAGCGACTCCTGCCCTCGACGCCGGCCTGGGTCGCGAGGTTGGCCAGCTTCTCGAACGCCTCGATGAACTCCGGGCGGCAATCGGGATAGCCGGAGTAGTCGAGAAAATTTACTCCGATGAAGACATCCTCGGCGCCCAGGACTTCCGCCCAGGCGAGGGCATGGGAGAGGAAGATCGTGTTCCGCGCCGGCACATAGGTCACGGGAATGCCGGCGCTCATGGCCTCGTCACTCCGGCCCTTGGGCACCTCGATATCCGCCGTGAGGGCCGAGCCGCCGATGGCGCGGAGATCGAGACGGAGCGTCAGATGCTGGACCGCGCCCAGCGCCGCCGCCACCTTCTTCGCCGACTCGAGCTCGCACACATGGCGCTGGCCATAGTCGAACGAGAGCGCGTGGCATTCGTACCCCTCGGCGCGCGCGATGGCAAGCGTGGTCGCCGAGTCGAGCCCACCCGAAAGGAGGACGACGGCCCTGGTCGCCATCAGACGCCTCGCTTGGCGCCCCAGAGCAGCACGTGCAGACGCGGGGAGAAGCCGAAGCCGTGGCGCTTGCACGCCTCGACCACCCACGGGGAGCGCTCGAGGAGATCCTCGCGGCGCACGGCCTCGGGCTGGAGCAGGATGCGCGCCCGTGGCAGGGCGAAGCGCTCGGCCAGCTTCAAGACCTCGGCGACATCGGCGTCGTCCGTGATCACGAACTTCCACCACGCGTCCTGGGCGAGAAAGCCGCGTATGGCCTCGGGCTGGATGCGTCGGGATTCGGCGACGCCGGAGCCGCCGAGCTTGATCGAGACATTCCACTGGACGGCGCGGCCGACGCGGGGCGGAGGCAGGATGCCGGAGGTCTCGACCTCGATGGCAAAACCGCGCTCACCGAGGCTGCGGAGCAGCGGCACGAAGAGCGGTGATTCCAGCGGCTCGCCTCCGGTGACCACGGCGCGCCGGCACGGGAAGGCCGCGGCCTCGTCCACGAGCGCCTCCAGATCGACTGTTCGTCCGGCTTCGGGGTCCCACGAGTACTTGGTGTCGCACCAGGCGCATCCGACCGAGCAGCCCTGGAGGCGCACGAACACCGCCGGCATCCCGGCCGTCACGCCCTCGCCCTGGATGGAGTAGAAGACCTCGGCGACGCGCCCGGCCAGCGCCCGGCTGCTCACGTGAGCGGCCGCGAGATCGCGCTGCCGCAGCTGGGCGTCTCGCGAATCGCGACACGCTCCAGCGTGATGCCCGCGGGCAGCTGTCGCTCGAGCCGCGTCCAGGCCTCGCGCGTGAGCACCTCGGCCGTGGGCTGGCCGCCCTCGAGGAGCACAACCCGGTCCGGTGCCTGGTGCTGGACCGCGCGAATGGCAGGGCCTAGCGGATCGTCGGCGGCCAGCAGAGTCGCGTGGTCCCACAGATCGAGCACGGCCTTCTTCACGACATCGCGCAGATCGTCGAAGTCCATGACCATCCCGAGCGGATTGAGGCTGGGGGCACTGACCGTCAGCTCGAGGTTGTACGTATGGCCGTGAAGCCAGGCGCACTTACCGGGGTGCCCGGCGATCCTGTGCGCCGCGTCAAAGACGTAGTTCGTCGTCAAGTCCATAAGTCTCTGGAAATCCTAGCATGAGAAACGTCTTGCGGCTCCCGGGAGCGGGGTGCTATTTAATGATACCGACTCGAAAGGGGGGTGCCCATGGCTATGAGCCTGACCGACTCGCTCAAGCACAATCGCTATAGCGTCGTGGCGGTGGACGCAGCCGCGGGCCGCCTGCGAGTCCGGAGCGAAGCCGAGCTGTGCACGGATTTCGCGTGCGGCGAGGCCGAGGTGGTCACCGACGAGGGCCGCTCCCACGCTCTGGCGGACATCAATCCGGGCGACATCGTCACCCTCGAGCACAAGGACGGCCACGCCAGCGAGATCCGCGTGGTGCGCCGGGTCTTCGACGAGTACTCCAGCCCCGAGTGGTGAGTCGGCTCTAGCCACGACCTGAATGCTTCAAGGCCCCGGGTTCATCCGCCGGGGCCTTTCATTTTCCCCTGATCTACTCAGCCCTCGCCTCAGGGCTTCGCCCTTCAGCTCGAACTGCGGCCCTCTCCCCAGAGGGGAGAGGGTTTCTCTTATGGAATCCCTCTCCCAAATTAGGAGAGGTCTCTTGTCTGATCCCTCTCCCCCATCGGGGGAGAGGGCAGGGTGAGGGGGGGCTTAGGCGACCCCGGTGTGAATGGTCACCGTGCCGAAGCCGAGGCGACGGTACTTGACGGCGCGCAGGCCCACGTCCGTCATCAGGGCGGCGAGGGCGGGGGGGCCGAGGAAGCGCTCCACTGACTGAGGCAGGTACGTGTACGCCTCGCGATCGCCGCCCACGAGGGCGCCGACGCGCGGGACGACATGATGGAAGTACATGCGGAAGAGGGGCGCCCAGCCCGGAAGATCCGCCTGCGTGATCTCGAGCGCCACCACGCGGCCGCCCGGCCGCAGCACGCGCCGCATCTCCGCGAGCCCCTGCTTCAGGTCGGCCAGGTTGCGCAGCAGGAAGGCCGAGGTGACGAATGCGAAGGTGCGCGATTCGAATGGCAGCTCGAGAGCATCGGCCTCGAGGAGGGAGAGGCGGCCCGCGCTCTCGACCTCGCGACCCTTCGCCTCCGCCACCTGCAGCATGCCGTGAGCGAAGTCGGCGCCCACGATGAGCCGGTGCCGGTGGATCTCGCACAGCTCGAAGGCGAGGTCGCCCGTGCCCGTGGCCAGATCGAGCCCCGGCCCCTCGGGGGAGGCGATGGTCTCGCGCGCCGCCGCCCGGCGCCATGAATGGTGCATGCCGAAAGTCATGAGGCCGTTCATGAGATCGTAGCGCTCCGCGATACGCGTGAACATGCCGCGTACGAAGCGCGCCTTGCCCGGCCCTTCGCCGAGTCCGGTGCTCATGCGAGCCGCCCACCCACGACCGCGGCGAAGAGAATGATGGCGATGTAGCCGTTGACGTTGAAGAAGGCGATATCGAGCCGCGAGAGGTCGTCGGGCGACACGAGCGAGTGCTCATAGATGAGCAACCCCGCCACCACGACCACGCCGACCCAGTAGATCCAGCCGAGCCCCGTCATCACGCCGAGGGCGGCAAATGCGGCGACGGTCAGCACGTGGCAGGCCTGGGCCGCGCGGAGGGCGGCCGCGATGCCGAATCGCGCGGGAAAAGACTTGAGACCCGCGCGCCGATCGACCTCCACGTCCTGACAGGCGTAGAGGAGGTCGAAGCCCGCGATCCAGACCGTCAAGGCGAACCACAGCACGAAGGCCCGAGGATCGAAGGCTCCGCGCACGGCGATCCACCCGCCCGCCGCCGCGATGCCGTCCGTGAAGCCGAGGATCCAGTGACTCGCCCAGGTGAAGCGCTTCGTGTACGAGTAGCCGATCAGAAAGAGGGCGGCCCAGGGCGCCAGCTTGAAGCAGAGGGGGTTGAGCTTCCAGGCCGAGAGGGCGAGAAGCGCCGTGGAGAGAATGGCGGCGGCGAGCATGTGCCAGGGCTTGAGGAGCCCCCGCGGCAAGTGTCTGCCCGCCGTCCGAGGATTGTCCGCGTCGATCAGCCGGTCGGCGAAGCGGTTGACGCTCATGGCGAGGGTGCGGGCGCCCGCCATGGCCAGGGTCACCCAGATCGCCACGCGCCAGCCCGGCCAGCCATCGGCCGCCAGCACCATGGCGACATAGGCGAAGGGCAGGGCGAAGACGGTGTGCTCGAACTTGATCGCGTCGAGGAAGTGTCTGACGGTGCCGGACACTACAGGCCGTACTCTTGCCAGCGCCTCGTCACGAGCGCGCGAATGTCGTCGCTCATCACGATCTCCTCGGGCCAGGGCTGGCCGATGGCGTCCATGTCCGACTTCTCGGTGGCGTCGATGCCCATCTTGCCCCCGAAGCGGTGGCGGACGGACGCGTGATCGAGATCGTCCGACGGCCCGTCCACGATGAGAAGGTCGCGCGTCGGATCGATATTGCCCGTGGCCCGCCAGGCCACCTCCGAGAGGTTGTGGACGTCGACGTGCTCGGAGACCACGATGATGTTCTTGGCCAGCATCATGAGCCCGAGCCCCCAGAGCGCGTACATGACCTTGCGGGCCTGCCCGGGATACCGCTTCTTGATCGAGACGATCACCAGGTTGTGGAAGACGCCCTCGGCCGGCATGTTCATGTCGACCACTTCGGGCAGGAGGAGACGGATGATGGGCAGGAAGATGCGCTCCGTGGCCTTGCCCAGCCAGTAGTCCTCTTGCGGGGGGCGCCCCACGATCGTGGTCGGATAGATCGGCTGTTTGCGTCGGGTGATCGCCTTGAGGTGGAACACGGGATACTCGCGGGCCAGCGAGTAGTAGCCCGTGTGATCACCGAACGGCCCTTCCAGACGCCTCTCGGCGGGATCGACGTGACCCTCGAGCACGATCTCCGCCTCGGCCGGCACCTCGAGATCGACCGTCTTGCAGGCGACCATGGGCACCCCGGACCCGCGCAGCCAGCCCGCGAACACCATCTCGTCGATGCCGGGCGGCAAGGGAGCCGAGCCGGAGTAGATCGAGACAGGATCGCCGCCGAGCGCGATGGCGACCTCCATCGGCTTGCCCTGCTCCTGCGCGACCCGCTCGTGCTCGGCCGAGCCCTTGTGCGTCTGCCAGTGCATGCCGAGGGTCCGCTCGTCGTGGACCTGCAGGCGGTACATGCCGACGTTGCGAGCGCCCGTGATCGGATCGCGCGTGAACACGAGGGGCAGCGTGATGTACCTTCCTGCGTCCCCCGGCCAGCAGCGCAGGATGGGCAGCGATGCCAGGCTCGGCTGATCCGTCTCCACGACTTCCTGGCAGGGGGCGCTGCGCACGCGCTTGGGCCCGGCCTTGGCGACGTCGAAGAGGTCGCCCAGCTTTCGCAGCTTGTCGAAGAAGGACCCGGGCATGCGCAGATCGAGCAGCTTGGCCACGCGCGCCGAGAGATCGGACAAGTGCTCGACGCTCAGCGCCGCGGCCATCCGCTCGGGCGAGCCGAAGGCATTGATGAGCACGGGCACGTCGAACCCCTCGACCTGCTCGAAGAGGAGGGCCTGATTGCTCTCGCCCCGCCCCTTGGAGACGCGGTCCGTGATCTCCGCGATCTCCAGGTCGCGCGAGACGCGGGCCCGCACGCGCCGGAGCTGTCCGTGCTTCTCGAGATGGGCGACGAACTCGCGGAGGTCGTCGAAGGCCACGCGGCTACTCGTGGTAGTAGACCTTGACGAGCCAGCCCGCGAGGATGGGGAAGGCGAGGCTCGACACCGCCCGCACCATGACGAAGTGCCAACCCATCAACGGCGCCTCCCAGGCAATGATGCGCTGGATGCCGAAGAGCGACCAGGAGGTCATGTAGGCCACGAGCGGTCCGAGGGCCATGCCCGAGTTGGCGAGGACGACGAGGAGGGGCACGCTGACCATGGGCCCGCCCGGCGTGAGGAGGCCCGCCACCGAGGCGAGGATGATGGCGGACATGCCGGACTTCTGTCCGAAGTAGCGGGCCACCGTCTCCTGGGGGATGAGGACCTGGAGCATACCGGCCAGAATCAGGGCTGGGATGAGCCGCGGCAGGATGAACCAGATCAACTTGAAGCCTGTCTTGGCGCCGAGGACGGGAAGGCTGGGATCCTTCCAGTAGGCGATGCTGGTGGCGAGGAGGGCCAAGACAAGGAGAACGACGTTGGAAAGCTCCAGAGGGCTGCGCTGCATGCGGGCATTATACGACACCCCTTGGGCTATACTACTTTAGAGGCAGTTCGCTGCGCTCATTCATGCGCCTGACGATTCGATCGAAGCTCTCCATTCTCGTGCTGGCGGTGCTGCTGCCGCTTCTCGTGGTGGCCGCGTCGAAGTTCTGGCGCGACCTCGAAGAGGGCCGGCGCTCAGCGCAGCAGGAGCAGGTTGACACCGCGCGGCTCGTCGCCCGCCAGCTCGACGAGGTCATCGCGGGCCAGGTCGAGAACCTCCTGGCCATCGCGGCCGTCCACAGCTTCGGGCGCGTCCAGGATTCCGCTCTCGCGACGCTGGCCGTTCGGGTCCGCGACCGCCATCCTTTCGTGCTCCGCTTCTACACCATCGACCCCGCCGGCCGCCTGCTCGCCTCGAGCGACGGACGCGTGACGGGGCCGACCAATGCTCCCCTGAATCGCGAGACCATCGAATCAGCGCTGCAGAGTGGGGCGGCGCGCGTCGGCCCGCCCGTGGTCGCATCGCTCTCGAGCGGCGGGCCAGCCTCCGGGGGCGCACCGGCAAGCGATAGCTCGGTGGTGCCCATCGTCGTGCCCGTCCACGATCGGCAGGGCGCGCCCGTCGGACTGGTGGCGGCCGAGCTGGACCTCCAGAAGCTGTCCTTCTACCTCAACATGCTTCCCCTCGGCCGTGATCAGATCTTGGCCATCGCCTCGACGGAGGGCGCCATTCTCGCGCGCACGGGAGATCCCGGTAGATTCCTGCGCCGGGATCTGGGCACGGTGCCGGAGGCGAGCGCGATGCTCCGTCGTGGCGGCGGTATCGCGGAGTGGCGATCGAGGGAGGGCGTCCCCCTCCTCGCCGGCGCGGCCAGCATGAGCGGAGCGCCGTGGCTCGTGGTCTCCGGGGTCCCCTCGGAATCGGCGTACGGGCCGGCCGCCGCCCGATTCAAGCGCGATCTGTTCGGGCTCGCCACCGCCATGGTACTGGCCCTGCTCGTGGCGTGGCTGATCGGCAACCGCATGCACCGCTCCGTGCGTGCGCTCATGCGCGGCACGCGCGAGCTGGCCGCCGATGCGGGGCCGCCCATCACCGTGCCGACGAAGGACGAGCTGGCCGAGCTGGCCGAGCAGTTCAACCGCGCCATCGACGATCGCCGCCGCACTGCGGCTGCTCTCGAGGCGCGGCAGCGGCGGCTCAGGGCGCTGGCCGATATCAACGTGGCGCTCTCGCAGCAGCTCGACCTGGAGCCCCTCCTCCAGCAGATCACGCTCACGCTGTCCTCGCTCACGGGCGCGCGGACCGTGGTCTTCTGGATGGCCGACACGGCTCGGGGCTGCCTCACCCGTCGCGCGTGGGCCGCCGACGTTGCGGTTGACTCCGTGGACCTGCCCACCGAGGTCACGTTCGATCAGGGCGCGGTGGGGTGGATCGCCCGAGAGGGCCGCGCGCTCTTCATCGAGGACGTGACCCGGGACCCGCGCATCATGGTCACGGACTGGGCCGTGCGCCACGGGCTCTACGCCTTCGCCGGCGTGCCCGTGGTGGCGAGCGGCGAGCTCCTCGGCGTGCTGACCCTGAACCTCCGACGCGAAGATCTTCTCAGGGATGACGACGAGTCGCTGCTCGTGTCCTTCGCCTCCCAGGCCGCGGTGGCCGTGCGCAACGCGGGGCTCTTCGCGGAGACGGAGGAAAGGCGCAAGGCGGCCGAGACCCTGGCCGGCCTCTCGCGGGCCCTCGCCGAGGCCCTCGACACCGAGGTCATCTCCCAGAAGATCTCGGACAGCTTGAGCGCGCTCCTCCACACGGGGACGGCGGGCTTCTTCCGAGTTGACCCGGCCACCGGGGACGTGCGCGCGGTCGCCCTGACCGGCTCATTCGGGACGCTCAAGCCCGGCGATCTCTGGTTTCCGGCCGGCATGGGCGCCGCCGGCCTTGCCGTGCGCGAGCGGCGGCTCATCACCACCCCCGACTTCCTCGCGGATCCGCGGATCAGGCTGAGCGACGAGATCCGGGCCCGGATGGCGGGGCTGCCCTACCGCTCGGTCCTCACGCTGCCCTTGATGGTGAAGAACGAGGTGGTGGGCGTGCTCTCGGTGGGTGACCGCGCGGGCCGGATCTTCAGCGAGGCGGACCAGCGGCTCGCCCGGGCCTTCGGCGACCATGCGGCGTTGACCCTGGACAAGGCGCGGCTCTACGCGGAGGCGACACGGCGCCGGCGCGAGGCCGAGGAGCTGGCCCGCCTGGCCCGCGCGCTCACCGAGAGCCTCGACGTGACCGCGGTGGCCGAGCGCACGGTCGCCCACGTGAACGCGGTGTTCTCGGCGCGCTCCGCAGTGATCCGATTGCGCCGGCCCGACGGCTCTCTGGTCGCGCTCGCCTCGAGCGGGGCGGCGCGAGTGCACCTTCCCCCCGGGCACACGTTACCACCGGGCGTGGGCATCAGCGCGCGCGCCGTTACCGAGGGGCGCGCCGTGTGGTCGCCGGATATCAACGCCATGCCGGGCTGTGTCGTGACAGAAGATCTCCGCAGTCGGAACGACGGCTCGCAGATCGCCGCCGTGCTGGCCGTTCCGCTCCGGACGACGGCGGAGATCATCGGCAACCTCGCGGTGGGGGACGCGGCCGGGCGCGAGTTCACCCCGGCGGAGGCAGACCTGCTCCAGACCTTCGCCGACCAGGCGGCCCTGGCCCTCGAGAACGCGCGCCTGTACGGCGAGGCGACGCGGCGCCAGCAGGAGGCCGAGGAGCTCGCGCGCATGGCCCGCGCGCTGACGGGGAGTCTCGACGTGCAGGAGATTGGCCGGCGCATCGTGGAGAGCGTCCGACGTCTTTTCCGCGCGCGGTCGACGGGGTTCCGTCTCCTCCAGCCCGACGGCTCCCTCGTCATGCTTGCCCACGGTCAGGCCGACGATGTGCACGCGCCCTACGGCAACGTGATGCCCGCCGGGTACGGCATCTCCGGGCGCGTCGTCGACGACGGGCAGGCCTACGTCACCGCCGATCTCAACGCCGACCCGACCCTCCGGCTCACCGAGGTGACGCGCCGTCGCGTCGAAGAGGCCGGGATCGGCGCCTTCGCCGCGGTGCCTCTGCGGGTCCAGGGCCGTCCCATCGGCGCCCTCTCGGTGGCCGACAGCACGGGCCGCGTCTTCACCGAGGTCGAGGTGGCCCTCCTCCAGACCTTCGCCGACCATGCGGCCCTGGCCCTCGATCACTCGCGCCTCTACGAGCAGACCCGCGAGCGCTTGAGACACGTCGAGTCGATTCGAGAGGTCATCGAGCAGATCCTCGTGCCGTTCAGCCTCGAGGAGCGCTTGAACCTGATCGCCCGCAAGGCCGCCGAGCTCTTCGACGCGGATCTGGCCCTGGTCGGCCTTCGTTCCGAGAGCCAGGATCATCTCGTGATCCGCGCGGGCTATCAGCTGCACGAAGGCGAGGTCGGCCAGCGGCTCGAGCTCGGCGAAGGCGCCCTCGGCCTCGCGGCGGAGCGGCGGGAAGGCGTGCTCGCCAACGACTACGCGACGTGGCCGGGGCGCATCCAGCGCCACTTGGCGCCGAAACGGCGCGAGCCCCCCCGGGCCACCATCGCCTATCCGCTCCTCGTGCGCGGTGAGGCCATCGGCGCGCTCTCGGTGGCCTACGTGGCCAAGGATCGCCAATTCAATTCCGAGGACGTGGACCGCCTGGCCACCCTGGCCGCGCCGGCTGCCTTCGCCATCGAGCACAGCCGCCTCTACGACCAGCTCGCCTCGCGCCTGCGGGAGCTCCAGGACACGCAGGCCCAGCTCGTGCAGGCGGGCAAGCTGTCCGCGGTGGGACAGCTCGTCTCGGGCGTGGCGCACGAGCTGAACAACCCGCTCTCCGTCGTCATCGGCTATGGCCAGCTCCTGCGCAGCAAGCCGCTGCCCGCCGAGCTCAAGGGCCCCATCGAAATGATCGTCTCGCAGGGCGAGCGCATGGCCAAGATCGTCCAGAGCCTGCTCCTCTTCTCGCGCCAGCGGAAGCCCGAGCGCGCTCCCGTGCTCGTGGCTACCGTCATCGAGCAGACGGTGGCGCTCCGCGCGACGCGCTTGCGCCTCTCGGGCATCAAGGTGGACTTCGACCAGGAGCCCGACGTGCCGCCGGCGGAGGGCGACGTCCACCAGATCCAGCAGGTCTTCCTCAACCTTCTCCTGAATGCCGAGCACGCCATCCTCGGCAGTGGAGTCGGAGACACCATCCGCGTGCGCGCCTCCTCTCGGGTCTCCGAGGGCAAGCGCTGGGTGGTCGTCGAGTTCGCCGACAATGGTCCCGGCATCTCGCGCGAGGTTCTTCCGCGCATCTTCGAGCCCTTCTTCACCACGAAGAAGGTGGGCGAAGGCACCGGGCTCGGTCTCAGCGTGTCCTACGGCATCGTGCAGCAGCACGGCGGCCGGCTGACGGTGGAGAGCGTGCCCGGGCACACGGCGTTCCTGGTCGAGTTGCCCGCCCCCGCGGGCGCCGAGCCTTCTCCGGCCGCGGGCCCGGCCCATCAGCCCGGCGTCTATGGCTTCGGCCGCCGGGCCCTCGTGGTCGACGACGAGCCGGGCATGGTCGATCTCGTGACCACGCTCCTCAAGGAGACGGGCTGGCAGGTCGAGGTCGCCGCCACGGGGCGCTCGGCCCTCGAACGCGTGCGCGCCAGTCGCTTCGACGTCATCGTGTCCGACATCCGTATGCCGGACGGGAGCGGGGAGTCGTTCTACCGCGCCGCCGTGCTGGAGCAGCCGGTGCTGGCCAAGCGCTTCGTGTTCATCACGGGCGACACGGCCAATCCTTCCGCCTGGCAATTCCTCGAAGAGGTGCAGGCGCCCGCCCTCGAGAAGCCCTTCGCAGCCGACGATCTCTTCCGCGCCATCGAGCGACTGACGATCTTGACTTCACGCGCCGCCTTCGAGTAGAGATGTGAAGCGATGACCAAGGCCGATCTCGTCGCCGCGATGGCCAAGGCCTCCGGCGGGAGCAAGGTGTCCGCGGAGCGCGCCCTCGACTCCTTCTACGTGAGCGTGTTCGACGCCCTCAAGAGGGGCCGGCGCGTGACTATCGGAGGCTTCGGCACCTTCATGGTCAGCAAGCGGGCGGAGCGCAACGGGCGCAATCCTCGCACGGGCAAGGCCATTCGCATCCCCGCCACACGCGTGCCCCGCTTCAAGCCCAGCCGCTCGCTCAAGACCGCTGTCCTCTAACCCCGCGCCTTGACAGTGCGGAAGAGCCACACGTACACTCTGCGAGGGTTGGGAGATCGTCTAATGGTAGGACGCGGGGCTCTGGACCCCGTAGTGGAGGTTCAAGTCCTCCTCTCCCAGCCATAAGCCTCGTCCCGCCGACGCGGCCCCATCGTCTAGAGGCCCAGGACACGGCCCTCTCAAGGCTGAAACACGGGTTCGAATCCCGTTGGGGCCACCAAGGTGATTTGGATGATGTTTGAAGGCTTCGTGTTTGAGGACAATCGCGAACAGGACTCAAACACGGAGCCAGTGTCCTCGTTGAGTGCGGGTTAGCTGCTCAATATGTCCAGCGCCTTCGCCTCGTAAAACTCCACCGCGTGGCGCGCTTTGCAAAGCAATCAACGATGAAGAGGAGGAGCAGCGATGCCGGTCTTCAAGCGTGATGATGTCGAGCTGTACTACGAGGAACACGGAATGAGCTTCCCGGTCTTGCTCATCGCGCCGGGAGGCATGCGCTCGGCCGTGTCATTCTGGGAACGAACCCCATGGAATCCCATCGACCAACTCGCGCCGCACTATCGCGTCATCGCCATGGATCAACGCAATGCCGGCAAATCGGTGGCTCCCATACGCCCCACCGACAGCTGGCACGTTTACACGGCCGACCAGCTTGCCTTGCTGGACCACCTGGGCATTGATCGCTTCCACGTGGCGGGAATGTGCATCGGCGGTCCATACATCATGGGGCTGATCCAGGCGGCGCCGCAGCGCGTGGCATCGGCCGTCGTGTTTCAGACCATCGGCCTGGACGACAACCGCCAGGCCTTTTTCGAGATGTTCGACAGCTGGGCGAATGAGCTCCGGCCCACGCGCCCTGACGTGAGTGGGGCGACCTGGGAATCCTTCAAGAAGTCCATGTACGGCGGCGATTTTCTCTTCAACGTGTCGCGCGAGTTTGTCTCTCGCTGTCAGACGCCCCTGCTGGTATTGCTAGGCAATGATCTGCATCATCCACAGTCCTCGTCACGAGAAGTCGCCGCGCTGGCGCCGAACGCCACGCTCATCGAACTCTGGAAAGAACCCGAGCACCAACCGGCGGCGAAGAAAGCCGTAGAAGAGTTCCTGGCCAAACACACGCCGCGCTGAGGTGTGCGCGCGGGGCCTGGAACAGTGTTGGCGATCATCCAAACCCGGACGTAGGACGGCTACGCTGGCCGGCAACGGAGGGGCCTGAACATAGAAAACACGCTGGACGCGGCACGATCGGTCATGGCGACGACGGTTGCGCGCTGGGAGCACCTGGTGGCGAGTGTGCCGCTGGACGTGCTCGAAAGACCCCCCGCGCCGGGCGAATGGTCAGCCGCAGAATGCCTGGCGCATCTGCTATTCACCGAACGCCACCTTTTCTCGGTCCGCCTGCGCAATCTTCTGGCGGGTGAGGACATGGTCCCCTACGACCCCAAGGCGCCCAGCGACCCGGAGCCCGAGCGGTCTCCGCGTGACAACGTACACGCCCTGGCCGAGCTGCGCCGCGAGAACGCGCGCTTGATCCACGCCCTCGCCCCTGCCGACCTGGCGCGCGTCGCCAACCACCCCGAGTACGGGGTGGTCACGCTGAGCATGCTGCTCAACCTGTGGACGGCGCACGACCTGCAGCATACCGTGCAGGCCGAAGAGGCGCTCATGCAGGTCTTCATCCCGGGCACCGGACACTGGCGCTGGGAGTTCACCGACCACGATGTCGAGGTGCGCGCACCGCGCACGTAGCTGAGCGAAGCGGAAGCTGAGCGACCTGTTTGCCGGCGAGTGGTTGCGGGCCGTGCAACCACCGAAGTCGATCCCACGGGCGAAGGGCAGCCTAAGCGGCGCTATGGGACGTCTGAGCGCGATTTGGCGAGGCGACGCTCAAGGCCCCGCATGCCATTCAACGAAGATCGCGCTTACTTGCCGTAGGCCTTCGCGATCTGGCCGACGAGCGTAGCCCACGGC
>DASQAK010000204.1:0-2005 GCA_035635755.1 Candidatus Methylomirabilota bacterium | reverse complement strand
GTAGTCGAAGCCGCTCACCTCGCCCAGGTCGAGCACGACGGCGTCGGCCAGACCATAGACGCGGAGCAGACGATAGATCTCGGCCAGGTTGGCCAGGGCGGCCTCGGAGCGCGGATTCTTGACGAGCCGCTCCGCGCGCTCCAGGACATCGCCCCGCCCGTACAGCGTGGGAAGGGCCAGGAGCAGCTCCGTCACCGTCGAGGGTGCCGCCAGCCCGGCCACGAGGCGCTCCAGAGCGGAGACGTCCTTGCGGGCGAGCGCGGAGCGCAGCTCGCGCGCGCGCGACTCGTCGAGCCCCAGGTCTTCGAGAATGCCGCGGAAGAAATCCGCCTGCCCGACGTCGATCTGGAAGCGCGTCAGTCCGAGCGCGCCCAGCCCTTCCACCGTCATGGCGATCATTTCGGCGTCGCCCTCGGCATTCGGGAGGCCGACCAGCTCCACGCCTGCCTGGTAGAACTCGCGGTAGCGCCCGACATGCGGCTCGTCGTAGCGGAACACGTTCGTGAGGTACGCGAGGCGCAGGGGCTTGGGCGCCTCGCGCAGCCGGGTGGCCACGATCCGGGCGATCTGCGGCGTCACGTCGGCCCGGAGAGCGAGTAGCCGGCCGCTCTCGCGATCCACCATCTTGAACATCCGCTCCTGCAGCTCGTGGTCCGTCCCCTGCGAGAGCACGTCGAAGTACTCGTAGGCGGGAGTGACGATCTCGCGATAACCCCAGCGCCGGAACACCGTCAGCAGGGTCTCCTCGACGTGTCGCTTCTGGCCGGCCTCATCGGGCAGGTAGAGCTTGGCGCCCTTGGGCAGCTGGGTCTGCAGCGCCTTGCGACTCGGCGTGGACATGGCCTCTTACCGGCTTCCCGGGACGCCGTCGAGGTGGACCAGCGTGTTCATCCGGTGCAGGGCCGCCCAGTCCGGCCGGAACTCGAGCTCGGAGATCCCCGTGGGCGCGGAGTGGAGCGACCAGATGCGCTCCAGCCCCAGGCCGAGGGCCTCCAGGATGAGAATGCGAGCGGGAATGCCGTGGGTGACCACGCAGACCGTCTCGTCCTCGTGGCCCGCGCGCAGCCGCGTGAGTCCTTCGAGCACCCGCTCGCGCGCGCGGGCCAGGCTCTCGCCCTCGGGCGGCGTCACGAGGTGCGGCGTCTGGAGCCATGCCTCGTAGAGCTCTCTATCGCGGGCGCGCGACTCGTCCAGCGTCAGCCCTTCCCACCGGCCGAAGTGGAGCTCCTGGAACGCCTCGTCGGTCTCGACCTCGAGGCCGTGCGACGCCGCGATCACCGCGGCGGTATCCCGCGCCCGGCGGAGCGGGCTCGCGTAGACGGCCTTGATCGGATGCTCCTTAAGCTCCCGGGCCGCGGCCTCCGCCTGCGTCCGCCCGATCTCGGACAGGGGCGTATCCGTGCGCCCCTGGTGCCGGCGCTCCCGGTTCCAGTCCGTTTCCCCATGACGTAGAAGGAAGAGTCTCAGTGACATGGCCAAGCCAGCATTGTATCGCACATGGCAGGGATTACCCTTGGCCGGGAAGGTTCCACCGACAGCGCTTGGCTAGGGCCGCTCCGAGAAGATCTTCTGCGCGGCCCGGAGGCCGGCGCCGAAGTCCACGGGCTGCCCCAGCTCGTAGAGCACCTGCTCGAGGGCGGCCAGGGCCGAGATGACGTCGAAGTCGGCGACATAGCCCATGTGGCCGATGCGGAAGATCTTGCCCTTGGTGGGACCGCGGCCGCCGTCGATCGTGATGTTGTGCGAGGTGGCGAACCGCTCCACCACCCGGTCGGCGTCTAACCCCGTCGGGACCTGCACCGCGGTCAAGGCGGGGCTCGGCGTGGTCTTGGGGAAGAGCGTCAGCCCGAGCGCCTCGGCGCCCGCGCGGGTGGCGCGCGAGAGCCGGTCGTGACGGCGGAACACCTCGACCAGGCCCTCCGCCTCGATCATCCGGAGCACCTCGCGCAGGCCGACCATGATCGAGACGGCCGGGGTGAAGCGCGCCTCGTTCTTCTGCGCGTAC
>DASQAK010000203.1:0-3571 GCA_035635755.1 Candidatus Methylomirabilota bacterium | reverse complement strand
AGGTGCTCAAGGCGCTCAAGGAGAAGGGGCTCAGCCGAGCCTGAGTCACGGCATGGCGCGGGTGGTGCTGGTCGGCAACCTCGCGCAGCTCACGGGGGGCGTCGCCGAGTTCGATCTCTCGGCGACGTCCGTGAAGCAGCTTTTCCAGCAGCTCGGCGAGCTCCACCCGGCGCTGGCGCGTCATCTGGAAGACGGCGTGGCCGTGGCCATCGACGGCCAGATCTATCAGGACGCCTTGCTCGAGCCGATCGGCCCCGACAGCGAAGTGTTCCTGCTTCCCCAGATCGCCGGCGGATCGACCCCCACCTGATTCACACGCGCTGCGGTATCGAAGGCGCGCGGGACGCCACTCGTGTCTGCCACATGCTGGCGCGCCACCTCATCCCGATGAGGAGGGTGAAGACGAGGCCGATCCCGCAGCAGACGCTGATGGTCAACGGGTAGCCGATGCGCTCGATGAGGGCACCGGAGGCCATCAGGCCCAGCGGCATCCCGTAGACGGCGAGCTGCCGCACGCCCATCACCCGCCCGCGAAAGCGCTCGCCGGCCATGGCGAGGAGCGTGGCGGACATCGAGATCATCGCCACGTTCTGGAAGAAGCCCGCCGCGAAGAGCAGGAGAAGTCCCGCGCCCAGGCTGTGGACGTGTCCGAAGCCGAGGAGGAGGGCGTACCAGATCGCGGTGTGCACGAGCGTGGAGCGCTCGGGGCGGCGCGTGCCTCCCGTCACCACCATGGTGATGGAGGCGAGGAGGCCGCCGAAGGAAAAGCTGGCCACGAGCCAGCCCAGGCCCGTGGCGTCGGCGAGGAACACGCGCAGGGCGACGTAGGGAAGGAGGCCACTCGACACGGGATAGGCCGTCAGGTTGATCAGGAAGGCCAGCCACATCGCGGCGATCAGGGCCGGCGTCGTGGCGACGTGCACGAGACCGTCCCGGAGATCGCGCCAGCGGGAGTTGCGGAGCGCGCCCACCGAGGCCGGCCCCGAGAAGGCGGCGAGCGGCGCTCCCACGGGGTCGGGCACGGGCCGCCGCCGCGACACCTCGAAGGTCAGGGCAAGGCCGGCCAGGTAGAAGATGGTGACGAACACGTAGGTGGGGCCGAGGCCGAGCACGGACGAGAGCCCCGCGCCCGCGAGCGCCCCCGCCACGCGCGCGGAGTCCATGATGGCGCGGGACATGCCGAGGGCTCCCATCAAGTGGCCCGGCGGGATCGTCTCGCCGATCAGGGTGTTTCGCATCACGAGGTCATTGGGACGGATGACGCCGGCGAGAGTGGCCAGGGCGAACACCCAGCCCGTCGTCAACAGCCCGGTCAAGGCGAGGAGCGTCATGAGGGCGGCGAGGAGAGCATACGTCACGCGCATCGCGCAGAGCATGACCCGGGCGCCCAGTCGGTCGCCCAGCACCCCGAACATGGGGGAGGCAAGCGTGCCGAGGAACTGCAGGGAGGCGAAGAGGGTGAGGAGGACGACGGAGCCCGTGTGAACCATCACGTACCAACCGAGAATGATGGTCTCCATCTCGAACGCCCAGGATGTGAGGAGATCGGCGGGCAACTGGAAGCGGAAGCTGCGGACACGGAACACGGCGAGGATCAACGGATGTCGGGTCTCCTCGTTGAGATGCCGACCGCACTCGATGCGACGTGGCTAGACTAACACGGTCCGGGAATACGACCCAGCTACCTGTGCGGGCGGCACTGGGCCAATTTGCTTCGCCATACTTCGTTGCGAGCGGGCCGGCAACCCTCAACGTACGTTCAACTCAGCCCTCGTCTCGTGGCTGCGCCCCTCAGCTCGAACGGCCACGTACGCCTCGGGCTGCCGGCCCGCTCGCGCCTCGTCTGACTCGCAACTTGCCCCAGTGCCGGAGCCCAATTGACCCACTACGGCTGGCCCGCGACTAGCGCTTCTCGGCCGGCGTGGCCGTCGCCGGTCCCATCCCCCAGACCTGGATGATGGTCTCCTCGCCCTTGGCGCCGTCGAAGTGCACCTTGCCCCCGTAGTGGATGACGTAGCTGCCCGCGGGGGCGGGCACCGTGCTCTCCGGATCGAACTTCTCGCCCGTGCCCATCCACCAGGTGCCGGACAGGACGACGAAGAAGCGGTCGTTCGGGTGAAAGTGCGGCCGGCTCATGTTGCCGGGAAGCCACTTGATGCGGACCACGTACGGGCCCGGCTTGCTCGGATCTCCGAAGAGCACGGCCTGCTCGTTGGTTCCCGAGGCGTTCCGGACCCACGTGATCTCGGCGGGCGTCTTGAAATCCACCGCCGCGCGATCGATGTCCGCCCCGTGGACCAGAGGGGCGGCAAGCAGTGCGGCGACGACGGCGAAAGAGAGCAAGCGAGTCAGCCCGGTCATGACGCCTCCTGGCGCAGCTCTTCTGGGGGGGGAGGTTCGGAAGGGGGGCGAAGCCCCCATCCGAGTCCCCTAGGCGGGATCCAGCCCCACGATCTCGTTGAAGCGCCCGAGCCCGATGTAGAGCGTGGTGTGGGCGACCAGCTCGATGATCTCGGCCTCCGAGAAGCGCTGGCGTAACTCGGACCAGAGGGCGTCGTCGACCTTGTGATGGTCGACGGCGAGCTTCTCGGCGAACCGGAGGGCGGCCCGCTCGCGCGGGCTCAAGAGGTCCGAGGTCTCGTCGTCGATCGCCGCGATCTTCGCTTCCGTCGCTCCCGCATGCCGGGCCCCGGCATAGCGCAGGGTGAGTCAGTAGCGGCAGCCGTTGAGGCCGGCGATCTTCAGCCGCACGAGCTCGCGGAGCACGGGATCGATGGTGCCCTCGCGGGCCAGGGTGGCGCGAAAGGCCGTGAGGGCCTTGAGCACGCCGGGGTTGCGAGCGTACGTGCGCGGGCTCGCCGAGGTGCCCGTCTGGCGCTCGGCCTCTTCGCAGAGATGCCGGATATCGTCGGCCACTTCGTGGATTCCCAGGGGCTCCATCCTCGCCATCGTCGTCTCCTCATCGACTGCTCGTGGAGTGTCTGTCTGCCGTCGGGCACCATGATGCGCCCGCATGACCGACAACGCCAGGTATGTTACGCTTCGCGCGCCTGCCGGGCGACCGGCTATCCCACAGCGCGAGGTGCGACAGTGCGACCGAACAGGATCAAGCAGATGTGGCGCGACAAGAAGTGCGTGACCATGGGCTGGCTCTCCGTGTCCCATGGGTTCACCGCGGAGGTGATGGCGCGTCAGGGCTTCGACGTGCTCTGCGTGGACATGCAGCACGGCACGACGGACATGAGCGATGTCTGGCCGATGCTGCAGGCGATCTCGCAGACCGACACGGTGCCGGTGGTGCGCGTGCCCTGGAACGAGCCGGCGACCATCATGAAGGCGCTGGACCTGGGCGCCTACGGCATCATCGTGCCCCTCATCAACACCGCCGAGGACGCGGCCAAGGCGGTGGCGGCCTGCCGCTATCCGCCCGTGGGCATGCGCTCGTCGGGCCCGGTGCGCGCCGTGCACTACGGCGGCGCCGACTACCTCGCCAAGGCGAATGACGAGATCGTCGTGATGGCCATGATCGAGACCAAGGAAGGGCTCGACAATCTGGACGCCATCTGCGCCA
>DASQAK010000202.1:0-4738 GCA_035635755.1 Candidatus Methylomirabilota bacterium | reverse complement strand
TCCTCCGGGGAGATCGGCTCCTCGAACCAGTACACGCCGAGCCGCTCCATCTCGCGGCCGAGAGTGATCGCCTGCGGCACGTTGTAGCAGTGGTTCGCGTCGACCATGAGCAGCCGGTCGGGCCCGAGGGCCTCGCGCACGGCGGCGATCCGCGTGAGGTCCTTCTTCATGTCACCGAGGCCGATCTTCATCTTGACCGCCCGGAATCCCTGCTCCGAATACATCCGCGCCTCCGCGACCGCCTCCTCGGTGACGCGGGCCATGTCCTTGAAGTAGAGCCCAGTGGCATAGGCCTCGATCCGGGCGCGGAAGCATCCGCCGAGGAGCTTGTGCACGGGCTTGCCGCAGGCCTTGCCCACGATGTCCCAGAGGGCGATGTCGACACCGGAGATGCCGGAGATCGTCATGCCGGTCAGGCCATAGTCCTTGACCTTGTTGTAGAGCCTCTCCCAGATGACCTCGACGTCGAAGGGATCGCAGCCGATCACCGACGGCTTGAGCAGGCTATCGACGACGGCCTTGGCGACCGCGGCCGGGCCGTAGCAGTCGCCCCAGCCCGTGATCCCCTCGTCGGTCTGGACCTCGACAACGAGGGCGCCCTTGGTCTTGTAGACCCACCCCCTCGACGACGTGAAGGGCTCGTCCACGGGGACGGAGAGCTGATGCGTGATGACGTCAGTGATCTTCATGAGAGGGTGTGGCCGGCTCGCTCACGCGCGTGGAGCATCGGACGCGGGCGCGCCGGCGATGGGTCACCGCCCCCGGAAGACGGGCGCCCGCTTCTCCACGAAGGCGCGGATGCCCTCCGTCGCGTCTTCCGTCTCGAAGCAGATGTTCTGGGCCATCGTCTCCATGTGAAGCGCCCCCTGCAGATCGAGGTCCGCGTTGGCGTAGAGCGATCGCTTGGCGAGCCGGATGGCCACGGGCGGACCCGCCGCGATGCGGCGCGCGAGATCGTGGGCGGTGGGCAGGAGCTCTTCCGGCGGCACCACCTGGCTCACGAGGCCGAGGCGGAGCGCCTCCGCCGCGTCGATCAGATCTCCCGTGAAGATCATCTCGCAGGCCTTGGCCATTCCGACCACGCGGGGCAGGAAATACGTGCCGCCCCAGTCCGGGTGCAGGCCGCGCTTGACGAAGGCCTGGGCGAACTTCGCCTCCGTCGAGGCGATGCGGAGGTCGCAGCCCAGCGCGAGGTTCATGCCCGCCCCCGCCGCCGCGCCGTTGACGGCGGCGATGATGGGCTGGGGCGCCTCGCGCATGGCGAAGAGCGTGCGGTCACGGCCCGGCGCGATCTTCTCGATGAGGGGCCGCTCGCGCGTTCCCGCCTTGGCCTCGCTCATCGCCTTCACGTCTCCGCCCGCGCAAAAGCCCTTCCCGGCGCCCGTGATGACCATCACCCTCACCTCGGGATCGGCGCTCGCCCGGGTCACGGCATCGAAGAGGTCCTCTCTCAGGGTGCCGCCGAGGGCGTTGAGGCGCTCCGGGCGGTTCAGGGTCAGGGTGGCGACCCGGTCCTTCACCTCGTAGATCAGGCATTCATAAGTCATGCGCGCGACTCCTTGGCGGCGGGCGGCCAGGGAATCCCCATGGCGTCGAGGCGCCGCAACCGGTCCTGGCCGAGCGTCCGATCCCACGACTCCGCGAGCGCTTCCGCCGTCCACTCCTCCGCCCGGGTCGCCGTCCGCAGGGGGGCGGGGTGCGAGAACACCGTCACCTCGGTGCCCCGCACGCCGATGATCTGCCCCGTGATGTGCCCGGCGCGGTCGCTCGCCAGAAACGTCACCACGGGCGCGATCGCTTCCGGCGGGGTGGCCGTGGCCATCCCCCGGCGCTCGCTCGGCAGCCGCTGGGTCATCCGTGTGTCCGCGGTGGGCGAGATCGCGTTGCACCGCACGCCGTACTTCGCCATGGCGAGCGCGGTGGAGCGCATGAGCCCCACGATGCCTTCCTTGGCCGCGGAGTAGTTCGGCTGCCCGGGACTGCCCTCGAGGCCGGCCGTCGACGTGAAGGCCACGATGCTGCCCGCCTTCTTCTCGCGCATGTGCGCGGTGGCCGGCCGCATCACCGTGAAGTGGCCCTTGAGGTGGACGGCGACCACGGCGTCCCACTCCTCCTCTGTCATGTTGAAGATCATGCGCTCGCGCAGGATCCCCGCGCAGCACACGACGATGTCGAGACCGCCCAGCTCACGCAGGGCCAGCTCGACGACGCCCCGGCCTCCCGCCATGGTCGCCACGCTCTCGGGGCTGGCGAGGGCCTTGCCGCCCTTCGAGGTGATCTCGCTCACCACCTGGTTCGCGGGCTCGCTCGAGGGCTCGCTGCCGTCGACGCTCACGCCGTAGTCGTTGACCACGACGCGCGCGCCCGCCGCGGCCAGGCCCAGCGACACCGCGCGGCCTATTCCCGTTCCGCCCCCCGTCACCACCGCCACCTTGCCGTCGAGCAGACCCATCGTTCTCACCTCCGGCCGTCCATATTACTTCGAGTGCGCCGTCCCTGCTCGCTCCACCGGAAGAGTCCTCAGCGCGCCCATGGTTGACCCCACCCATCCCGTCCGGTAGGGTGTCTGCCAGCCCTCGTGTCCCCGAGACATCCAATCGAGCTTTCCACGACACCGGCGTCGGCACCCTCGTGACCTGGTTCCCACTCTCGCTGGGCGCGGCCCTGACCCAGGCCGCCCAGTTCGCCGTCATCAAGGGGCGCGGACGGGTGATCCCGGCGCTCGTCATCGTGGCCTGGGGTCAGCTCCTGTCGGCCCTCGCATGGCTGGCCTTCTTCCTCTTCACCGGCACTCGCTTCGCGGCTCCGCTCTGGGTCTGGCCCGCCATCATCGCCTCGTCGTTCCTGGCCATCAGCATGAACGCGCTCCTGGCCCGCGCCAGCGCGCGCGGCGACATCTCGATCGTGGGGCCCATGCTCGCCCTGAGTCCCGTGTTCACCCTGCTCCCGGATGCCCTGCTCAGCGGCACGCTGCCGAGCGCCCTCGGGTGGCTCGGGCTCGGGCTCACGCTGGTGGGGACGGTGAGCCTCTCCGGCGGCTCGAGCTGGCCGGAACGGCTCCGCACCCTGCTCGCGCGGCGGGACGCGCTCGACGCCCTCGGGGCGGCCGTCCTCCTCGGCATTCTCGGCGCCCTGGACCGCTGGGCGGCCACGGGTATCGGACCGCCCAGCTATCTCCTGTGCTCGCACGGCGCCTCGGGGATCTTGAGCACGTTGCTCGCCATCGCCATCGTCCCGCGGGATCTCGCGCGGAGCGCCGCGCCGGGCAACCTGATCACGCTCCTCGCCTACGGTCTCCTGGGCGTGACGGGGACCGGCATGCAGACCACCGCCCTGACCATGGCGCCCGCGTCCTACGTCAACGCCATCCGCCGACTCTCAGCAGTCCTGTCGGTGGTGCTGGGGCGCGCCCTCTTCGGCGAGCCCGATCTGCGGCGTCGCCTCGTCTCCGCGCTCCTCGCCTCGGCAGGGGCGGCCTGTCTCCTTCTCGCGGGCTGATCCCGAGGCGGCTCGGCACCTCGCTGGAAAGGACGATCTCCTCTTTTCGCTCGTCCAGATGGACGGGCAAGGCCGCGGAGAAGAGAGCGCTCGTGTACGGGTGACCGCCCAGACTGGGAGCGAGCCGCGTTGTCCTGCGGAGGCCATTGAAACAAGAGCGGGCTAGGCTGCGGTGTAGCCTCCGTCCACGGGCAGGGCGACCCCGGTGACGAAACCAGCCTCGTCGCTCGCCAGATACAGAATTGCCGCCGCGATGTCTTCGGGCTGGCCGAAGCGGCCCAGGGGATGGCGCTCCCGCATGGGTTGCAGCCAGGTCGGATCGGTCATGAAAGCCTTGGTCATGGGCGTCTCGATGACGCCCGGGCACACGCAGTTCACGCGGACCTTCGGCGCCCACGTCAGCGCCATCGTCCGCGTCAGGTTGACCACCCCGCCCTTCGAGGCCGCGTACGCGGGCGAGAGAGAGCCCCCCACCAGGCCATAGATGGAGGCGAGATTCGTGATCGAACCGTGACCGCTGGCGGCCAGCGCGGCGAGGGCCGCCCGCGAGGCAAGGTAGGTGCCGCTGAGATTCACGTCGAGCACGCGTGTCCATTCCTCGAGGGGCGGCGTGGTGTCCCGCCGCTTCCCGCTCACGCCCGCGGAATTCACGAGCGTGGTCAGCCGTCCGAAGCGATCGAGCGTCGTCTGGACCATCAGGGCGCAGCCGCGCTCGTCGGTCACGTCCACGCCGAGCTCGACGGCCTCCCCGCCCCCCTCGGCGACCGCCTTGGCCGTGGCCTGCGCCGCCTCCCGTTCCCGGTCGGCGCACATGACGCGGGCGCCCTCCGCGGCGAAGCGAAGCGCGGTGGCGCGCCCGATGCCCGAGCCCGCCCCCGTCACGATCGCCACCTTATCCTTCATCCGCATGGTGCCCATGTCCTCTACCCGCCCCGGCCGGCTAGCCTCGCTCGATGATGTAGATGTGGCGCATCATGTCGACGTAGATGTTGCCGTCGATCACGTTCTGCCCCTGCTTGTTCTTCTCGATGCCCTTGACCCAGGGCTTGGTGGCAGCAAAGCGCACGACCCACGCCACCGGCACATAGCCCACGTCCGCCTGCATGATCTCCTCGGCCTTCTTGTAGTGCTCGAGCCGCTTCTTCGGATCGCGGGTGTCGCGCCCGGCCTCCAGCTCCTTGTCGAAGGCCTCGTTGGCCCAGGCCTGGCGCTTGCCCGTGGTCTTCTTGCCGTAGAAGGT
>DASQAK010000201.1:0-11954 GCA_035635755.1 Candidatus Methylomirabilota bacterium | reverse complement strand
TGGGGCAACCTCAACTGGTCGACCCAGATCCAGGGCACCACGCCCGAGTTCTTCGAGGCGCGGGACTGGCCCGTCGTGGCGGGACAGGCCTTCGCCCAGGAAGCGGTGGACGGCGCCACCAAGGTGGCCGTGCTGGGCGAGACGGTCGCGCGCAATCTCTTCGCCGACTCGGATCCCGTCGGCCAGGTCATTCGCATCAAGAAGGTCCCCTTCACGGTCGTGGGCATCCTCGGCAAGAAGGGGCAGACCACCTGGGGCCAGGACCAGGACGACGTCATCCTGGTGCCCCTGTCCACCGCCAAGCGCAAGCTCCTCGGGGTGAGCCAGGCCAACGCGCGCTCCGTGGGCGCCATCTCCGTCAAGGTGCGCGAGGGCGAGGACATGAAGGACGCGGAGACGCAGACGCGGGAGCTCTTGCGGCAGCGCCATCGTCTCCAGCCGTACCAGGACGACGACTTCAACATCCGCAACCTCGCCGAGTACGCGGCCGCGCAAGAGGAGTCCTCGCGCGTGATGACGATCCTCCTCGCCGCCATCGCCTCCGTATCCCTGCTCGTGGGCGGGATCGGCATCATGAACATCATGCTCGTGTCGGTGACGGAGCGCACCCGCGAGATCGGCCTCCGCATGGCCGTGGGCGCGCGCGGGCGCGACATCCTGATGCAGTTCCTCGTGGAGGCGGTGACGCTCTCGCTGATCGGCGGGACCATCGGCGTGGTGGTCGGGCTCGTCACCTCGTACACGATTCCCTACTTCGCGGGGTGGCGCACCCTGGTCCGGCCCGAGGCCATCGTCATCGCCTTCGGCTTCGCGGCGGCCATCGGGATCTTCTTCGGCTTCTATCCCGCCCGCAAGGCCGCTTCGCTCAATCCCATCGAAGCGCTCCGCTACGAATGACCGCCCCGCTCCTGCTCGCCTTGGTCCTGGCCGCCGCCTGGGCCGGCCCCGCCGCCGCCCAGACGTATACCTACACGCCCCAGTCCTCGAAGGACCTGACGGTGACCTTCCAGATCCAGCGGGAGGGCGGCTCGCGCGTGCTCGTCCTTGGCGAGGTGCGCAACGGCTCGAGCCTGCCCTGCGAGCGCGTGGTCCTCAAGGCGGAAGGCCTCGATGAAAATGGCCGGGTGGTCAGCCGCGCTCGGGCCTACGTCCAGGGACAGGTGTCCGCCAAGGCGGTGGCTCCCTTCGAGGTCAGGCTCGCCTCCACGGGCAACGAGCGTCGCTACCGGGTGGAGATCGAGACCTTCGAGTTCGTGAGCACGTCGAGACGACCCGAGTCGGGCCAGTAGCCGCAGACGCGTGAAGCGCAAGACTCCCCGCCCCGCCACTGTCTCGCCGCCTGTGCCGCCCCCCGCCCCCGCTCCCGTCCCCGAGTCCCTGGCCGACACCGTCCGCGCGATCGAGGAGCGCTTCGCTCCCATCGTGGCCGCGGTGGACCGGGTCGCCCGCGGGAGCGAAGCGCCCGCGGTGAGACTGGAGGGGGCGATGGAGATCATCTTCGGAGCCCACGGACAGAGCGATCCGGATTTCTCCGAGCTCCTCCTCACGGGCTGGACGCGGGCGCGCCACGACAAGCACCATCGTCTCGCCCTCGCCTGGCAGCGCGAGCAGCTCCGCCTCGCCCTCCAGGAGATTCTTCAGGCGGGAACGGCCTCGGGCGCGTTCCGGAAGGATCTCGACGCGGGCGCGGTGGCCGCCGTCATCCTGGGAGCGGCCGAGGGCTGCCTGCTGCAGGCGGCGACCCAGGGCGGCGCAGTGCCGCCCGGGGAGATCGTGCGCACCCTCTTGAGCCTGGCCCTCAGCGGGGCTTGAGCTCGATCAGGTAGCCGTCGGGGTCGCGGAGGTAGAGCGACGGCCCCGTGCCGTAGGCCCCGCGCCTCTCCACGACCTCCCCCTCCAGCGAGACCCCGCGGTCCGCCAGCGCCTTCCTGACCGCGCCGAGATCGGAGCAGCGGATGGAGAGACAGAAGTGGTCGAGACCCTCGGCGGAGGGCCGGCCGGGCAGGAGGTCGATCAGCTGCTCGCCGAAGCGGAGCTGCACGAGCGAGATGCGCGCGTTGACATGATCGAGCGTGCACCCGAGGACGTCGATGTAGAAGCGCTGGGCGGCTTCCTGATCGCGCACGCGCAGGACGATGTGGTCGAGACCGAGGGGGTCGAATTCCTTCATCGCGTTCGCACCGCCTCCATGATCAAGGTGCCGATGCCCGCCAGCATCACCACGACGTTCAAGACGCTCGACAGGCGATGCAGCCGGGAAAAGCTGGCCGCCGCCGCGGGGTCCGCGCCCGTCGCGCGCATGGCCTCGCGCGCGGCATGGGCCGCGGGCAGGACCACGGCGCCCGCGAAGAGCGTGAGCGTCAGCATGAGCACGAGAAGCGCGATGGGCACCCAGTCCAGGGGCCGCACCCCGCGCCCCAGGACCCTCACGACCAGGCTGGCCAGGGCCACGAGCCCGAGCCCAAATCCCGCGGCATAGTACCTCGGAAAGACCGCGCTGACGAAGCGTCCCGCCGCCTCCCGATCCAGCGTGGAAAAGGCCGCGGGCGCCACCACGAAGGCGAAGAAGCCCATGGCGCCGAGCCAGAGTCCGAGGGCGGCCACGGTCAGCTGCTTCATCTCGTCCACAGTAGCGGTCCCACCGGCCCAGTTCAAGTTGACACGCCGGAGCCCCGCCCCTAGCATCACGTCATGCGCGCGCTCGCCGTCGCTCTCGTCGTGATGGCCACGGTGATCCCCGCGCGGGCCGAGTCGCCGCTCGTGTCCGAGCTGCGCGCCTTCTCGACCCGCTACCACGAGAACCCCCCGCGCATCGACGAGCTGAGGGCCGCCCTCGAGAAGGCCGCGCAGTCGGATCCGCGGCCGGAGATCCTCCTCGCCCTCTCCGAGGCCTGCTTCATGTACGGCGATGTTCGCGCGAGAACCACGGAGGAAAAGCTCGAGGCTTACGACCGTGGACGCCAGGCCGCCCAGCGCGCCATCGAGCTCGCTCCCAAGAGCGCGGCCGCCCGGTTCTGGTACGGCACCAACACGGGCCGCTGGGGGCAGACCAAGGGCGTGCTGCGCTCGCTCTTTCTCCTGCCCTCGGTCAAGGAGGCGATGCAGACCGCGCTCGAGCTGGACCCGTCCTTCGCGCCCGCGTACGCCCTCGGGGGCACCATCTACTACGAGGTCCCGGGCTTCGCGGGTGGCGATCTCGACCGCTCCGAGGCCCTCTTCCGCAAAGGTCTCGAGATCGACCCCCACTACACCAACATGCGCCTCGGCCTCGCCCGCACCCTCCTGAAGAAGGGACGCGGCGCCGATGCCCAGCGCGAGCTCGAAGCCGTGCTCGAGGAGAAGGCGCCCTTCAATCTCGCCGACTGGACCATGAAGGACGTGCCGGACGCCAAGGCGCTCCTCGCCAAGATCAAGGCGCGCGGCTGAGCGGAAAAGGGCGGGCCGTCGAGATCGGCCGGGTCATCCAGACCTTGACCCGGCACGCCCCGCGCTGGCGCAAGACGTCGATGGCCGAAGTGGCGGCGGAGCGCAGCGACCCCTTCCGCGTGCTCATCGCCTGTCTCCTCTCGCTCAGGACCAAGGACGAGACCACGGGGCCGGCGGCGGCTCGCCTGTTTGCCCTCGCCGACACGCCAGAGGCGATGCGGCAGCTGCCCGCCAAGCGGATCGAGCGCGCCATCTTCCCCGTGGGCTTCTACCGCACCAAGGCGCGCGTCCTCCTCGGCGTCTGCCGGGATCTCCTGGAGCGCTTCGCGGGACAGGTGCCGGACGACATCGATCGGCTCCTCACCCTCAAGGGCGTGGGCCGAAAGACCGCCAACCTCGTGGTCACCCAGGGCTTCAACAAGCCCGGCATCTGCGTGGACATCCACGTGCACCGCATCTCGAACCGCCTCGGCTACGTGAAGACGAAGAACCCGACGGAGACCGAGACGGCCCTCCGGGCGCAGCTGCCCCGCCGCTACTGGATCGGCTACAACGATCTTCTCGTGTCCTTCGGGCAGAACATCTGCCACCCCGTCTCGCCCCGATGCTCCGAGTGCCCCGTGCGTCCGCGCTGCGCCCGGGTGGGCGTCACGCGCTCGCGCTAGCGCGGAGCTTGCGCAGGAGCGCGAGGGCCGCCCGGTCCGCCTGCGGCTCGGGCTCCTTCGGGGTCTCGAGGGCCATGGGCACCCGCAGGAAGCGGCCGTCGGCCATGAGGCGGCGGAAGGCGGCTACTCCCAGCTTGCCCTTGCCGATCTTTTCGTGGCGATCCAGCCCGGAGCCGAGCGGCGCCTTCGCGTCGTTGAGATGAAAAGCGCGGACGCGCCGGATCCCCACGTGGCGGGCGCAGCTCTGCATGGCTGCCTCGTAGCCGTCGGGCGTTCGCAAATCGTAGCCGGCGGCGAAGAGGTGGCAGGTGTCGAGGCAGACTCCGACGCGCTCCGGAACCTTGACGGCGCGGAGCAGCATGGCCAGCTCCTCGAAGGTCCGGCCGATGGTCGAGCCGCCGCCCGCGGTGTTCTCGAGGAGGACCATGACGCGATAGCCGCGCGTCCGCGCGATCACCTCGTCGAGGGCGGCCACGATACGGCCGATGCCCTTCTCGAGCCCGTCGCCCCGGTGGGAGCCGGGGTGGATGATCACGAAGGACAGGCCGAGGGCTTCTGCGCGCTCGAGCTCGTCATGAAACGCCGCCACCGCTCGCTTTCGTTCCCCTTCGGCGGGCGCGGCGAGGTTGATCAGGTAGCTCGAGTGGGCGAAGACGGTCCGTATGCGCGTTGCCTTCCACGCGTCGCGGAAGCGCCGGATGTCTTCCTCCGTGTACGGAGCGGCCGTCCACTGGAGCTGGTTCTTGAGAAAGATCTGCACGACGGAGCAGCCGACCTCCAGGCCGCGCTCGAGAGCGCGGTGGACGCCGCCCGCGATGGACATGTGGGCGCCGAGGAGATCAGGCATCGAGCGCCCGCTCCACCGACTGGAGCTCGCGCTTGAGGCGCCGGATCTTGCCGCTCAGCGCCTGCCCTCTCGGCGCCCGACGGAGCAGGCCGTCCTCCACGAGGGCCAGGAAAGCCCCCGAGACCTCCTCGGCCCCCCATCGGCCCGCGGGGTTGTACCACTTGTAGAGCCAGTTGAGCATCCCCAGGAGGCCGAAGACCACGAGGCGGGGCGGCATGTCCCGGAAGACGCCGCGCCGGACGCCCTCGACCACGATGGACTCCACGCCCTTGTCGTAGCGGTCCTTCTGCGCGGCGAGCTGGCGGGCGAAGCGCGCGGGCAGGCTCGCCTCCTCGCTGAAGAAGACGGTGAGGAAGGAGCGGTTGGCGATGACGAAGCGCACGTGCTGCCGGACGACGCGACGGAGCTTGTCCTCCGGGGAGAGGCTCGAGCGCAGGACCAGGCTGAGCTCCCGCGTGAATCCCTCGACGGTCTCCCGGGAGATGGCCGCGAGCATCTCCTCCTTGGCGCGGAAGTACCCGTAGAGCGAGGCCTTGGACATGCCGAGCCGCCGGGCGATGTCGTCGAGGGTGGAGGCCCGGTAGCCGCGCTCGCGAAAGAGGTCCGCCGCCGTGCGGAGGATCTGGTCCCGGACGGCCTGCCGCCGTGCGTTCATGGCTCCGGAGTCTACTTGACGGGGGCGCCTCCGGCATGATAAAAACCGAGTAGTCTCAAAAGGATACCTCGGAGTTTTCCAAGAGGGAGGTGCCCCATGGATCGCCGCGTGATTCCCAGCCCCATGGACACGGTGTTCGAGTTCGACTACACGGTGCAGGCCGAGGACATGCGCAGCCTGTACGAGAAGGCCAAGCGCGACCAGTGGAACGCCTCCCGCGACATCCCCTGGGACACCCCGGAGCCGTCGGACGGCCGCACCCTCGCCGACGAGCTGGTAGACATCTACGGCAGTCCTATCTGGAACAAGATGTCCGAGAAGGAGCGCGTCGAGCTCAACCAGCGCATCACCGCCTGGCGGCTCTCCGTCCTCGTCTACGGCGAGCAGGGGGCCATGCTCGCCTGCAGCCAGCTCGTGGACACCGTGTCGGGCACCGATCAGAAATTCTTCCAGGCGACCCAGGTCATGGACGAGGCCCGCCACAACGAGGTACTGGAGCGCTACATCGCCACCCGCCTGAACGGCCTCCACTACCCCATGCCCGAAAACGAGCGCGTGCTCTTCGACAGCATCCTCTCGGACTCGCGCTGGTACATCAAGACCATCGCGCTCCAGCTCGTGGCCGAGACCTTCGCCGTCTCCATGTTCAAGATGATGGCGGAGTGTGCCCACGACCCCCTCCTCCAGGAGGTGTGCCGCCGCATCCTCCAGGACGAGTCGCGTCACATGGGCTTCGGCATGCTCGCCCTGCCCGAGGTCATCCGCGAGGCGAGCCCCGCCGAGCAGCGCGAGATGGAAGACTTCACCTGCGTGGCCATCGAGAAGGTCCTGACCGGCTTCTTCCCCGTCGACGCGTACCGCGACATGGGCTTCTCCGCCGCCCAGATCCGCGAGGTGCAGGCCTACCGCCGGGACGTGGCCGCGCGCAACGACTACGCCGTGTTCAGGAAATACTTCAAGCGGGACATGCACGCGGCCATGGTCAGCAACCTGGCGCGCCTCGGCCTCCTGACCGAGCGCGTGCGCCCCCGCCTGGCCGCCCTCGGCATCGAGCTGCCCTCGGCGGCGTGAGCGAGGCTCAGCCCCCGCCGAAGCGCTCCCGGAGTCGCTCGTCCCGGTAGTCGAAAAGGGCCACGATCCGTCGCCCGATCCCCATCCCATGCGCGGCGCGGCCGAGCGGACCCAGCGGGAGTCGATAGGTCACCCGGTCCTCCACCCACGTCCCCGGCGGCCCACCTGCCACAGCCCTCTCCTCGAGAAACCGGTGCCGGTGCTCCCAGCGGGTGAAGGGACCCCAGAGCTGGGCGTCCACGAAGCGGAAGGGCGGGTCGAACTCGCGGACCATGACGCGCCAGCGGACGGGCAGCCCCGCCGCGCGCACGCGGAAATCCAGGAGGGCGCCCGCCTCGAGCCGCGCCGGCGGCTCCACGAGCCAGATCGGCCGCGCCCACCTCGGCTGCACGACGGCGAGGTTCCGCGGCGACGCGAAGAAGGCGAAGATGTCGGCTCGCGGACGCGGCAGCCACAGACGCCGCTCGAGGACATAGTCGGCCATGACGGACGCGCTATGATAGGCGGGTGCCCGGTCAGGGTCAAACCAGCGCCTACGCCGCCCTCGCGCTGATCGCCGCCCTCTGGGGCTCCTATCCCGCCTTCGCCAAGCTCGCGCTGGTCGCCTTTCCCCCGCTCGTCCTCGTGGCGCTTCGCTGTAGCATCGCGTCGATATTTCTCGGCGCCCTGCTCGCGCGTCGCGGATGGAGCGAGTTCAATGCCCTCCGCCTCCGTGACCTCGGCCCCTTGGCCTTCCTGGGATTCGCGGGCATCTTCGTCTCGACGGGCGCGACCTATCTCGCCCTCGCCTTCACCACGGCCTCGAACGCAGTGCTGCTCCAGCCGGTGACGCCGGTGATGGTCGCCATCGGCGCCCGGCTCTATCTCAAGGAGCGGCTCGCCCCGATACAGTGGGCGGGCGTCGCCTGCTCGGCGGCCGGGGTCGTTCTCATCATCAGCAAGGGGAGCTGGCGGGCCGTCACCCACCTCGATCTGCGGCCCGGCGATTTCATCCTGCTCGCGGGGCAGATCGGATGGACCGTCTATACCGTCTACGGCCAGCGGGTCCTCACCCGGCACTCGCCCGCCGTGGCGACCACGGCGGCCTACATCCTCGGCTCCATCATGCTGCTGCCCCTGCCCCTCCTCACGGCGGACTTCTTTCCGCGGCCGGATCTCGCCTCGCCCGTGGCGTGGACCGTGGTGGGCTATCAGGCCATTCTCGGCTCGGTGGCGCACGTGTGGTGGTACGAGGCGGTGCGCGCGCTGGGGCCAAGCCGCTCGGCCGTCTTCCTGAACCTCCAGCCCGTGGTCGGCGTGCTCCTCGCCTGGATCATGCTCGGAGAGCGCATCGGAGGGTTGTCGCTCGTGGGGGGCGCCGCCATTCTCACCGGCGTCGCATTGACAAGCCGACGGCCGGGAGGCCGCTGAAAAAGGCCCATCTGCAGCGATGAGCGCTTGCGCGAAGAGACCCTACCGCTCAGCCAAGGTCATCCACACCTAGCCAAATAGAAGACGGCGCCCTCGGCCGCAGGTTCAACGTACAGAGAGTACGCCTCACCTGCGGCCTTCGGGCGCCGCCTCGCATCTGGACCTTTTTGAGCGGCCTGTAGTGGTTCGGCAGGCTACGAAGGGATCTTCTTCAGCTCCCCGAGGATCTTGTCAGGTTCCGGCAGCTCGCCCTTGCCATAGCGCTCGGCGAAGACGACCTTGCCCTGCTTGTCGACGATGAAGGTGGCGCGCACGTTGGCGTTCCAGTCCGGCCAGTAGACGCCGTAGTCCTTGCTGACCGTCCGGTGCACGTCCGAAAGGAGCGGATAGTTCGAGATGCCGACCGACTTCGCCCAGTTCTCGTGGCTGAACGGGCTGTCCGTGCTTATACCCAGCACCTGGGCATTGACCGCCTCGAAGTCCTTGGCGCGACGATCGAAGGCGGGCATGCACTTGGATCAGCCGGGCGTCCAGTCCAGCGGGTAGAACAGGAGCACCACCCTCTTGCCCTTGAAGTCCTTCAGGCTGACCTCCTTGAGCCCGATGGTCTTCATGGTGAACTCGGGCGCGGTATCTCCCACCCCGAGCGTCTTGTTGTCACTCATGCCGACGAGCCTCCTTTCGCCTTTCGGCGTTGACGTCCATCCCGCATGATAGCGGACGCTTCTTTCTTCTTCAATCGCGGCTCCATGCGGCGAGCCGGCTTGCGCGATCCCCTCCAGAGATCGCTCCGTCGCGATTCGAGCGCCTCGTCGGGAAGACCAAGAAAGCCCGCCGCGGTCAGGACATGCCCGGTGTCCCAGAGGCGCCGAAAGCGCTCGCCGTAGTCTGGTGCGCGCAGGGCGTGGTGATCGAAGAGTACCCGGCAGCCGGTTTGCCCGATCACGTGGAGCAGCTGCTCGATGCCCTGCTCGATGAGATTCCGTCCAAGCTGTCCTTCGAGATAGGCGGGCGGCCCCGAGAGGTAGAGGAGGGTCGGCCGCTCGCGGATGAGGTAGGCGGCGGCCACCGGCGAGAGCGGCCCCTGCACGTCCGAGGCGTGGACGAAGCGCGTACCCTCTCGCAGATCGGCCACGGTGAGCGCCGTGACGTAGCCGAGCCCGGTGCCCTCGATGCCATGGGCGAGTGGCGGCGAGGCGCTCAGACGCGCATCGCGCGTCTCCCAGCTCCGCCCCTCGGCGGAATCGAGCCGGGAGACGCCCGCGATGCTCTTCCAGAGTGTGTCGGCACGCTCGGCCTGACGGGGATTGATCATCCGCCGAGGATCCTTGGCCCACACCGTCCGTCCGGCATAGAGCCCGGGATCGTAGCGGAAGTGATCCTCGTGGTAGTGGCTGATGAAGACCAGGCCCGCCCGCGCCGCGTAGCCCGAGATGCGGTCGTTGGCCCGCTTGAGCGCGTCCCACTCCGCGTCCGCGGGCGGCAGGCCGTAGCGGTTGGGGGCGAGGGCGGCGCCGGGGTCGATGAGGATGCGGGTGGCGCCGCATTCGACGTAGGTCGCCATGGAGCGGACGCCCAGGGAGTCGGCGGCCAGGGGCACGACCTTCACGCGCAGCGACCCCCGTCGACCAGGAAGCAGCTCCCCGTGATCATGGCCGCGTCGTCGGAGGCCAGGAAGAGCGCGGCCTTGGCGATGTCCTCGGGCTGGTTGAGCCGGCCCAGGGGCACCGTGGCGACGTAGCGCTGCATGCCTTCCTCGTCCACCTCCTTCTTGCCCATGAAGGTCGGCAGCATGGGCGTCTCGGTCGCCACGGGGGCGATGACGACCACCCGGATGCCGAAGGGCGCCAGCTCGAGGGCGAGGCTCTGCGTCATGGTGGTCACCGCGCCCTTGGAGGCCGCGTAGCACTGACCGCCCGGCCGCGGCTTGAGGGCCGCCGTCGAGCCCGTGATGAGAAAGACGCCGCTCTTCTGCCTCTTCATGACGGGCACGGCATGCTTGGCCCCGAGAAAGACGCCCCTGACATTCACAGCCATGATCCGGTCGAAGACGCTCTCGTCCACCTCGTCCACGGCGCCGGGCCACTGCGGCACGCCCGCGTTGGCGTAGAAGATGTCGAGCCGGCCCCACGCCGCCACCGTCTTGCCGATCGCCTCGCGATTGTCCTCGCCGCGGCTGACGTCGGCGGCCAGCGCCAGAGCCTGCCCGCCGGCCTTCTCGATCTGCTGCGCCGTCCCTCGCGCAGCGTCGGCGTCGAGGTCGAGCACGCCCACGCGCGCGCCTTCCCGGGCGAAGAGGAGCGCCGTGGCCTGGCCGATGCCCGAGCCCGCGCCCGTGACGATGGCGACTCTGTCCTTGAGTTTCATCGCTTCCCTCCTTGAGCTGGCTTCCCCTGCTCCTTGAGGTCGGCCACCCGGCCGCCCGTCGCCCGCACCAGCTCGGCCGGGCTCAGGGGGAACACGCACTCGGGCACGCCCGCGGCGGCATAGATGATCTCGAGCCGGAGAAGATCCTCGTCGATGAAGATCTCGAGCGGCATCTCGAGGGCGATGGGCGCCACGCCCCCGATTGTGAAGCCGGTGGCCCGCTTGACCGTGTCGGCATCGGCCCGACGCGCCGGTCCACCAGCGAGAATCGTCAGTTTCTCCTCATCGACCCGGTTGGCGCCCGAGGCGATCACGAGGACGGGTCGCTCGTGGACCGTGAAGACCAGTGACTTGGCGATACTTCCAACCGCCACCCCCAGGGCATCGGCGGCCTGCTGGGAGGTGTGCGCGGAACGCTCGAGCTCGATGACACGCCGCTCGAGGCCCAGCGCATCGAGCGCGGCCTGGACACGAAGCGCGGGCGGCTTCACCGCGCTAGAGCGCCAGCTCGGCCATGACGCGAAGGGCCTCGACCTGCCCCACCCCGCAGATCAGCGTCGTCACGCCGGAGGACTTCCAGATTTCGAGGCGCTCGCGGATCCGCTCACGAGGGCCGCACAAGGCCACCTCGTCCACGAGGGCATCCGGGACCGCCGCCGCCGCCTCGTCCTTCTTGCCGGAGAGATAGAGGTCCTGGATGCTCTTGGCGACGCCCTCGTACCCGTAGCGGCACACGAGGTCGTTGTAGAAGTTGCGCCCGCGCGCGCCCATGCCGCCGACGTAGAGGGCGAGGCGCGGCTTGACCATGGCCCGGCAGGCGGCGACGTCGTCGCCCAGCATGACGGGGACGGTGGGCGCGACGTCGAAGCGCGCGAGGGACTTGCCGCCGCCCGCGCGCGAGAAGCCCGACTCGAGCGATTCCTTGAAGACGGACATCCGCTGAGGCGAGAAGAAGACGGGGAGCCAGCCGTCGGCGATCTCTGCGGCCAGGGCCACGTTCCGCGGCCCGATGGCGGCGAGATAGATGGGAATCTCCGGCCGGCCGTGGAGGATGGACTTGAGCGGCTTCCCCAGACCGGTGGCATCGGTGCCGGCATAGGGGATCTGGTAGTACTGCCCCTTGAACTCCACGGGCTTCTCGCGCCGCCACACCGAGCGGACGATCTCGACGTACTCCCGAGTGCGCTGGAGCGGCTTGCCGAACGGCACGCCGTGCCAGCCTTCCACCACCTGCGGCCCCGAGACACCGAGCCCCAGCCGGAAGCGCCCGCCCGACAGCTCGTCGAGGGTGAGGGCGGTGGTCGCCGTCAAGGTCGGGGTCCGGGCGGGAATCTGCATGATGGCCGTCCCCACGCCGATCTGCTTGGTCAGGGCGGCGACCCAGGTGATGGTCGTCACGGCGTCGGAGCCATAGGCCTCGGCCGACCACACGGAGGAAAAGCCCAGCCGGTCGGCCTCCTGCACGAGGGGCATGTGGATGCGGAGCGCGGAGCCGGAATAGCCCATGTTCAAG
>DASQAK010000200.1:0-6063 GCA_035635755.1 Candidatus Methylomirabilota bacterium | reverse complement strand
GCCTCCGTCAGCTCGGCCAGCGCGAGATTGGCCAGGCGCATGGGCACGCCCATCTCTCTCCCCAGCGCGGTGGCCAGGGACACGTCCTTGTGGCCCAGCTTGAGGGCGAAGGACGGCGGATCGTACGTCCCGGGCAGGAACTTGTCCATGAGCCGGTCGAAGGTGCGACGGCGTCCGCTCGCGCCCTGACGGACGGCCTTCCACAGGGCCAGGGGCTCCACGCCGGCCTTGATGCCCATGGAGAACGTCTCGGCCAGCACCGCCCCGATGGTGAAGCTCGAGCAGTTGTGCACGAGCTTGGCCACCGCGCCCGCCCCGATGGCCCCGACGTAGTAGTGCTGATCGCCCATGGCCCCCAGCACGTCCTTGTGGGCGTCGTAGATCCCTCGATCGCCGCCCACCCAGATGGCGAGCCGGCGGGTCTTCGCGCCGATCGGCCCCCCGCTCACGGGAGCGTCCAGCACGTGCATGCCCTTCTCCTGAAACGTCGCGTGGATCCGGCGGATCATGGCGGGGGAGTTGGTGGACAGGTCGAAGAACGCCGCGCCCTTGCGCAGGCCGTGGATGAGGCCGTCCGCGCCGAGGGCCACCGCTTCCACCTCGGGAGGGCCGGGCAGCGACGTGAACACGACGTCGACCGCCTCCGCGACCTGGCGTGGCGTGTCCTTCCACTCCGCTCCCGCGGCCAGATGTGGCGCGGCCACCGGCCGTCGAATGTCGTGCACGCACAGCGTGTGACCGGCCGCCTGAAGATTCGAGGCCATGCTCCCGCCCATGATGCCCAGTCCGATGAATCCCACCTTCATGTCGTGGTCTCTCCTCTAGGGCCGACCGCTTGCGCGCGCTCCCGCATGGCCCTGACGGTGGAAGTAGTTGGCGTTGTAGAAATCGAGCACGAGATCGCGATACACGGCGCGCGGGTAGCGCGGCGGATCGCCGGCCCCCGTGCAGCTCGGCAGGCACTCGATGACCGCCTCCACGTTCGGGCTGAAGAAGAAGGCGATCGAGTAGCGGTCCGTGCCGGTGTCGTTGAGCACGCCGTGGGGAGTGGAAAGGAAGCGGTCGTTCGACCACCGCTTCATGATGTTGCCGAGGTTGACGAGAAGCGTGCCGGGGATGACCGGCGGGGCCAGCCACTCGCCGCTGGGGAGGCGCACGGCGAGCCCGGGGACATCCTCACGGCCGAGCATGGTGATGAAGGAGTTGTCGGTGTGGGGGCCCTGGCCGAACTGCTCGTCGTCGTCGATCTCCTGGGGCGGGTAATGCAGGAAGCGCAGGTTGATGTGCGCCTCGTTCTCGAAATGTGGAGTGAAGTGACCGGGGGGCATGTCGAGGGCCCGCGCGAGCACGGGCAGGGTCCGCTCGCCCACTGCCTCCATGGTTTTGAAGTAGGCGACCATGGCCGCGCGCATCGCGTGGTGGCCCTCGGGCCACTGGTTGCGTCCCCGCAACGGCGTGCCCGCCACCACGTCGGGATGCTCCGGACCGCGGTCGTGGCTGATGAAGAAGCTCTCGTTGTAGTTCGGGCGCGTGGCCTTGTGCACCTGGGAAGCGCCCTGGATGGACTGGTTGACGGGAAGATAACCGATGTTGTTCTCGTTGATCTGGAGCTTGAGCTTTTCCTCGAGCGGTATGGCGTGGAACTCGCGGGAGGCTTCAAAGGCGGCCTCCACCGTCGAGGAGGGGACGCCGTGGCCGGCGAGGTAGAAGAAGCCCACGCGCTCGCTCGCCTGCCGCACCTGGGCCGCCACCGCGTCGAGGCCGCCGGGCTCGCCCAGGAAGGCGGGCGCGAAGTCGATCACGGGAATCGCCCTGGTCGCTTCCTCGAGATCCCTGACCGCCTTGGCCTTGAAGATGTTCATCGTCGCTCCCTTCCTTGTCGCTTATCCGCCACTCTTACTCAGCACTCGCCTCACCGCTCTCGTCGCCTGCGGCTCCTCGGCAGCGTTTCGGCTCGAACCGCATCCTAACCCAGCTTGCCATGGGCCGACTCGGATTGGGTCGGCTGGAGCGAGACGTGGCTGTGCACGCACTGCAAGCGCCCGCTCCGCGGCGCGAGGATGAAGGTGGCACGCCCGGGGCGGACGAAGGGCTTGCCGTCCGCGCCCGTGGCCTCGGAGGACCAGGCGGCGGCGATCCAGGCCGTCTCGCCGCTCGCGCGCACGACCGGCTCGGCCTCGAAGGTGAAGTTGCGGATGCGCGGCCAGACATTGCGCCACTGCTCGCGCTCGATGTTGGCGAGGCCGTGCACGGCCATGGCCCAGGTGCCGAAGGCCACGGCATCCTCGGCGAACATGCGGCGCCCCGTGTCGAAGTCACGTCCGCGGCAGGCCGTCTCGAACTCGCGCAGCCACTGGTGGGCTTCCTGAAGAGGTGTGGGCATCGCTGCGATTATGCGCTATCCTCCCCGCATGGAAAAGCTCACCGTCGACTCGCTTCGCACGCTGGCCAGGGCGCAGGGACTCGAGCTGACCGACGCCGAGCTGGCCGGGCTGCTTCCCCTCGTCGAGGCCGGACGCGCGGGGCTGGCGGCCATCCACGACATCCCGCTCGAGACCGAGCCCGCCTCGCAGTACCGCATCTTCTAGGGAAGGGGATTTTCTCGTGAGCGACCTCTGCTGGACCTCCATGACGGATCTCGCGTCCATGATCGCGGCGAAAAAGGTCTCGCCCGTCGAAGTCGTCCAGGCCCACCTCGAGCGCATCGCCAAGATCGACGACAAGCTCAAGTCCTACATCACGGTGATGGCCGACTCCGCCCTGGCCACGGCCAGGGCGGCGGAGGCCGCGGTCACGGCCGGAGGGACGCTCGGCCCGCTGCACGGCGTGCCCGTCGGGCTCAAGGACCTCTACTGCACCAAGGGGGTCAAGACCACCGGCGGGTCGAAGATCCTCGCCGACTGGGTGCCCGACGAGGATGCCACCGTGGTCACCAGGCTCGCCGCCGCGGGCGGCATCATGCTCGGCAAGCTCAACATGCACGAGTTCGCCTATGGGCCGGAGGGCTTGAATCAGCACTACGGCTCGCCGTGGAATCCGTGGGACGTCGCCACCCAGCGGATCTGCGGCGGGTCCTCGTCGGGCTCCGGCGCCGCGGTGGCCGCGGGCATCTGTCCGGGCGCTCTCGGCTCCGACACGGGAGGCTCCATCCGCATCCCGGCCTCTCTGTGTGGGTTGTCCGGGATCAAGCCCACGTACGGGCGCGTGAGCCGCGCGGGCGTGCTGCCGCTGGCCTGGTCCATGGACCACGTCGGGCCCATGTGCCGGAGCGCCGCCGACTGCGGGCTCATGCTCGGCGCGATGTCGGGCTATGACCCGCGCGATCCGACGACGAGCGTGCTCCCCGTGCCGGACTACATGGCCGCGCTCACCGGGCAGGTCAAGGGGCTGCGGGTGGGTCTGCTGCGGTCCTTCTTCCTCGAGGGCGCCGCGCCGGCGCAACGCGCCGCCGTGGAAGCCGCCGCCAAGACGCTCGAAGGGCTCGGGGCCACCCTCTCGGAGGTCGATATCAAGAGGGTGAGCGTCGCTCCCGGCGCCTCTCACGCCGTGCTCGCCCCCGAGGCCTATGCCTATCACGAGGAATGGCTCAAGACGCGGGCCGCGGACTACGGCGAGGACGTGCGTCAGCGCCTGCGCGTGGGCGCCTTCGTGACGGGAGCCGAGTATCTGAAGGGCCAGCGGCTCCGCGTACTTTTGCGCGACGAAGTGGACGCGGCCCTCGCCAAGCTCGACGTGCTTCTTGCCCCCACCACGCCCATCGAGGCCCAGCCCGTCGGCCAGAACGATGTTCGGATCGGCGGCGAGAGCTTCCCCGTTCGCGCGAGCCTGATCCGCTTCACGCGTCCGTTCAATCTGAGCGGCCACCCGGCGGCCTCCATACCCTGCGGCTTCACCGAGGGCGGACTGCCCATGGGGCTCCACATCATCGGGCGGCCCTTCGACGAGGCGACCGTCCTGCGCGTCGCCGATGCCTATCAGCGCGTGACCGACTGGCACACGCGCCGCGCGCCTCTGGCCGGATGATCCGTCAGCGACTGGCGGTCCTGGGACTTCTGGCGACCATCGTGGGCTGCACGACAGGCGCTCAGACCTTCGAGCAGGACTTGGCCTATCAGCGCTCCGAGAAGTGCAAGCGATGGCCCACCATCGTGGTTCAGCGCATCGAGACGGACGGGCGCGTGGTCGCGATCGGGCGGGAGTTCGAGCAATATCCCTGGCTGGCTTGCATGGCCGAGCAAGGCCGCGAACAGCAGAAGAGCAAGCCCGACCTCGTCGTCCCCGCGCCCATCGTCAATCCCATCCCGCGCTGATCGCCGGGCCGATGGATGAGCCCGAGGCGGTCCGCCTGCCCATCGAGGACTCGCTGGACCTCCACACGTTCTCCCCGAGGGACGTGCGCTCCGTGGTCGAGGAGTATCTAAAGGAGGCGGCGGCCAGGGGCTTTCGCGAGGTCAGGCTCATCCACGGGCGGGGGACAGGCACCCAGCGCGCCGTGGTCCAATCGATGCTGCAGGGACATCCGCTGGTCTCGCGCTACTTCGACGCGCCGCCCGAGCGGGGCGGCTGGGGCGCGACCGTGGTGGTGCTGAAGGGGTAGTCCGGCCGCTCAGTCTCTATCGGCGCGCAGAAGGAGCATGCGGTCGGTGAAGGACACGATGCGGCGGCCATCGGTCTTGAAATCGAAGGCCTCCCGGCACACGGCCGGCGCCGCGAGAACGAAGCGCTCCAGGTCGGCTTTGGCAGCGTCCGTCATCCGCATGCGCTCCGTCCACTGCTCCCATTCGCGCACTTTCTCCATGACCATCTCGTCGATCACTGTGAGACCCGCGGCCTTCAGGAAGGCCGCCCACTCGCGCTGGGTGAAGGCGCGCACGTGGGAAGGATCGCGGCGCTTCTCGACTTCCAGGATGAAGGCCGCGAGCTCCCGATCCTCGCGCCCCAGGATGTCCTGGATGAGGAAGGCGCCTCCCGGGACGAGCACGCGGCAGACCTGGCGCACTGCGGGCAAGAGCTCGGGAAAGTGGTGGGCGGCGATGCGACACGTGACCACGCCGAAGGAGGCGTGCCGGAAGGGCAGGGCCTCGACATCCGCGGCCACGAAGCGCACACCCGAGGCGCCGCGCTCGTGGATGAATCGGCGCGCGGCGTGAAGCATGGGCTCGGTGACGTCGGTGGCGACCACGCTCGGGGTGAAGCCGGCGAAGCCCAGGGCGGTGTGGCCTCCCCCCGTGGCGATGTCGAGCACGCGGTCGGCGCCGCGCGCGCGGCCCCAGGCGAGGAGGTGGTCGAGGTCGGCGCCGCCGGCGTGGCCCGGGCTCGTGATGTAGTCTTCCGCCGCTCTTCCGAACTGCGACTGGACGTGCGCCTTGTGCGCCTCGGTCATGCCTTGGCCGGGCCCGGGGGGCGCTCGGCGAGATGGCGGAAGAGAAAGTCCGTGTCCATGGGGGAGAGATCGAAGCGGCGCCCCGCCTCGTCGACGAGACGCACGCGGTCGGCATCAGGATGCTCGTGCAGCTGCTCCTCGAGCCAGCGCACCGCCTGCTTGATTCCCGATTCGCCCAGCGCCATGTGCCCCTCCTTGAAACGCTCCCTGATTATAGGTCACGGACCAGGCGCCGCGCCCGGTCCACGCTGCGGCGATACGTTTCGAAGGAGTTGTCGAGGGCGGGCTTGCGGCCCTGCTTCCGGTCGAGCGTGAAGCAGGAGAAGGTGATGTCGTGCGCGAGAGGGAAATCGCGATAGAGCATGCCCGCCACCCGCTGCGGGCTCGCCGAGCGCATGATCTCGAAGTTCTCCGTCTGGCGGAGCGGCGGCACGCGCTCCCCGTGCTTGGTGCGGACCCACTTCATGGTGCCGCCCAGGAGGTAGGAGAGGAAGAGCGAGTCCACCAGCATGGACTCCGTCCAGGGGATCTCCTTCTGGTAGCCGGCCACGAAACGCGCCCCCGTGGCGAGGAGGAACTTGCGCGCGGTGTCGGGCTGCAGGAAGTCGCACGCGCCGAAGATGTAGCCCGTGCGCGGGCTCGGAGTGCAGTAGTCGATGAGGCTGTCGAGGCGGATGACC
>DASQAK010000199.1:0-4503 GCA_035635755.1 Candidatus Methylomirabilota bacterium | reverse complement strand
CGACATCGGCTGCTCGCTGAAGTACATGAGATGCATGGTCTTGGTCTCCCGGTCAGGAGCGGGCCACGCCGGGCCCGGTCCGGGTCACGGCTGGGCGGCGAACTCGATCACGAGCTTGGCGAGCGCCTCGGGCTGCTCCATGTCGATGAAATGTCCCGCGCCTTCGATCACGGCGAGTCGGCTCTGGGGCAGCGCCCGCGCGTAGGCCTCGCCGCATTCGAGCGGCACGATGCGGTCGCGCCGTCCCCAGACGACGAGGGAAGGCGACTTCACGCCGCCCAGCAGATGGGGCAGCGTCGGGTTGTACATGTACGGCTTCCAGGCGATCCGGAAGGTCATCTCCCGGTTGAGGTCCCACTGCTCGAGGAGCGGGGTGGGCGGCTCGGCACCGAACACCTGGTCGAAGATCTCCTGCTTCTCGAAGCCGGCGCGCACGTAGTCGATGTAGCTGACGAGGGCCTCGTCGAGGATGTCGCCCTGGGCGGGCTTGATGCCCATGGCGCCCACCAGGACGACGCGATGCAGTCCGCGCGGCGCCATGGTCGCCATCTCGGCGGCGATCCATCCCCCGAAGCCGAGGCCAATTACGGAAACCTTGGAAAGATTCAGGGCGGCGATCAGCGCCTGATAGGTGACCGCGACATCGCGCACGTTCCGCATCCAGCCGGGCCGCTCCGATCCGTCGTACCCGGGATGCGAGGGGACGTACACGGTGAACCGGCGCGCGAGGGCATCATAGAAAGGCAGTCGCTCGGGGCTCCCGATCTCGTGATGCAGCACGAGGACGGGATCGCCCGCCCCGCCCTTGCGAACGCGCAGCAGCGATCCCGCCACGCGCATCTCTTCGGTCGTCCACGCCACGTCGGTTGCGGAGGTCGCCAGGGCACTCACGATGCGTTCTCTCCCTCTCTCGGTATGGGGCGAAGCTATCAGATTCCGGGTACTGGGGCAATTTGCTTCGCCAGTTCTATTCAGCTCTCGCCTCGCTGCGCTCAGCTCGAACGGCCACGTTCTCGGTCGCCAGCAACGCAGCAACTTGCCCCAGTACCTCAGTAGGGCAGACTCTCCCGCCCCATGAGCTCCCGGGCCACCACCATCTTCATCACTTCCGCGGCCCCGTCACCGATCTCGAGCCCGATGACGTCCCGCATGCGCTGCTCGAAGGGCAGCTCGTCGGTGTATCCGTAGTGGCCGTGGAAGAGCAGGCACTGGTGAATGGTATCGACGGCCAGCCGCGGCGCCCACCACTTGGTCATGGCCGACTCCTTCGTGTGGCGCTCGCCGCGATCGGCGAGCCAGAGGGCGCGATAGCAGAGCCAGCGGCAGGCGTCGACCTGGGTCGCGGCCTCCGCGATCGGGAAGGACACGCCTTCGAAGGTCGCCAGCGATCGGCCGAAGGCCTTGCGCTCCTTCACGTAGGCCATGGTCTCCTCGAGCGAGACCTGGGCGACCCCGAGGCACGCCAGGGCGATGCCGACGCGGTTGTAGTCGAAGCCCTGCATCACCTGATGGAAGCCGGTGCCTTCCTCCCCGAGCCGGTGCGAATCCCGGACGCGGACGTGGTCGAAAGCGAGCACGGCGCGCCCGATGGCCCGCGTGCCCATGTCGCGGAGCGGGCTCCGCGAGACGCCGGCCAGATCGAGGGGGACCAGGAAGGCCGTGACGCCTCGGGCGCGCCCGGCGGGGTCGGTGCGCGCGAAGACGATGGCGGCCTGGGCGACCATCCCGAGGCTGATGCCGGACTTTTCCCCGGTGATGACATAGCCGTCGCCCTCGCGCTCGGCCCGACACGCGAGATTGGCCGCGTCGGAGCCCACGCCCGGCTCGGTCAGGGCGAGGGCCACGACCGTCTCGCCTCGCGCCGTGGACGGCAGCCAGCGCGCCTTGACCTCCTCGCTTCCGCTCCGGCCCAGGATCTCGCCCGCGAGCCCCGCGAGCTGAAGCCCGTACGTGCAGGCGAAGTCTCCGCGCGCGATCTCCTCCATGGCGATCCCGAAGGTGAGATAGTCGCTGTCCTGCCCGCCGTGGGCCGCGGGTATGCGGAGACCGAGAAGCCCCAGCTCGCCCATCTGGCGGAATGCCTCCCACGGGAACTCGCCGCTCCTGTCCCAGTGCGCGGAGCGCGGCTGGAGCTCCTTGCGCGCGAAGCCGCGCAGCGTGCGGATGAGCTCGTCCTGCTCGGGGCTGAAGGCGAAGTCCATGAGCCCGTCCCAGCTAGGTAGCTCGGAGGGGGGCTCCGCCCCCCTTCCGAAGCCTCCCCCCGGATAGATTGCGCCGGCGAAGCCGGCGCTCGAAACGGAACATTCTGGCTCGCGAGGGCATGGTCTGGGACAGCCTCTTAGGCCGCGTGAAAGACCGGCTTGCGCTTCTCGGCGAAGGCGCGCAGGCCCTCGACGGCATCGGCGGAGCGCATGTGCTCGCCGACGAGGTGCCGCTCCATCTCGAGCCCGCGCTCGAGCTCGTCGTTGCAGGCTCGGTTGACGAGCATCTTCACGGTGCGCCCGGCGGCGGCGCTCTGGGCGGCGAGCAACACCGCCATCTCCTGAACGGCCACCTCCAGGGTGCCCGAAGGGGCGACGCGATTGACGAGCCCCCAGCTCATCGCCTCGGCGGCGCTCAGCCAGCCGCCCAGCAGCATCAGCTCCTTGGCCCTCCGGGCGCCGATGAGCCGCGGCAGCCGCTGGCTTCCTCCCCCACCCGCCACCAGACCGAAATTCGCGTGCTGGTCGCCGATGCGGGCCGCCTCGTCGGCGACCACGAGGTCGGCCACGAGCAGGAGCTCGAGGCCTCCTGCCAAGGCGAGGCCGTGCACGCCGGCGATCACCGGGACCGGCAAGGCCTCGATCCGGTTGAACACTCCGTGCCACCGGCGTATGAAGCCGTTCCACTTCACCCGATCCGGCGAGAGCTCCTTCACCGCCTTGAGATCGGCGCCCGCGCAGAACGCGCGGCCGGAGGCGGTCACGGTGAGAACGCGAACGGTCGCGTCGCCCTCGACCGCCGTGCAGACTCCATCGAGGTCCTCGAGCAGATCGGGGCTGATGGCGTTCATCTGCTCGGGGCGATTCAGGACGGCGCGCGCGATGCCGTCCTTTGCCGCATAGGTCACGGTGCCGAGGTTCATGGGCGTCTCCTCACATCATCGTGTATCCGCCGCTCACCGACAGCGTCTGGCCCGTGATGAAGCTGGCGGCGTCGGAAGCGAGGAAGACCGCAGCCTGGGCGACATCCTCGGGCTTGCCGATACGGCGGAGCGGGTAGGCCTTGGCGATGCGCGCCTGCATCTCGGGGGTGCTGAAGACGCGATTGCCCTCGGAGGCCCACATGCTGAGCCCTCCGATGTCCTCGTCGGAGTCCGGGATGGTCATGCCCGGGCACACCACGTTGAGCCGTATGCCGTGGCGCCCGACCTCGCGCGCCACGCTCTTGCTGAGCGCGATGACGCCGGCCTTGCAGGCGGCGTAGACGCCCTCGCGAAACTCTCCCATGCGTCCGGCGTCGGATCCCAGGCTCACGATGGCCCCGGACTTCCGGGCGATCATGCCGTCGAGGACGGCGCGGGTGCAGTTGATCATGCCCCAGAGGTTGAGCTGGATCTCCTTCTCCCACTCCGCGCGCTCCTTCTCCACGAAGAGGCGGTCATGGGTCCAGCCCACGTTGTTCACGAGCACGTCCACCTGGCCCCGCCGGCTCTCGACGCTCTTGACCATGGCCACCACTGACTCCCACTTGCTCACGTCGGTGGCCACGGAGGTGGCGGAGGCGGCACCCTGGCCTTCGGCCTCGGCCACCACTTTCTTGGCCTGTCCTTCGTCGATCTCCGCGATGGTGAGATGCACCTTCTCGCGCGCGAAGGCCAGGCTGATGGCCCGGCCGATATTCGAGCCGCCGCCCGTGACGATGACGCTCTTGCCCGCCAGGTTCAGCTCCATCCCCTTCCCTCCTCTCTCCGTCAGGCGCGGAACTTGCGAAAGTCCACGGGGCGCTTCTCGACGAATGCGTTGCGGCCTTCCATGGCTTCGTCCGTCTGATAGTAGAGGCCGAGGGCGGTGTGGGCGAGCTGGGCGACACCCGCGCGCTGCTCGGAGTCGACATTGAAGGACTGCTTGGCGAGGGCGAGGGCCGTCGGACTCTTCTCGAGGAGGGCGGCGCACCACTTCTCCGTCTCCGCGCGTAGGTCCTTGAGCGGTACCACCTTGTTCACGAGCCCCATGTCGAGCGCCTCCTGCGCGGAGTACTGCAGGCAGAGGTACCAGATCTCGCGCGCCTTCTTCTCGCCCACGATGCGGGCCAGATAGCCCGTGCCGTGCCCGGCGTCCACGCTCCCCACGCGCGGACCCGTCTGTCCGAAGATGGCCGTGGCCGCCGCGATCGAGAGATCGCAGAGGACGTGCAGGACGTGGCCGCCGCCGATGGCGAAGCCGTTGACCATGGCGATGACGGGCTTGGGAATGTGGCGGATCGCGCTGTGAAGGGCTTCCACGTCCATGGGTCTCTCGTGCT
>DASQAK010000198.1:0-82105 GCA_035635755.1 Candidatus Methylomirabilota bacterium | reverse complement strand
TCGCAGATCTGGTCGGCCAGGTTGGTCTGGAGCTTGGCCACCCGGGCGCCGTCCAGGCCCTTGAAGCGTCCGTTGACGCGCGGATCCGCCGCCATGTTCGCCACGAAGTCGTCCACCACCAGCTTGATCGACTCGCGACCGCCCAGGCGCTGATAGAGCGTGGGCTCGGGCGGGGCGGAGGCGCAAGCGGCACACCACAAGGCGACCATCGCCATCAGCAAGGCGCGGCTCATCAATCGCATCGGCGCTCCTCCTCGTTGAGGGGTTTCTCTAGCTCAGCCAGCGCTTGCGGCGCTTGTAGTGCTTCACGTCGCGGTACGATTTGCGAGCGCCCACCTCGGTCAGCCCCAGGTAGAACTCCTTGATGTCCGCGTTGTCGCGGAGCTGGTCCGCGCTGCCCTCCAGCACGATGCGCCCGGTCTCCATCACGTAGCCATGGTCGGCGATGGCGAGGGCCTGCGCCGCGTTCTGCTCGACGAGGAGCACGGTGAGCTGCTGCTCGCGGTTGAGCCGCTGGACGATCTGGAAGATCTCCTCCACGAGCATGGGGGCGAGCCCCAGCGACGGCTCGTCCAGCAGGATGACCCGGGGAGCGGACATGAGGGCGCGCCCGATCACGAGCATCTGCTGCTCCCCGCCCGAGAGGTAGCCGGCCTGGACGGAGCGCCGCTCCTTGAGGCGGGGAAAGTACTGATACACGCGCTCGATGCCCGCGGCCACGAGCTGGCGATCGGGCTGGATGTGGGCGCCCGCGATGAGGTTCTCCTCGGTGGTGAGATGCTCGAAGACGCGGCGGCCTTCGAAGACCTGGACCACCCCGCGTCGGACCACCTCATAGGCGGGGAGCCGATCGATCCGCTGGCCGCCAAGCTCGATGTGACCCTTGGTCACCTCGCCACGCTCCGTGCGGAGCAGGCCGGAGACGGCCTTGAGGGTGGTGGTCTTGCCCGCGCCATTGGCGCCGAGAAGGGTGGTGATGCCCGCATCGCGGACTTCGAGCGACACCCCCTTGAGCACGAGGATGACGCCGTCGTAGATGACCTCGACGTTGTTCAGGCTCAGCATGTCGTGTCATATCGGAGGGGGCGAGACGCCCCCTCCGATGTCTTTCCTCCGATCACGTGTGACTGCAGCATCCAGGCTATTACTTGGCGGCGGCCGCCTTGATGTGCTTGGCCACCACGTCGGGATAGGCCGCGTACCAGTCAGTGACCTTCTCGAACTTGCCGCCCTTCACCTGCCAGATCTGGACGAGACCGCCGCCCTCGTGATCCGTCGGCGTGATCTTGAGCGGCGGCACCAGCCCGCCCAGGGTGAAGTTGGAGATCTTCTCGAAGCCCGCCTTGGTGTCGACCCCGGTGATCTTCCCGCCCGCCTTGGCCTTGAGGGCGTTGCGGATGGCTTCCACGTGGAGAGCAGCGATGAGCACGCCGCGATTGTAGAAGACGGTCGAGGCCATCTCCTTCGGCGCGGGCTTGCCTTCCTTCTTGTACATCTCTCGGATCTCGTTCAGCACGGGATAGTCCTGGCCCACACCGGCGAACTGCATCGTGTAGTAACCCTCGGCCACCGCGAAGCCGCCCGCGGCGTCGATGTTCGCTTCCGCGGAGCCCCACACGAACGACACGAACTTGCGGAGCGGATAGCCCACGCGCTTGAACTCCTTGATCGACACGGCGGGGGCACCGCCGAAGAGATGCCCGATCACGAAGTCCGCGCGGAAGCGCTGAGCGATGTCGAGCACCTGGGCGCCCATCTCCACGCCCGGGGGCGGCACGGCGAAGATCTTGAGCTGGAAGCCTTCCAGCGTCGCGAGATCCTCCAGGACCTCGATCGGCTCGCGCCCGGCGGGGTTGTCGTAGAAGATGAACGCGATCTTCTTGCCCTTGAGGCTCCCCCCGAGCTGCTTCTTCACGAAGTCCACCGCGGCCGTCGCCTGCGACCAGTAGGTGGCGGCGATGGGGAAGATGTACGGGTAACGGATGCCATCGGCGGCGGCGGCGCTGCCGAAGCCCGGGGAGGTGCCGGGGATCCGATCTTCCGTCAGCTTCGCGGCGAGCGCATAGATGTGCGGCGTGCCGTAGACGGCGATGGTCACCGCGCCTTCCTTCTTGTGGCGCTCGTAGGACTCCACGCCGGGCGGCACCTTGTACTCGTGGTCGATCTCCAGAGCCTTGATCTTGTGGCCCTCGACCCCTCCCTTGGAGTTGATGAGAGCGATGTAGTCGTGGAAGCCTGGGCAGAGGACCGTCCCCACGATCTGGGTCGCCCCTGTCCGATCGCACTGCATGCCGATGACGATGTCGGCCTTCGCCTGAGCGTGGGATGGCGGAGCGCCCGCGAGGCTGCCCGCCGCCATCAGGAGTGCTGTCAGGATGGCTAGGTAGAATCGCATTGATGTTCTCCTTTCCTCGCGTACCTCAGTACGCGAATGGCCAGATCCGGAAATAGTTGCGGATATTCCGCCACAGGCGGTTCAGCCCCTCGGGCTCGACGACGAGGAAGAAGATGATGAGGGCGCCGAACATCATGAGGCGGAGGTTGGGAATGAGGTTGAGCACGGTCTGGGGAGCGAGGAAGACGCCGCCGAACGCCTCCATGGCGAGGCGAATGACGATGGGGAGGAGGGTGACGAACATGGCGCCCAGCACCGAGCCCAGAATCGACCCGAGCCCGCCGATGATGATCATGGCGAGGTAGTCGATGGACACGTTGATCTGGAACTGCTCGTAGTTGGCGATGCCGAGGAAATACGTGTACAGCACGCCGGTGACACCCGCATAGAAGGAGGAAATGGCAAAGGCCAGCAGCTTGTAGCGGAAGATGTTGATGCCGATGATCTCGGCGGCGATGTCCTGGTCGCGGATGGCGATGAAGGCGCGGCCCACCCGGCTGCGCATGAGATTGAGCGCCCCCACGATGGCCAGGACCACGAACACGAGCAGGAAATAGTACATGTCGCGCTGGCTCGACAGCACCATGGAGCCGAGCCGGGGCCGGGGCACCTCGATGGAGGCTTGCACCCCGCCGCTGATAAAGGTGACGTGGTTGATGGTCCACTCGATGATGAGCTGACCAGCCAGGGTGGCGATGGCGAGGTAGAGCCCCTTGATGCGAAGCGACGGGATACCCACCACCGCCCCCACCAGGGCCGCCATGAGGCCACCCGCGAGAAGGGTGACGGGCCACGGAGCGCCGAGCCGAATGGCTAGGTTCGCCGCCGTGTAGGCGCCCACTGACATGAAGGCGCCGTGGCCGATGGAGACCTGCCCCGTGTAGCCCACCAGGATGTTGAGGCCGATGGCCCCGATGACGGCGATCCACACGAGGTTGGCCACCGACAGGTAGTATTCGTGGAGCGTCAGCGGGATGAGCAGGAAGAAGATGGCGGCGAGGGCCGCGATTGTCCACCGGGCGATGGGCAATGGGTACAGCGCCATGTCCGCCTCGTAGCTCGTCTTCAGCACTCCACACTCGCGATGGATCACCTTGAGGTCCCCCTACCTGGCGACTGTCTAGGGCAATGAGAAGGGTCCAGATGCGAGGCGGCGCGCCGCCGTTCGAGTTGAGCGGCGGCCCCTGGGCGTCGCGAGACGAGGGCTGAATCGATCCGCACGCGAGGCGTACTCTCTGTACGTTGAGCGTGCGACCGAGCGCGCCAACGAAGCAGATGGGCCCTTATCATTCGCCTAGACCCTCTCGATTATCTTCTTACCAAAGATTCCATACGGTCGAATCATGAGCGCGAGGATCATCAGCACGTAGGGCGCGAAGTCCTTGGTGCCGCCGCCCACGTAGGGATCGATGTAGCCCGCCGCGATGTTCTCCACGATGCCCACGATGAGCCCGCCCACGATGGCGCCCGGGATGGAATCGAGCCCGCCCAGGATCACCACCGGGAAGACCTTGAATCCGACCAGGGACAGGTTCACGTCCACGCCGAGCAGGTTGCCCCAGATGATACCGCCCAGCGCCGACACGACACCCGTCATGGCCCAGGCGAGGCCGAAGTAGCGCTCGACGTTGATGCCCATGGCCATGGCGACCTGTTGGTTGTCGGCCACCGCGCGCATGGCGATACCCTTGCGCGACATGAGAAAGAACCAGCCGAACGCGCTGAGGAAGACGACGCTCACCGCGGCGCCCAGCACCTGTATGGGCGGGATGAAGAGCGGGCCGAGGATGAAGGGCTCGTCGCTGATGGGCAACGGCAGGGTCTTGGTGCCGGCGCCGAAGAATGTCGGGCCCACTCCGCGCAGGATGGAGGCGAGCCCGATGGTGGCCATCACCACCGCGATCACGGGCCGCCCGATGAGCTTGCGCAGGACCACCCGCTCGAGGGCGAAGCCAAAGGCGACCATGCCGGCGAGCCCGATGAGGATGGCCACCCACAGGGGCGCGCCGGCCGCGCTCAAGCTCAGAGCCACCGCCAGCCCCGCGATCATCACGAACTCGCCCTGGGCGAAGTTGACGGCGTCGGTCGCCTTGTAGACGAGCACGAAGCCGAGCGCGATGAGCGAGTACATGAGTCCGATCAGGACTCCGTTCGACATGAGGAGGAAGAAGAAACCGAAGGTGTCAGACATGAGCGGGCGTCCCTTCCACGTCCTCGATCCGGACCCTCGACTGGATGCTCGCCTGTCGGCCGTCCTCGTACGTGATGGCGGTGGTCAGGTCCACCTCGCTCAGGCCCGAGTAGAAGGCGTCGATGACCGGCGCGTATTTCTCGGCCACGTACCGGCGCCGCACCTTGCGGGTGCGCGTCATCTCGGCGTCGTCGGCCTCCAGGTCCTTGGTCAGGAGGAGGAAGCGCCGGATCTTCGTGGAATCCGGGAGCGTCTGGTTGCCCTTCCGGATCTCCTCGGCGATGAGCTCGCGCACCTCGGCCTTCTGGGACAGGTCCATGTAGCTCGTGTAGGTCAGCCCCCGCCGCTCGGCCCAGTTGCCCACCGTGTTGAGGTCGATGGCGATCATCGCGGCCACGAAGTGGCGCTCATGGCCGAAGGCGACGGCCTCGCGGATGAACGGGCTGTACTTGAGCTTGTTCTCGAAGAATTGCGGGGCGAAGGGCGTGCCATCGACCAGCGCCCCCACGTCCTTGGCGCGGTCGATGATGACGAGGTGCCCGCGCGGATCGATGAAGCCGGCGTCCCCGGTATGGAACCAGCCGTCGGGGTCGATGACCTCCCGGGTCGCCTCCTCGTTCTTGAGGTAGCCCCGGAACACGGCGCAGCCGCGCACGAGCACCTCACCACGGTCTGCGATCTTGATCTCGATGCCCGGGACGGGTCGCCCGGCCGTGGTCGGATTCGCCTCGTGGTCCGGCTGGAGCGACACGAGGCCGGTGGTCTCGGTGGAGCCGTAGACCTGCTTGAGGTTGACGCCGATGGAGCGGAAGAACCGGAAGGTGTCGGGCCCGAGCGGCGCACCCCCGGTGAGCGCCCACTTGGCCTGGCGAAGGCCGAGCTGGTCGCGGACGGGACGGTAGACGAAGAACTCGCCGAGGGCCGTGGCGAGGCGAAGGCCCGCCGGGATGGGTTTGCCGTCGGCGCGGAGGATCTCGGCCCGCTCGGCCGCTCCGCGGAAATACTCGAAGGTCCGGCGCTTGAGGGGCGTGGCGTCGGCGGCCCGGACCTGGACCGCCGTGAGCATGTTTTCCCAGATGCGCGGTGGAGCCAGGATGGTCGAGGGCCCCAGCTCCCGGAGATCGCGCTGGACGGTCTCGGGGCTCTCGGGGCAATTGGCGCAGAATCCGACGATCAAGCTGGCGAAGAGCGTGTACACGGAGTCGCCCGCCCACGCCATGGGGAGATAGGCGAGCGACGTGTCCTCCGGGGCCAGCCTTGCCTCCCGGCGAAAGCTCTCCGCCACGCCGATGGCGTTGGCGTTGGTGAGCATGGCGCCCTTGGGGTTGCCGGTGGTGCCGGACGTGTAGCAGATGATGACGACGTCCTCGGCCTTGCCCTTGTCGATCTCGGCCTCGAAGTAGCCGGGATGCTCGACTCCGAACTTCCGCCCCGCCTCCTGGACATTCTGATAGGACTTGAGCCACTCGTACTTGGACCCGCTCAGGCCGCGTGGATCGTCGTAGATCACGAGGCGCAGGGCGGGCAGCTCTGCCTTCAGCGCGACAATCTTGTCGACCTGCTCCTGATCCTCGGCCACGATCACGCTCACCTCGGCGTGGTTCCAGACGTAGGCGAGCTCCTTGGCGATGGAGTCCTGGTAGACGGGCACGGGCACGCCGCCCAGGCATTGCGCGGCGACCTGCGCCCAGTACAGGCGCGGCCGGTTGTCGCCGATCACGGAGAGCCGGTCGCCGCGGGCGAACCCGAGAGCGGCCAGGCCCAGCGCGAAGTCCCGCACCTGCTCCTCGTACTCGCGCCACGTCCAGGACTGCCAGATCCCGCGGTCCTTCTCGCGGATGGCCGGACGGTCTCCCAGATCCCGTGCGTTGCGCTGGAGCAAGCGCGGAAGCGTCGTCAGGTCAGCCACGTGTCCCTCCATTGGTTACGCCCTTGGTGTCTCCGAGATATGCCTTGATGACCTGGGGGTTCGAACGGACATTGTCCGGCGTTCCCTCGGCGATCTTCTGCCCCATGTCGAGCACGGCCACCCGGTCCGAGATGTCCATCACGACCCCCATGTCGTGCTCGATCAAGATGATGGTCGTGCCCCATTCCTGGTTGACGTCGAGCACGAAGCGGGCCATGTCTTCCTTCTCCTCGTGGTTGCAGCCGCCCATGGGCTCATCCAGGAGCAGGACCTTGGGGTCGAGGGCGAGGGCGCGCCCGAGCTCCACGCGCTTCTGCAGCCCGTAGGCCAGGGAGCCGCAGGGGCGGCGACGCAGGTCCTGGATCTTCAGGAAGTCGATGATGTCCTCGACCCGACGCCGGTGGGCAACTTCCTCCCGCTGGGCCATCCCCCAGTAGATGAAGGACGCGATGACACCCGACTTCATTCGGACATGTCGACCAAGCATGAGGTTGTCGAGCACGGTCATCCCGCGGAACAGCGCGATGTTCTGGAAGGTGCGCGCCACGCCCAGCTCGGCCACGTGGCTCGGCTTGTCGTGGGTGATGTCAGCCCCCTCGAGCAGGATGCGTCCGGTGTCTGGATGGTAGAAGCCGCTGATCATGTTGAGGAGGGTGGTCTTGCCCGCGCCATTGGGGCCGATGACGGACATGATCTCGCCCTGCCGCACGTCCAGGCTCACCCGGGTCACGGCCTGGACGCCGCCGAACGACTTGGACACCTCGGCGATGCTGAGCTGGTCGCTCACGACAACCACCGCTTGCGACGCTTGTAGTGCTTGGCGTTCCGGTAGCTCTTGCGCTGCCCCACGCCCGAGAGGCCCAGGTAGAACTCCTTGATGTCCTCGTTCTCGCTGATGGTCTTCCGGTCACCGTCGAGCACGACCCGGCCGTTCTCCATCACGTACGCGTAGTCGGCGAAGCGGAGGGCGATGGACGCGTTCTGCTCGGCGAGGAGCACGGCCACGCCCTCCTCGTGGTTCAAGCGGCTCACGATCTCGAAGATCTCCTGCACGAGCATGGGAGCGAGGCCCATGGACGGCTCGTCCAGGAGCATGAGCTTGGGGTGGGCCATGAGGGCCCGCCCGATGGCCACCATCTGTTGCTCGCCTCCGGAGACGTAGCCCGCCCGGACCCCGCGCCGCTCGCGGAGGCGCGGGAAGTACTGGTAGACCCTCTCGAGATCCCGCTTGAGCGAGCGCCCGTCACGGGTGTAGGCGCCCGTCAAGAGGTTCTCCTCCACGGTCAGGTGCTCGAACACGTGCCGGCCTTCCATCACCTGCACGATGCCGCGCCGGACGACCTCCGACGGATCCTTTCGCTTGATGGACTCCCCGAGAAACTCGATGCTGCCCTTGCTCACGTCTCCCCTTTCCGTCCGCAGAAGTCCCGAGATGGCCTTGAGGGTCGTGCTCTTGCCGGCACCGTTGGCCCCGAGGAGGGCAACGATGCCCCCCTCGGGGACGGCGAGCGACACCCCCTTCAACACGAGGATGACGTGATCGTAGATCACCTCAACGTTGTTGACCGAGAGCAGCGGTCGGGCCATGTCGCGTGTGCCGATGACGGCTACTTCTCCTTGGCGCAATCGCGCTGAGTGTAATTCAGCTTCTTCCCCTCTTCCACGGCGGATGCCTCGAGCTTCGGCCGCACCACGTCGCGCATGGGGGCGAGCCACTCGGAGACGATGCTCCACTTCTTGCCGTCCCACTGCTGGATCAGCACGGGGCCGTTGCCCTCGTGGTCCTCGCAGGTGACCTTGATCGGGTGGGTGAAGCCCTTCATCCCCATCTGATCGAGGCGCGCCTCGGTCAGGTTCAGGTTTTCGAACCCCCAGCGCACCTGCTCGCTCGTCAGCACCTTGTTGCCGTACTTCCCCATGGCCGTACGGATGGCCTCGGCGGCGAGCATGGCGTTGACGATGCCGCGGTTGTAGAGGGGCGCGCCCATCTCCTCCTTCTTCCCCGCGCCCTTCCCCTTGTCGTACACGTTCTTGACGATCTCCTGGAAGGTCTTGAAGTTGGTGCCCGGCGCATGGAAAGTCGCGCCCTTGTAGCCCTTGGCGCCCTCGCCTGCGGGCACCACGTCGGAGTCGTTGGCCGACCACCAGTTGCCGATGAAGTGGTCCATCTTGATGCCGGTGACCACGGCTTCCTTGACCGCGACCTGGTTCATCACCCCCCAGCCCGACATGAAGATCCAGTCGGGGTTGAGCCGGCGGACCTGCAGCCACGTCGCCTTCTGCTCCTGTCCGGGATGGTCCACGGCCAGGAGGGTCAGCTCGAAGCCGTACTTCCTGGCCAGCTCCTCGAGGGTGGGGTTGGCTTCCTTGCCGTAGGGGCTGTTGTGAAAGATGTGGACGATTTTCTTGCCCTTGAGCTTCTCCAGCCCCCCCTCCTGCTGGCCCATGTAGCGGATGACGGCCGAGGCCTGGCTCCAGTACGTGGTGGGGAAGCTGAAGACCCAGGGGAACCAGCGCCCGTCCGCGGCCGCCGTCATGCCATAGCCCATGGAGAAGACCACGACCTTGTCGACGGGAGCCTTGGGGATGAGCTGGTACGTGATGCCCGTGCTGTAGGGGTTCACGAGGACGGGGCTCTTGCCCTTCAAGCGCTCGTAGCACTCGACACCCTGCTTGGTGTCGTACTGCGTCTCGCACTCCTCCCAGACGAGCTTGACCCCGTTGACGCCGCCGTCCCGCTCGTTGAGGAGGGTGAAGTAGTCCACGAACCCGTTGGCGATGGGGATCCCGCTCGGCGCGTAGGGACCCGTCCGGTACACGAGCAACGGAATGAAGATGCCCGGCGACTGCGCGGACACGGCGCCGGTCAGCGGCCCCAGCACCACGGCCAGGGCCAGGAGACCGATCATTGGCACTCTCACTCGCTTCATTGCGATCCTCCGTGCTAGTGGGGAAACGGCCACAGGCGCAGCTTCTCCTTCGCGATCTGCCAGAGCCGCGCCAGCCCGTTGGGTTCGACGATCAGGAAGAAGATGATCAACGCTCCGAACACCATCAGCTCGATCTGCTTCTGCAGGGCCACGGGCAGGGGCAGACCGATCAGGTGGGGGGCATTGGTGAGAAAGATCGGCACGAGCACGATGAAACCGGCCCCCAGGAAGGATCCGAGCACACTCCCGAGTCCCCCGATGATGACCATGAACAGGACGAGGAAGGACAGGTTGATGTCGAAGGCGAGCGTCTCCGCGCTGCCCAGGTAGAGGAACACGAACTCGGCGCCGGCCACCCCACAGTAGAACGAGCTGATACCGAAGGCGAGGAGCTTGGTGCGCATCGGGCGCACCCCGATGATCTCGGCGGCGATGTCTCGATCGCGGATGGCCATCCACGAGCGTCCCACCCGTCCCCGCACGAGGTTCTTGGCCACGAGGGCGAAGACGGCCACGAGACCCAGGGCCACCAGGTAGCGCGCCTCCGCCGAGGCCTGGGGCCCGGTGACCATCACCCCGAGCAGCGTCCGGGTCGGCGCCGTGATGGTGCCCGAGGAGGCGTAGTTGACGAACCACGGCACCTTGTTGAAGAGCCAGACCAGGAAGAACTGGGCGGCCAGGGTGGCCACGGCGAGATAGAAGCCCTTGATCCGGAGGCTGGGCACGCCGAAGACGAGGCCGACGGCGGCCGCGATGAGGCCCGAGAGGAGGAAGACGACGATGATATTGAGCCAGGGAAAGCTCGTGGCGAACTTGAAGGCCGAATAGGCCCCGACGGCCATGAAGCCACCCGTGCCGAGCGACACCTGCCCCGCATAGCCGGTGAGGAGGTTCAGACCGATCGCGGCCAGCGCGTAAATCAAGAGCGGGATGAGCACGGCCTGGAGCCAGTACTCGTTGGCCACGAGGGGCGGCACCACGAAGGCCGCCGCAATGCCGAGCAGCACGAGCACGCGATCCTGGACGATGGGAAAAATCGCCTGGTCGCTGGCGTAGCTGCTCTTGAACTGCCCCGTCTCGCGGTAGATCAACTCGCTCAGACCCTTTCGATGATCCTCTCCCCGAACAGTCCCTGCGGGCGAAGCAAGAGGAAGGCCAGGGCCAGGACATAGGCGAACCAGTTCTCGATGGCCCCGCCCACGAGCGGCCCCCAGTACACCTCGCCGAGCTTCTCGCCGACGCCGATGATGAGGCCGCCCGCGATAGCTCCCGGCACCGAGGTGAAGCCGCCCAGGATGAGCACGGGTAGCGACTTGAGGGCAATGAGGGAGAGGCTGAACTGCACGCCGCTCTTCGCCCCCCACATGATGCCCGCCACGAGGGCCACCAGCCCCGCCACCGACCACACCACCACCCAGATGGTCTTGAGGGGGATACCGATGCTGAGGGCGGCCTCGTGATCATCGGCCACCGCGCGCAGGGCCCGACCGATCTTGGTCCGCTGGAAGAAGACGGCCAGGATTCCCACGAGGACGGCCGCGGTCAAGGCCGCCGTCAACTCGAGCCGGTTCACCTGGACTCCGTGAACGATGAACGATGTATCGGGGATGCCCACGTCGAGCTTCTTGACGTTGGCGCCCCAGGCCATCTCGCCGAAGCCCTCCAGAAAGAAGTTGAGTCCGATGGTCGCCATGAACAGGATGATCGGCTCCTGGTTGACGAGGGGGCGGAGGACCACTCGCTCGATGACGAAGGCGAGCGCGACCATGGCCAGGAGGGTCAGGGCAAGCGCGATGGGCACGGGCACGCCCTTTTCCATGAGCCCGACCAGGGTGAGGGCCGAGAAGAGGACCATGACGCCCTGGGCGAAGTTGAACACGCCCGAGGCCTTGAAGATGAGAACGAAGCCCAGGGCGACCAGGGAGTACATGAGCCCGGCCGCGACACCGCCGAAGAGCACCTCGGTGAGAAAGGTCAGGTTGCCCGCCATGTCCGCGAAGGGAGCGACGAGCACGCTCCGGAGCAGCTCAATCATGGGCGACCCCGAGATAGGCGTCGATGACGGCGGGGTCGGCGCGCACGGCATCGGGCACGCCCTCGGCAATCTTGCGGCCGTAGTCCAGGACCACCACGCGATCGGAGATATCCATCACCACGCTCATGTCGTGCTCGATCAGCGCGATGGTGGTCCCGAACTCGTCGTGCACGTCGAGCACGAAGCGGCACATGTCTTCCTTCTCCTCGACGTTCATCCCGGCCATGGGCTCGTCGAGAAGGAGGAGCTGGGGCTCGGCGGCGAGGGCGCGGGCCAGCTCCACCCGCTTCTGGAGCCCGTAGGGCAGCCGGCCCGCCGGCGTCTTGCGAATGGCCTGGATCTCCAGGAAGTCGATGACGCGCTCGACGGCGGCCCGGTGCGCGAGCTCCTGACGACGGGCCGGACCCCAGTAAATGGCGTCCAGCAGGAAGTGTCCCCGCATCTTGAGGAGCCGCCCCGTCATGATATTGTCCAGCACCGTCATGCCCTTGAAGAGGGCGACGTTCTGGAAGGTGCGCGCAATGCCGAGCTCGGCGACTTCGAACGGCTTGAGGTCGGTCCGGTCCTCGCCGTCGAAGATGATGCGGCCCCGCTGGGGATGGTAGAAGCCGCTGATGACGTTCAGGAGCGTGGTCTTGCCCGCTCCGTTGGGCCCGATGATGGCGACGACCTCTCCCCGCTGGATGTCGAGGCTGACGTCGCTGAGGGCCTGGACGGCCCCGAAGTGAACGCTGATGCCCTCGACGCGGAGGAGTGGCTCCGGGCGCGCGCCCGTCATCGTGCCCGGAGCCGCGATCTCCTCCGCCACGGCCCCCGGCACCTAGGCTCCCTCCAGGTCCATGATGCGGATGTGGCGCTCCATCTCGGAGGTCCGCCCGTCCTCGTACGTCACGGTGGCGCGGACCGCCACCGCGGTGGCGTCTCGGTCGTAGAGGGCGGCGATGATGGACGCATACTTCTCATTGATGAACCCGCGACGGACCTTCCTGGTTCTCGTGATCTCGGCGTCGTCGGGATCCAGCTCCTTGTGCAGGATGGCAAAGCGCCTGACGCGCTGCGAGGGCGCCAGGGTGTCATTGGCGCGACGGATCTCCTGGTGGATCAGCTCATAGGTGGCGGGATTCTGGGCAAGGTCGGTATAGCCCGTATAGCCGATGCCGCGTCGCTCCGCCCAGTTGCCCACGACCTCCATGTCGATGTTGAGCATCGCCGCGATATAGGGGCGCGCATGGCCCACCGCCACCGCTTCCTTGATGTAGACGCTGAACTTGAGCTTGTTCTCGATGTACTGGGGGGCGAACACCGTGCCGTCCTCCAGCGTGGCCACGTCCTTGACGCGATCGATGATGACGAGCTGTCCATCGGGATCGAAGAGGCCGGCATCGCCGGTATGGAGCCACCCATCGCGCAGCGCCGAGGCCGTCTGCTCCGGGCTCTTGTAGTAGCCCGTGAAGAGGCCCTCGGTGCGGATGAGCACCTCGCCCCGATCGGAGAGCTTGATGTCGACGCCGGGCAGCGGCGAGCCCACGGTCTCCAGCTTGACTCGACCGTCCCGGTGCAGGGTGGCCGGCGCGCAGCACTCGGTGGCGCCGTAGAGCTGCTTGAGGTTGACACCGATGGCCCGGAAGAACTGCATCATCTCGGGACCGAGGGCGGCGCCCCCCGTGATGGCCGCGCGGATGCGCCGAAACCCGAGCTGATCGCGAAGGGGGTCGAAGACGAGCCAGCGTCCGAGCCAGGTCAGGGCGCGGAGCCGGATGGACACCGGCTTGTCCTCGAGCTCGAGACGCGCCCTGAGCATCCCGTGGGGAAGAAAGAGCTCCGCGAGGCGCCGCTGGAGCCAGTTGGCGTCCTCGATGCGCACCTGGGCCTGGGAGAGGATGTTCTCCCAGATGCGCGGCGGCGCGAAGGTCATGGTCGGGCCGATCTCACGGAAGTCGTGACGGACGGTGGAGGCGTCTTCGGGGCAGTTGACCGTGCAGCCCGCGAGGAAGGCCACGGCGAGAGAGAAGAAGCTGTCCCCGATCCAGGCCATGGGCAGGTAGGCCATGATCTCGTCGCCCCGGCCCATGGGCTCCACCTCGAGGAACTGCCGCGCGGTGGCGAGAAGGGCGCCGTGGGAGATCATCACGCCCTTGGGAAACCCCGTCGTCCCCGACGTGTAGTTGATGATGGCGAGATCCGTCGCGAGTCCCCTGGCCACCTCGGCGTCCCAGTGCCCGGGATGATCGCGGGCGAACTCGACACCCCGCGCCTGGACCTGATCCAGGCTCACCAGCCACGGATGGTCGTAGTGCCGCATGCCCTTGGGGTCGTCGTAGACGATGACCTCGACGAGGGGCAGCTTGTCCTTCATCTCCAGAATCTTGTCGACCTGCTCCTGGTCCTCGCAGACGACCATCCGGGACTCGGAGTGATCGATGACGTAGTGGATCTCCGCGGCGATTCCGTCCTGATAGACGGGCACGGGCACGCCACCGAGGGCCTGGGCCGCCACCATGGTCCAGTAGAGCTGGGGGCGGTTGTCGCCGATGACGGCGATCTTGTCTCCGCGGCGGAAGCCCAGGCTGGCGAGGCCGAGGGCGATGCGCCGCACGTGCTCGACGTAGTCCTTCCACGTATGTGCCTGCCAGATCCCGAACTCCTTCTCGCGGATGGCCACGGCCGCGGCGAGACGCTGGGAATTGTCGAGCGCGAGCTTGGGGAGGGTGTCGCGGCCGGGAGCGAGCATCAGGAGTGGGTCATCCGGACCATGGAGGCGCGGGGCATGACGGACCACAGGGTCGGTTGGCTGGCATATTCACACCGTCTGCGCCCGCGCGCCCTCACGCGGATCACATGGGATCCGTGAAGCGACACTCGCCCACGCCATTGGAGAGAGTTTCCACAATCGTCCGCCTTGCCCCGGGCACGAGGCCCCGGTAAGGCAGCCACGCCGGGGGGGCTGGAGTGGCGAGAGTCTAAACGACCGGCTCCGGGCTGTCAAGGGACTTTGCGAGGCACGACAAGGGTTTACAGTCACCTTCGGACCTCAGGGGCAGCCACCTGAGGATGCGCTCGGCCGTCTGGATCGTGGGGGTCGTTCTGAGCTGGTCGACCAGCTGGGCCCAGCTCGAGATGGACTGCGCCCGGCCTCAGCAAGCCCGAAGCGTGGTCGGGCGCTTGATGCTCTCGGAGATAGAAGGCGCCGAGGACACCAATCGAGCGGCCATGTGGGAGGCCTTCGGCCGATGTCCAGGAGGAATCGGGCGCCGCCGCATGCCGCCGGAAGGAGCGGCAGCGCTTCGAGGCCAACTGGGAGGGCGAGAAGCGGGCCATCGAGGACAAGTACCGGAAGATGCTGTCGGAATTCGAGGAGCGCTGCCAAGCTTCAGCAGCCTAGAAGGGCCTTTTGAGGAGGCGGGCCAGCTCGCCGACGACGCCACGCCTGAAGGTCAGCACGCAGAGCACGAAGATCACCCCCTGCACCACGGTCACCCAGGCCCCGAGCTGAGACAGGTAGTTCTCGAGCGAGACAACGATGAAGGCACCCGCGACGGGGCCAAAGACGGTGCCGAGGCCGCCCAGGAGCGTCATCAACACGACCTCGCCCGACATGGTCCAGTGGACGTCGGTGAGCGAGGCGAGCTGAAAGACGATGGCCTTGGTGCCGCCCGCCAGCCCCGAGAGCGTGGCGGAGAGCACGAAGGCGAGGAGCTTGTACTGCTCCGCGGTATAGCCGAGCGAGACGGCCCGCGGCTCGTGCTCGCGAATGGCCTTCAGCACCTGGCCGAAGGGCGAGTGGATGATCCGGTAGATGAGCAGAAAGCCCGCGAGGAACACGACCAGCACCACGAAGTACATGGTCATGGTATGGCGCAGGTCGAGGAGGCCGAAGAGCATGCCGCGGGGCACCGCCTGGATACCGTCCTCGCCGTGAGTGAACGGGGCCTGGAGGCAGAAGAAGTAGATCATTTGGGCCAGGGCCAGCGTGATGTTGGCGAAGTAGATGCCCCGGCTCCGGATGGCCAGGGCGCCGATCAAGACGCCGAGAGCCCCCGCCACGACCGTCCCCGCGAGAATGGCCAGCTCCGGCGGCCAGCCCCAGACCTTGGCGGTGTGCGCCGAGATGTAGCCGGCGGAGCCGAGGAAGGCGGCATGCCCGAAGGACAGGAGCCCGACATAGCCGATCAGGAGATTGAAGGCACAGGCGAAGAGCGCGAAGCAGAGCGCCTTCATGAGAAAGAGCGGGTAGATGAAAAACGGCGCCACCACGAAGAAGACGACCATGACGGCGAAGGCGACGAGCTGGTGACGACTGGTGACGACGGGCGTCTCGACGGCGGGCGCGGCTTCCTGGGCGGCCGGCACCGGCTACTTCTCCCGGCCGAAGAGCCCGGTGGGCTTGACGAGCAGGACCAGCGCCATGATGACGAAGATGACCGTGTTCGAGGCCTCCGGATAGAAGACCTTGGTCAGGCCCTCGACGATCCCCAGCGCGAAGCCGGTCAGGATCGAGCCCATGATCGATCCCAGTCCCCCGATCACCACCACCGCGAAGACCACGATGATGAGATCGGCGCCCATGAGGGGGTTCACCTGGTAGATAGGTGCGGCGAGCACCCCGGCCAGAGCGGCCAGCGCCACCCCGAATCCGTACGTGAGCGTGATCATCCGCGGCACATTGATGCCGAAGGCCTGGACGAGCGCCGGGTTCTCGGTGGCCGCGCGGAGGTAGGAGCCGAGCTTGGTCCGCTCGATCACGTACCACGTGGCCAGACACGTCGCGAGCGAGAAGACGATGACCCAGGCCCGGTAGTTCGGCAGGAACATGAAGCCCAGGCTCCGCCCCCCCGCGAGCTGCACCGGCATGGCGTACGGCAGTCCCGAGGATCCGAATTGGTTGCGGAAGAGTCCCTGGATGATGAGGGCGAGCCCGAAGGTCAGCAGGAGCCCGTAGAGGTGATCGAGATGGTAGAGGCGCTTCAGCATGGTCCGCTCCAGCACGACGCCGAGGAAACCGACCACGATCGGCGAGAGCAGAAGGGCCCACCAGTAGCCGAGCCCCGCCCACTGCAGGAGAAAGTACGCCACGAAGGCGCCCATCATGTACAGGGCGCCATGGGCGAAGTTGATGATGTTGAGCAGCCCGAAGATGACGGACAGCCCGAGGCTCAGGAGGGCATAGAAGGAGCCGTTGATCAGTCCGATCAAGAGCTGGCCGAACAAGGCCTGGGTCGGGACGCCGAAGATGCTGCTCATCGCGGATTCCCCCTCTCCCGGCCGAGGCGGGGAGAGGGGGACGAATCGGTCACGCTACTTCTTGACCAGCGGGCACTCGCCCTGGTCGAGGGGGCGGAAGGCCTGGTCGGCAGGGATGGTCGCCCGGATCTTGTAGTAGTCCCAGGGCGCCTTCGATTCCGAGGGCTTCTTGACCTCCACGAGATAGGCGGGATGAATCTTCCGCCCATCGACGCGGATGGTGCCCTTGCCGAAGAGCGGGTCGTCGGTCGGGATCTCCTTCATCTTCGCGATGACCTTGGTGCCGTCGTCGCTCTTTAGCGCCTCCACCGCCTTCAGGTAGTGCGTGACACCCGCATAGACGCCGGCGTGGATCATGGTCGGATGGATACCGCGATTGCGCTCGGCGAACCGCTTGGCGAAGGCGCGCGTCCGATCATTCAGGTCCCAGTAGAACGTCTCGGTGAAGACGAGCCCCTGCGCGGTCTGGAGCCCGAGAGCATGGACGTCCGTGAGGAACACGAGGAGGCCTGCGAAGTTCTGCCCACCCTTGACGATGCCGAACTCCGCGCCCTGCTTGATGGCGTTCGTGGTGTCGCCGCCCGCATTGGCCAGCCCGATCACCTTCGCCTTGGACGCCTGAGCCTGGAGGAGGAAGGAGGAGAAATCCTGGGTGTTGAGCGGATGGCGCACCTTGCCCAGCACCTTGCCGCCGTTCTTGAGCACCACGGCCTCGACGTCACGCTCGAGGGCGTGGCCGAAGGCATAGTCCGCGGTGATGAAGAACCAGCTGTCGGCCCCCTGCTTGACGAGGGCATTGGCGGTGCCGTTGGCGAGCGCCCACGTGTCGTACGTCCAGTGGATCGTGTTGGGCGAGCAGGCCTTGCCCGTCAGGTCGGAGGTCGCAGCCGACGAGACGATGAAGGCCTTGCCCTTGTCGCGCGTGATCTGGCTGACGGCGAGGGCCACCCCGGAGTTCGGCACGTCCACGATCAGGTCCACCTTGTCCACGTCGTACCACTGGCGGGCGATCGCGGACCCCACGTCGGCCTTGTTCTGATGGTCGGCGAAGACGACTTCCACTTTCATGCCCTTCTTGTCGGCGCCGTAGTCCTCGACGGCCATGCGGGCGGCCACCACCGAGCCCTGCCCCGCCAGGTCGGCGTAAAGGCCCGACTGGTCGTTGAGCACGCCGATCTTGATCACGCCGTCGGAGATCTGTGCCCGCGCCATCGCGGGCCCCAGGGCGAGCAGCGCTGCCAGCAGGATCGCGATGCGCATCAGCATTTCTGGGACTCCTTTCCTCAGTGGGAACCCGTGAAGGCGGAGGGATTATACCCCAAGGTATTCGTGGAGCTTGCCCATGCTGGCCTCGAGGGCGGCGTTGGGAATCACGTCCACCACGCGGCCGTGCTCCATGACGCAGTGCCGGTCCGCCACCGTGGCCGCGAAGAGGAAGTTCTGCTCGACGAGGAGGATGGTGAAGCCCTCGGACCGCAGGCGCCGGATGGTGGCCCCGATCTGCTGCACGATGACGGGGGCCAGGCCCTCCGTCGGCTCGTCGAGGAGGAGCAGGCGCGCGCCCGTGCGCAGGATGCGACCGATGGCGAGCATCTGCTGCTCGCCCCCCGAGAGCTTGGTGCCCTGGCTGCGGAGCCGCTCCTTGAGATTCGGGAAAAGACCGAAGACGCCGTCGAGGGGAAGCCCGCCCGGGCGGACCTCCGGGGGCAGCAGGAGGTTCTCCTCGACGTTGAGGCTCGCGAAGATTCCGCGCTCCTCGGGGCAGAAGGCGAGGCCGAGGCGCGCGATGCGGTTCGAGGGCAGGGCCACGAGCTCGTGCCCGTCGAAGCGGATCGAGCCCTGTCGCCGCGGCACCATGCCCATGATGGATTTGAGCGTGGTGGTCTTGCCGGCGCCGTTGCGCCCGAGCAGCGTCACCACCTCCCCCGCCCGCACCTCGAAGCCGACGCCGTGCAGGATGTGCGACTCGCCATACCAGGCGTGGAGGTCCCGGACCTCGAGCAGGGAGCTCTCAGGCATGGCCGGAGCCCTGCCCCGATCCCATATAGGCCTGGATGACGTCCGGGTTCTTCGAGACGGCGGCATAGTCGCCTTCGGCCAGGATCTCGCCTCGGGCGAGCACGGTGATGCTGTGGGAAAGATTGGCGACCACGCTGAGATTGTGCTCGACCATGAGCACGGTGCGATTGGCGGCGACCCGCCGGATGAGGGCGGAGATGCGCTCCACGTCCTCGTGGGTCATGCCCGCCGTTGGCTCGTCGAGCAGCATCATCTCGGGATCGAGGGCGAGGGTGGTGGCGATCTCGAGCGCCCGCTTGCGCCCATAAGGCAGTTCCACGGCGGGGGTGGCCGCGAAGGCGGAGAGACCCACCGCCTCGATCAGCTCCAGGGCCCGGCCGTCGAGCCCCTCCAGCACCCGCTCCGATCGCCAGAAGTCGAAGGAGCGTCCCCGCCGCCTCTGGAGGGCGACCCGGACATTCTCGAGCACGCTCAGATGCGGGAAGACGGCGGAGATCTGGAAGGAGCGGACGAGGCCTAGCCGCGCGATGTGGGCGGGCGTGGAGCCGGTGATCTCGCGGCCGTTGAAGGTGATGCGTCCCCGCGTGGGCGTGAGGAAATGGGTGAGCAAGTTAAAGCACGTGGTCTTCCCCGCCCCGTTGGGGCCGATGAGGGCGTGAATGGTCCCCCGGCGGACCCTGAGGCTCACGTCCTTGACGGCGAGGAAGCCGCGGAACTCCTTGGTCAGACCCTCGGTCTCGAGGATCAGATCGGTCGGCATGGCCCGCCGATGATAGCGATGGCGCAGGGACGGTGCAAGCGGATATCATGTGCGCCATGAGCTCACGAATCCTCATCATCGGCGCAGGCGCGGTCGGCAGCTATCTCGGCGGCTTCCTCTCCCGGGCGGAGCACGACGTCACCCTGGTCGATCCCTGGCCGGAGCAGGTGGAGGCGATCCGCAGTCGCGGCATCGCCCTCAGCGGACCGCACGATCCCTTCGAGGCCCGGCCCCGGGCCCTCCACGTCCACGAGGCGCAGAGCCTCGGCGAGGACTTCGATTTCGCCATCGTGGCCATGAAGGCCTACGACACGGCGTGGGCGACGCACCTCGCCGTGCCCCATCTCAAGCCGGAGGGCTACGTCGTCTCCGCCCAGAATTGCTGGAACGATCCGACGGTGGCCGCGGTGGCCGGCGTCTCGCGCGCGGTCGGCCTCGTCATGTCGAGGATCTCCGTGGCCCTCTGGAAGTCGGGTGAGGTCGAGCGCGGCAGCGAGAAGGGCAGCGCCTCCGGACACGAGGTCTTCCGGGCCGGCGAGCACGACGGCCGCATCACGCCGCGCGTGGAGTCCCTCGCGAAGATTCTCTCAGTGGTCGACGGCGCCCGGCCCACGGACAATCTCTGGGGCGAGCGCTGGTCCAAGCTCTGCCTCAACGCCATGGGCAACCCGGTCCAGGCCATGACCGGGCTGGGCAGCCTCGAGGTCGCCCGCGAGGCTCGGGGCCGCGAGATCACCATCCGCCTTGGCGCGGAGTCGGCTCGCGTGGGACTGGCCCTCGGCTACACGATTCCCAAGTTCGGGGTGGCCGACGTCAAGACCTGGGCCGCCGCCGATGACCCCGTCGTCTACGCGGAGCTCGACCGGCTGCTGACCCCGAAGGCGGATGCCTCTCGGAACTGGCGCGCCTCCATGGCCCAGGACGTGATCAAGGGCCGCCGCTCGGAGATCGAGTACATGAACGGCCACATCGCGGCCAAGGGGAAAGAGAAGGGCGTGGCCACGCCTGTATCGGCGGCCGTGGTCGGGATCATGCGAGAGATCGACGCGGGGTCCCGCACCTCCTCACCCGCCCACATCGAGCAGGCCCTGAAAACCGCCGGCATTTAGCAGGCGGCTCAAAAAGGCCCAGATGCGAGGCGGCGAGCGCCGCGGCCCCCGAGGCGTAGTTCTCACTCAGCCCTCGCCTCGTGGCTTCGCCCCGCAGCTCGAACTGCCACGTACGTTGAGCGTGCAGCCGAGGGCGCCGTCCTATCTTGGCTAGGTATAGATGACCCTGGCTGAGCGGTAGAGTCTCTTCGCGCAAGCGCTCATCGCCGCAGAGGGGCCTTTTTCAGCCGCCTGGAGGCGGGTAGAAGCGGACGTCCTTCTTCGCCGTGTCCCACGCGCGGTTGGCGGCGTCGATCTCCCACGAGCTCCGGCAGGCCGCTTGCGCCCGCACGATCTCCTCGATCATGTCGCGGGGGTCGGTGTGAAAGGACGCCTGGAGCAGACGCTTGGCGTGCCCCGTCGCGGTGCGGGAGGCGTGGAAGGCCTTCTCGACGATCTCCTCGATCTTCGCGTCCAGGCGGGCGGGGGCCACCACCCAGTTCACGAGGCCCATGGCGAGCGCGGCCTCGGCCGTGATGTGGTCGTTGAGGAGCGTGAGCTCCTTCGCGCGCCCCATTCCGATGATCCGGGCGAGCCGGAGAATGGACCCGTCGGGAACGAGGCCGTGGCGCGTGGCGCCGAGCCCGAGAACGGCATCATCGGTGGCGATGCGAAGGTCGCACGCCACCGCCAGCTGCAGCCCCCCGCCTATCGAGTAGCCATGCAGGACCCCGACGACCAGCTTGTCCATGTCCTCGAGGCAGTTGAGGGCGCGGATCCAGTGCCGGTAGAAGGCGTCGCCGATGTGCCCAGCCGAGAGGGCCGTGCGGTCCATGCCCGAGCAGAACGCGCGCCCCGCGCCTCGCACGACCACGGCCCACACGTCGGCGTCCTTCTCCGCCGCCTCCACGCGATCGGCAAACTCGGCAACCATGGCTTGGTCGAGCGCATTGAGGACGGCGGGACGATTCAAGGTGACCGTGGCCACGCCGTTCCGGACCTCGTACAGCACGCTCGACTCGGCCATGGCATTCCTCTCGTGTCGATCTAGCGCAGGCCCAGGATATCGCGCGCGATGACCATTCGCTGGATCTCGGAGGTTCCCTCGCCGATCTCGGTCAGCTTGGCGTCGCGGAAGATGCGCTCGATGGGAAACTCCGTGATGTACCCGGCGCCCCCGTGGATCTGGAGCGCCTTGGTGGCCGCCTTCATGGCCGCCTCCGAGGCGAACACCTTGGCCATGGACGCGGCCGTTCTGGCCGGCTTGCCCGCATCCTTGAGAGCGGCCGCCCGCAGCGTCAAGAGTCGGGCCGCCTCCACATCGGTGCCCATGTCGGCGATCATGCCCTGCAGGCCGTTGAACTCGGCCAGGGTCTTGCCGAAGGCGCTCCGCTGCTTCATGTAGGCAAGCGCCTCGTCGAGAGCGGCCTGGGCAATGCCCACGGCCATGGCCGCCATGGCGATGCGCCCACCCTCCAGCACCTGCATGGTATTGACGAAGCCCATGCCGGGCTCGCCGAGCAGGCGGGCCGCCTCCACGCTGACATTGTCGAACACGAGCTCGGCGGTGTTGGAGGCGTGGAGCCCGAGCTTCCGATACGGCCGCCCCGCCGCGAAACCCGGCATGCCGCGATCGAGGATGAAGGCCGAGATGCCCTTGTTGCCGTGCGCGGGGTCCGTCAAGGCCATCACCACCGCGACCTCGGCTACGCCCGCATTGGTGATGAAGGCCTTGCTGCCGTTCAACACGAAGCGATCGCCCTCGCGCACCGCGCGCGACTTCATGGCCGCGGCATCGGAGCCTGAGCCGGGCTCCGTCAGCCCCCAGGCGCCGAGCGCCTCTCCACGCGCCAGGCGCGGCAGGTAGCTCTCCTTCTGCGCGGAGGAGCCAAACAGCACGATGTGGTTGGTACAGAGCGAGTTGTGCGCCCACATGGTGATACCGACCGAGGCGTCCACGCGGTTGAGCTCCTCGACGGCGAGGGCGTACGAGACATAGTCGAGCCCGGCGCCCCCATACTCCTCGGGCACGAGCGCTCCCAGAAGGCCAGTCTTGCCGAGGCTGCGCACGATCTCGTGGGGGAACTCGTGCGTCTCGTCGAAGTGATGAATGACCGGGGCGACCTCGGCCAGCGCCCACTCGCGAGCCATCGCGCGCACCGCTTGCTGTTCTGGCGTCAGGTCGAAGTTCATGGCTGGGCCTGCTCGAATTCGGCTCGAAAGCGCGAGGCGGCCGTCGGGGGGAGGCAGGGGGGTGCCGTCGTCCGCTCAAACCTCCTCGCCTCGCGCGCCACCTCGCTCGGGCGCCTCCGCCTGCCCCCCCATCCCCCCGAAGCGGGGGGTGCGCTCGCCACCCCGCCTGCGGCGGGGACGGCTCGCGCGGCGGAGGTGCCCTGCGCTTCGGGGCGCGCTACGGCTCGTCGGATTCGCTCCCGACGGCACCCCCCTGCCCCCCGACGGCCGAATGCGCGCGAGTTCATACAGCGGACCTGAGCGGACCCGCAACCCAGCTCACGCCGCCGGCACACAGCCCATGCGCTCATACGGCAGCCCGGATGTTGTCGCGGACGAAGCGGATGATGTCCTGGGTCGTGGCCCCCGGGGTGAACAGCTCCTTGACCCCCATGGCCTTGAGCGCGGCGATGTCCTCGGCCGGGATGATCCCGCCGCCGAAAACCACGATATCCTCTGCGCCTTTCTCGCGCAGCAATTCCAGGACGCGCTTGAAGAGGTAATTGTGGGCCCCCGAGAGGACGGAGAGCCCGACCGCGTCGGCGTCTTCCTGGATGGCCGTCGCCACGATCTGCTCTGGCGTCTGGTGGAGGCCGGTATAGATGACCTCGAAGCCCGCGTCGCGGAGTGCGCGCGCCACGATCTTGGCGCCGCGATCATGCCCGTCCAATCCGGGCTTGGCGACCACGAGCCGTATCTTCCGCTCGCTCATGACCCGCGCCGCTCGAGATGGATCGTTCGCTCGGCCATGGCTATCCGAACATGGCGCGGATACGGTCCGCGGTGCCCATGATCTCTTCCCGGTTCCCTGGGACTTCCTTCCAGTCGAACCCCTTCCCGTCGTTCGTCCATCGCGGGATGAGGTGCAGGTGAAAGTGCGGCACGGACTGGAAGGCCGCCGCTCCATTAGCCTGGAGCAAGTTGAGCCCGTCGGGATTCAGCGTTTTCCGTATGGCTCCCGCCACCTTCTTCGCAGTCGCGATGGCGGCCTTGAGATCCTCCGCCTCCGCGTCGTAGAGCGTGGCCGCGTGGGCCTTGGGCACCACCAGGCAGTGGCCGCGACTCAGCGGATTGATGTCCATGAACGCAAGGGTTCGCTGGTCGTCGTACACCTTGGCGGACGGGATCTTGCCGTCGCGGATCATGCAGAAAATGCAATCGGCCATTCCTACACCTCGACCGTCCAGCCGCGAGGATCGGCGAGCTTGCCGTACTGGATGCCCACGATGGCGTCGTAGAGCTTCTGGGTCGTCGGTCCGATCTTTCCCCCGTTGATGACCATGCGGTGGCCCTTGAAGGCGAGCTCGCCCACGGGAGAGATGACGGCGGCGGTGCCGGTACCGAAGATCTCCTCCAGAGTGCCGGCCGTGTAGGCATCGACCACCTCGTCGATGGAGACCTGGCGCTCGCTGACCTTGCCGCCCCAATCGCGCAGGAGGGTGAGGGCGGAGTCGCGCGTCACGCCGGGCAGGATGGTGCCGGTGAGCGGCGGCGTGATCACCTCGCCCGCGATCTTGACCATGATGTTCATGGTCCCGACCTCATCGATGTACTTCCGGTGCACGCCGTCGAGCCAGAGGACCTGGGTGAAGCCCTCGTGCTTGGCCTCCTCCCCCGCCATGAGGCTCGCCGCATAGTTGGCGCCGGTCTTGGCGTCGCCCAGCCCGCCCTCCACGGCGCGAACATGCCGCTCCTCCACGCGAATCTTGACGGGGGCCATGCCCTCCGGGTAGTAGGCGCCCACGGGCGAGAGGATGACGAAGTAGATGTACGACTTGGCCGGGCGGACGCCCAGGAAGGGCTCGCTGGCGATGATGGTCGGCCGGATATACAGCGACGTGCCGATGGCCTTGGGCACCCACTCGCGCTCGATCCCCACGAGGGTCACGAGCGACCGCAGGGCGAGCTCGGGATCCAGCGGCGGGATGCACATGTGCTTGGCGGAGTTGTTGAGACGCTCCACGTGCTTCTGCGGGCGGAAGAGGCGGATCTTGCCATCGACGCCCCGGAAGGCCTTGAGGCCATCGAAGACGGCCTGGGCATAGTGCAGCACGGCGGCCGCGGGATCGAGGGGCAGGAGCCCGTAGGGCTCGACCCGCGGATCGTACCAGCCCTTCTCCTCCTGGAAATCGGCCACGAACATGTGGTCGGTGAAGACATTCCCGAAGCCCAGCTCGGAGTCCTTGGGCTTCGGCTTGCGCGTCGTCGCCTTGACGATCCTGATCGCGTCGGACATGGTCCTACTCCTTCTAGAAGATGATCGGTTCCCGGTAGAGACCGAAGACCTGCCGGTACACGTCGGACACTTCGCCCAGGGAGACGTAGTCCTTGACCGCGTCCACGAGGACGGGCATCACGTTGTGGCCGTTCCGGCACGCCTCCGCGAGCTGCTTGAGCCGCCGCTCCACCTTTGCCGTATCGCGCGATGCCTTCCGCGCCCTCACGCTCTCGATCTGCTCGCGCTCCATCGCCTCGTCGAGCTTGAGGTACTCGACGGGCTTCTCGTCCGTCATGACGTACTTGTTGACGCCGACCACGACCTTCCGGCCGCGGTCGTCCATGAGCTGGTACCTGTAGGCCGCGTCGGCGATCTCGTGCTGGGGATAGCCCGTGTCGATGGCGCGAATGATGCCGCCGAGCTCGTCGATCTTGCGGATGTAGGCCATGGCCTGCGCCTCCATCGTGTCGGTGAGGGACTCGAGAAAGTACGCGCCGCCGAGGGGGTCGATGGTCAGGGCCGCTCCCGTCTCCTCGGCGATGATCTGCTGGGTGCGCAGGGCAACCGTCACCGCCTCCTCCGTGGGCAGGGCCAGCACCTCGTCGAAGGAGTTGGTGTGGAGGGACTGCGCCCCTCCGAGCACCGCGGCGAGCGCCTGGATGGCCACCCGCGCGATGTTGTTGAGGGGCTGCTGGGCGGTGGCCGACACCCCGGCCGTCTGCGTGTGCGTGCGCAGCCGCATGGACTCGGCCTTCGTGGCGCCGAAGCGGTCCCGCATCACGGTGGCCCAGATGCGCCGGGCCGCCCGCAGCTTGGCGATCTCCTCGAAGAAATCGTTGTGGATGTCGAAGAAGAACGACAGGCGCGGCGCGAAATCGTCCACGTCGAGCCCCCGCTCCACGCAGGCCTGCACGTAGCCGAACCCATCGGCGAGCGTGAAGGCGAGCTCCTGCACGGCCGTGGAGCCCGCCTCCCGGATGTGATAGCCGGAGATGGAGACGGGATTGAACTTCGGCACGTGCTGCGTGCAGAACTCGATGGTGTCCACCACGATGCGGACGGCGGACTCCGGCGGCGAGATCCACTCCTTCTGGGCGATGAACTCCTTGAGCATGTCGTTCTGCATGGTGCCGCCGATCCTGTCCCACGACACGCCCTGCTGGTCGGCCAGGGCGAGATACATGGCGAGCGCCACCGAGGCCGTGCAGTTGATGGTCATCGACGTGGTCACGCGATCGAGCGGGATGTCGCGGAAGAGGATCTCGAAGTCCGCGAGGGTCGAGACGGACACGCCCTCGCGCCCCACCTCGCCCCGCGCGCGTGGATGGTCGGCGTCGTATCCCATGAGCGCGGGCATATCGAACGCGGTGCTGAGACCCGTCTGCCCCTGCTCGAGGAGGTACTTGAAGCGGGCGTTGGTGTCCTCGGGTCTGCCGAAGCCCGCGAACATGCGCATGGTCCAGAGCTTCCCGCGGTACATGGAGGGATACGGCCCGCGCGTGTACGGGAACTCGCCCGGGAAGCCGAGCTTGTCCTCGTAGCGCCAGCCCGCGAGGTCCGCGGGGGTATAGATCGGCTGGACGGGGATGCCCGAAAGGGTCTCGTACGGCACGTCCCGCTCGGGCGAGCGCCGGACGAAGTGCCCGTACGTCTCCTTTTCCCAGCGCTCCTTGTCGTCCGCCATGTCGCTCCTCTCTCAGCACTCGCCTCGCCGGGCTCCTCGCCTGCGGCTCGTCGGCCCCGTCTCAGCTCGAACGTCTTCTCTCAGCACTCGCCTCGCCGCGGATCCACTCAGCTCTCGTCTCGCGGCTTCGCCGCTCATCTCGAACTGCCACGCCTGCGGGATCTACTCGGCCCTCGCCGCGCGGCTTCGCCACTCAGCTCGAAAAACGGGCCACGTCTCAGCTCGAACTGCCTACGCTGCCTTCGTCTGACCGTCGAGAAGGTGTCGGGCGATGACAAGCTTCTGGATCTGGGACGTCCCCTCGTAGAGCTGAGTGATCTTGGCGTCCCGGAAGTGCCGCTCCACCGGGTATTCCGTGATGAAGCCGTAGCCGCCGTGGACCTGGATGGCGTCCGTGGTCACGCGCATGGCCATCTCGGAGGCGAAGAGCTTGGCCATGGCCGCCTCGGGGCCGAAGGGCAGACCCTTGTCCTTGAGGAAGGCCGCCCGCCGCGTGAGGAGGCGCGCCGCCTCAATGGCCGTGGCCATGTCGGCCAGCATCCACTGCACCATCTGGTGCTCGCCGATGGGCACGCCGAAGCTCTTACGCTCGCGCGCATAGGCCAGCGATACTTCGTAGGCCGCCACCGCGATGCCCACGGCCTGGGCCGCGATGCCGAGGCGCCCGCCGTCGAGGGCCCCGAGGGCGATCTTGAACCCCTCCCCCTCTTCGCCCAGGCGGTTCTCCACGGGCACCCGGCAATTCTCGAAGAGGAACTCCGCGGTGTCCGAGGCGCGGATCCCCAGCTTGTCCTCGGTCTTGACCACCGTGAAGCCGGGCGTGCCCTTCTCCACGATGAAGGCGCTGATTCCGTGGTGGGCGCGAACCTCGTCCGTCTGGGCGAAGACCAGCGCGGCGTGCGCCTCACGACCACTGGTGACGAAGACCTTCCGGCCGTTCAGCACGTAGACGTCGCCCGCGCGCTCGGCCCGCGTGCGCTGGTTGGTGGCGTCCGAGCCCGCCTCCGGCTCGGTCAAGGAGTAGCAGCCGAGCTTGGTGCCGGAGGCGAAGGGGGTGAGGAAGCGGCGCTTCTGCTCGTCGGTGCCGCGCGTGCACACGGGGTAGCAGAAGAGCGAGTTGTTCACCGACATGATGACGCCGTGAGAGGCGCAGCCCCGCGAGACTTCCTCCACGGCCACGACGTAACTCACCGAATCGCTGCCGCTGCCCCCCCACGCCTCGGGGATGAAGATGCCCATGAGCCCGAGCTCGCCCATGCGGCGGACGGTCTCCCGGGGAAAGCGCGCCTCGCGGTCGATGGCCCCCGCGATGGGCCGCAGCTCCTTCTCGGCGAAATCACGCGCCACGTCCTGGATCATCCTCTGCTCTTCCGTCAGCTCCACGTTCATGCGTCGCTCACACGCTTCCTCATTCAGCCCTCGCCTCGCCTGCGGCTCGTCGACCCGTCTCAGCTCGAAAGGCCATCTATGGAAGCTATTTCTCCAGGAGCTTCTTGAACTCTTGCTCGAGCGCCGGGGCAACCTCGAAGAGATCGCCCACGATGCCGAAATCCGCAATCTTGAAGATCGGCGCCTCGGGGTCCTTGTTGATGGCGCAGATCACCTTGGAGGTGCGCATACCCGCCAGGTGCTGGATGGCGCCCGAGATGCCGAAGCCCAGATACAGCTTCGGCGAGATGGTCCGCCCCGTCTGCCCGATCTGGAAGCGGTGGGGCCGCCAGCCCGCGTCGACGGCCGCGCGCGAAGCGCCCACGGCCGCCCCCAGCACCTTGGCCAGGGATTCGAGGATGACGAAGTTCTCCGGTCCCTTGAGACCGCGGCCGCCTGACACCACGATCTCGGCCTCGGCCAGCTCGGGAAGACCGGTGGAGGACTCCTCCCGCCGCTCCACGAGGCTCATGGCCGGCGCAGGCACCGTGGCCGCCGGCTTGTCCACCGCGGCCGCCGCCCCCGGCTGGCCTTCGGCCGGCTTGAAGACATTGGGCCTGAGCGTGGCGAGCCACGGCGTCTTGGCCCAGGTCATCTTCGAGAGCAGCTTGCCCGCGTAGACGGGCCGCGTGGCGATGAGCTTGCCGTCCTCGACGGCGAGGGCCACGACATCGGCGGCGAGCCCGGCGCCCAGCCGCGCGGCCAGGCGCGCCATGACCTCGCGCTGCCGCGTCGTCACCGCGCCAAAGACCGCCTGCGGCGACTCCTTCTGCACCAGCTCGGCGAGCACGGGCGCCCACACTTCGCCCCGATACGGCGCGAGGCCGGCGTTCTCGACGAGAAGCACACGCTTGGCGCCCCACTCACCGAGCTGCTTGAGGCCGGCCTCGGTCGCCTTGTCGGTGAGCCACACCGCTTCGGTGGGGCCGCCCAGCTGCGAAGCCAGCCGCGAGGCTTCGCCCAGAACCTCGGCCATCACTTTCTTGGGATTGCCCTGCCTATCGTCCTCAACCACGCACCAGATCGCGCCGGCCATATCGTTGTCGTCTCCTGGCAGAGTTAGATTGCTTTGGCGTCTTCGCGAAGGGCCTTCACGAGGGCCTTGGCCGCTTCCGCGGGGTCTCCGGGAATGATGCGTCCCGGCGGACGCGGCGGGAGCGCTTCGAGCTTGACCACGGAGAGAGCGGGCGCCTCGGAGGCCAGGCCGAGATCGGCGGCCTTGACGTCCTTGATCTCCTTCTTCTTGGCTCCCATGATGCCCTTGAGGGTCGGATAGCGAGGCTCGTTCAGGCCCTTTTGCGCCGACACGGCGGCGGGGAGCGGCAGATCGAAGATCTCGAGTCCGCCTTCCACCTGGCGCCCGACGCGGATCGTCTTGCCCGCCTCGTCCACCGACTCCTCCATGATCCAGGACGCGCACGGCCAGCCGAGTAGCTCGGCCACCGCCGCGCCGACCGCGCCCATGTCGTCGTCGATGGCCTGGCGCCCGAAGAGGGCGAGGGCGGCCTGCTCCTGCTTGATCACGGCCGCGAGCGCGCGCGCGGTGAGGAGGGTGTCGGCCTGCTCCCAGGTGGGATCATTGAGATGGATGGCGCGATCGGCGCCCATGGCGAGGCACGACCGCAGGGCCTCCTTGGCGCGCTCCGGGCCCAGAGTGACGGCGACCACTTCGCCCTGCCCCCGCTTCTCCTTGATCCGGAGCGCCTCCTCGACGGCGAACTCGTCGTAGGGAGAGACGATCCAGGTGATGCCGGCCGTGTCGATGGCCTTCGGATCCCCAGAGATCTTCACCTGGGTCGCCGTGTCCGGCACCTGCTTGATCATGACGAGGATCTTCATGCTGTCGCACTCCTGTCGTAGTGGAGTTGCCGCGTGATGCGGAAGCGATCGCCGGGGATGAAGACACGGTCGTAGACGATGGGACGGCGCTCCGCGTCGGTGGAGACGCGGTCCGAGCGGAAGCAGGGGGCGCCCGCCGCGCAGCCGAGCTCTCGGGCCGCCCGCGCGGGCAGCGTCTCGGCGGACACGGTCTCGCGGGCGGCGGTGATCTCGATGCCGAGCTTGAAGGAGAGGACGTGGCGGAGAGGGGTCACGGTCAGATCCGCCTTGGCCGTCTCTTCGCCGATGGCCGCGGGCAGGTGCGAGACCTGGAAGGACAGCGGCTGGCCGTCCACGAGACGCAGCCGCTCGAGGACGAACATCCGCGCACCCTCGGCCAGGCCCAGCTCCTGCGCCACGCGCCGATCGGCCCGCCCGAACCGGCTCCGGAGAAACCGCGTCGCCACGTCCTCGCCCACGGCGCTGAGATCCCCCGCGAGTGTCCTGAACTGGAGGATGTCGTAGTCGACGGGCGGGGACGCGACGAAGGTGCCGAGGCCGTGGCGGCGCGTGATCAGGCCGTCGCGCGCGAGCACGTCGAGGGCCTGGCGGAGCGTCATGAGCGTCACACCGAAGGACTGGGCGAGCTGGCGCTGATTGTCGAGACGCTGCCCCGCCGTCAGGCCGCCCGCGCTGATGCGCGCGCGCAGAGCCTCGGCGATCTGGTGATAGCGCGGCACCGTCCTTCGCATCTCCGCCTCCCGGCTGGTCTTCTAGAACTCTGGTGGCCGCTCAACGCCGTCGTCGAGCTACGGAACGGGATTTCAGGAGGATCGGTCGGCAGTTACGGCAACCGGGGCCATTGTAACCGGGGGTCCCGACCCGGGTCAATGGCTGTTCGACCGCGCGACGAGTCTGCCTCAGTACTGCTCATGCCCTCACGAGCAAGAGTGCTCCGCTACTAGTTGCTGGCGAGGCTCTGGGAGCGCTCCACGAGGGCAGCAAGCTTCGACGCGGCCGCGCCCGAGTCGATGGACTGGGATGCCATCCCCACGCCCTCCTTGAGGTCGCGCGCCTTGCCTCCCGCCACCAGGGCCGCCGCCACATTCATGAGGACGATGTCCCGTCGCGGGCCGGCCTCGCCGCCCAGCACGAGACGGATGATCTGGGCGTTCTCGCCGCGATCGCCGCCCCGGAGATCACGGATGGTCGCGCGGGGCAGACCGAAGTCCTCGGGGCGCACGCGCGAGCTCCGCACCACGCCCTCGTGCACCTCGGAGATCTGGCTCTCGCCGGTGTTGGAGATCTCGTCGAGCCCGTCGGCACCGTGGACGACGAACGCCCGGATGGTGCCGAGCTCCGCGAGCACGCGGGCCAGGGGCTCCGTGAGGCCCGCCGAAGCGACACCGATCACCTGGGCATTGGCGCCCGCGGGATTCGTCAGCGGACCCAGGAGATTGAAGACGGTCCGGACTCCGATCTCACGACGGGCAGGCATCACATGCTTCATGGCCGTGTGAAGGAGCGGGGCATACATGAACCCGATGCCGATCTCGTCGATGCAGCGGCCCACCTGCGCCGGGGTAAGCTCGAGGCTGATCCCAAGGGTCTCCACGACGTCGGCCGATCCGCACAAGGTCGAGGACGAGCGGTTGCCGTGCTTGGCGACTTTCAGGCCCGCCCCCGCCACCACGAAGGCCGTGGCGGTGGAGACATTGAAGGTGCCGGAGGCGTCGCCGCCCGTGCCGCAGGTGTCGATGAGCATCTCGCGGTCGGTGCCGGTGAGACCCGCCACCTCGTCCCCGCGCGTGCGGACGCGCACGACCTTCTGCCGCATCACCTGGGCGAATCCGATCAGCTCCTCCACCGTCTCGCCCTTCATCCGGAGCGCGACGAGAAAGGCCGCGATCTGCGCATTGGTGGCGGCCCCGGACATGATGGCGTCCATGGCTCCCGCCGCTTCGATCCGGGAGAGGTCACGCCGCTCCACGAGGGCCCGCACCGCATCGGCGATGATGGGGCTCGTCACTGCGCGCTCCGGGGCCGTATGGCCGCGGCGACTCCCAGGACTTCCTTGATGTTGATGGGCTTGGCGAGCACGGCGTGGACGCCGCTGGCCTGCAACTCCTCCGGGCTGACCTCGACGGCGTAGCCGCTCACGAGAACGACGGGCAGCCCGGGGAGGACCTCTTGCACGACGCGAGCCAGCTCCCACCCCGTCATGCTGGGCATGCTCAGATCGCTGAAGACGAGGTCGAAGGGCTCCGTCTTGATCCTCGAGAGTCCCTCGCCCGCGCTTCGCGCGACCTCCGCGGTGTGCCCGGCCGATCGCAGCACGTCCGCGATCACGTCGCCCACGGCTTCCTCGTCGTCCACGACCAGGCAGCGGAGCAAGGAGACGGCGGGCGCGGGCTGGGCCTCGGGGGCGGGCGCCTTGGCCGCGGTGCCCGCGGGGAAGAGCATGGCGAAGGTCGTCCCGCGGCCCTCGACGCTGTCGACGGAGATGGTGGCGCCGTGTCGCGAGAGGATGCCGTAGGTCATGGAAAGCCCGAGGCCCGTGCCCTTCGGCCCCTTGGTCGTAAAGAAGGGATCGAAGATCTTGCTCCGCACCGCCTCCGGAATGCCCACGCCCGTGTCGGTGATCCGGATCTCCAGCTTGTCGCTCCGCTTGGCCGTGGCGAGGGTCAGGGTCCCGCCGCGCGGCATGGCGTCGACCGCGTTCAGGATCAGGTTGGTCATCACCTCGCGCAGCTCGGAGGGGTCGCCGATCGTCGTGGGCAGATCGGGCTCGAGCTTGGAGACGACCTGGATGTGAATCCCGCGGCGCGGCGGCTCCAGGCGCCAGGCCGACTCCGTGATCTCGAGCGCGTCCCGCACGACCTGGTTGAGGTCCACGGCCACGGCGGGCTGATCCCGCCGGATGCGGGTGAACTCCTGCAGGCGCCGGACCGTCTTTGCGCCGTCGGCGGCCGAGCGCTCGATGATCTGGAGCCACTGCCGCGCGGTGGGATCCTCCACCCTCTGGAGCAGGAGCTGGGCGCGTCCGAGAATGGCCGCGAGGAGATTGTTGAAGTCGTGCGCGACGCCCGAGGCCATCTCGCCGAGGGCGCGCAGCTTCTCGCTCCGGACGAGCTGGTCCTGGGCCTGGGCCAGCTCTTCGTAGGCCCGTGTACGGTCCTGGTAGAGGCGGGCGCTGCGCAGGGCAAGGGCAGCCAAGCCGGCAAGATTGCTCAGCACCCGCTCGTCGTCTTCCGTGAACCGGCGCTCCACGCTGCGAAGGGCGAGCACTCCGACCACCTGCGTGCCCGCGAGCATGGGCACGCCGATCCAGTGCCGCATGGGCACGGCGGACAGGCCCGCCTCCACTCCCCTGCGTCGACACTCGCCCAGGTAGTCATCCGTACGGATCGAGCGGCCGGATTCCGCGACGAGCGACGCGAGGCCTTCCCGCTCCGCGCTGCTGAGGGGCGGCGGGTTGAGCACCCGCGCGCCGTCTCGAAGGAGGAGAAGCGGAACGAGGTCGCCCGTGGCCTCGTCGGTCACGGCGAGGATCATGTTGCGGATGTCGAGGAGCCGCGCGACCTGGCGCTGGATTGCTTCGACCACGTCCTCCTGATGGAGCTGGCCCGTGACGGTGCGGGAGAGATCGTGCAGGACGGACAGCTCGGCGAGCAGGGCCTCCGTCTCTTCCAGGCGGAGCCGGGTCTGCCGCGCGAGCTCGGAGTTCTCCATGGCCAGGCCGACCTGCGCGGCCACGCCTTCGATGAGCCGCACCTCCTGGGTCGTGAACTCCCGCCCACCACCCCACCAGATGAGGAAGACGGCGCCCACGGGCGCGCCGTGGGCCATGGCGGGAGCGAAGAGCACGGCGTGGGGCTCGAGGTCCTCGAAGATGGCCTGGGCGAACCCCGGGTCGCTCCTGACATCGGACGACCAGGCCGCGCGGCCCGAGCGCCAGGCCTCGCCGAGGGCGGGCATGCCGTCGAGGCGGAAGGGACGCGTCATGAAGAGCGGGAGCAGGTCCTTGGGCACGTGCCAGCCCGCCGCGGGCACGAGCGCCTCCTGCTTGGGGTCGAACCGGTAGACACCCGCCATGTCGGCGCCGAAGGTGCGGCCCGCCTCGCGCGCCACGCTGCGCATGACCTGGTCCGGCGCGTCGATCTCGGACAGGGCCCGGCTCACCGCGAGGAGGGTCGTGGTCTCCCGGAGCCGCTCCTGCGCCTCGGCGTAGAGCCGCGTGTTGTCGAGGGCGAGAGCGAGCTGGCCCGCGATGGTCACGGCCAGATCGGCCTGCCAGGGCTCCCAGGGCGGCTGGCGATCCGTGTAGTCGAGCTGGATGGCCCCCATCACGCGGCCCTGGCGGATGAGGGGCACGATCATGCAGGTCTTGAAGCCGAACCCCTCCACCCAGTCGCGCGGAAGAAGCTGCGTCTGCGCCACATCCGGGATGACCACGGGCCGGAGCGTGCTCATGAGCTGGGAATAGGCGGGCACGTCGGCGGGGGTATGCGAGCGCTGCTCCGTGAATCGCTTCCACATGGCGGAATCCCGGCGACCGTCGGCGTACTGGGACATGAGCGGCGTGACGCCATCGTCGTTCCAGCGCTCCACCGAGCAGCGATCGACGCGGCAGACCTGGGCGATCTTGACGCAGGCGCGCTTCAGCATCTGCTGGGGATCGAGCGACGCGTTCAGGATCTCGGCCACTTGGAGCAAGGCCCGGGTCTGCTCCAGGCGCTGGGCCGTCTGGGCATAGAGTCCCGCGTTGCGGATGGCCACGGCGGCCTGGGCGACGAAGCTCTCGAGGAGCTCGCGCTCGTCGGCGTCGAGCCGGAAGGGCGCGCGCCCGCAGAGGGCGACCACGCCGAGGAGCCGATCCTGGAGCACGATGGGCATGCCGAGGAAGCTCGTGAGGGCGTGCTCGCGCCACCAGTCCTCGCCGAGCTGGCGCGGGTCGTCCGCCATGTTCGGGATCGACAGGGCCTGGCGATGCAGGGCGACGAGGCCGATGGAGCCCTGCCCGAACGCGATGGTCCGTAGCGGGAAGGCCTCGCCCATGGCGGCATCCGAGAAGGCGCGCACGCTCAAGCTCTCCGTGTCGCCGTCGGCCACCCACACGGACACCACGGGCACGCCCATGAGGGCCGCGGCGGCCCGCGCGATGCCCCCCAGGACCTCGTCGGTGTCCAGCGAGGAGGAGATGAGCTGGTTGACGCGCGCGAGCGAGCGGAGGCGCTCGGCCTGCTGGGCCGCCTCCCGGAAGAGCCGCGAATGCTCGAGCGCGATGGCCGCCTGGCCGGTGAATGCCTCGGCCACCTCCTGGTCGCGTCGGGTGAAGAGCCGCCGAGCGCGGAACGTCAGCACGCCGATGATGCGCTCGCCCACGCGGAGGGGGAGAGCCATGTAGTGCGTGTAGCCGAGGCGGCGATCGGCCGCCATGACCTCGGACGTCATTGCCGGCAGCCCGGCGAGTTCACCGATGACCGCCGCCCTGGTTGCCACGACACGCCCGGCTAGACTCTCGCCCTCGTTCAACTTGATTCGCGCTCTCAGCATCGTCTCCGGCGCGGTGCCAGCGAGGCCCGCCACCACCAGCTCATCGCCTTCGAGCAGCCGGAATCCCGCGTTGTCGAGATCCAGCAGCCGCATGGCCTCTTCGGCCACCGAGGTCAGGAGGGCGTCGGTGGGCCCGAGGGCACCGATCTTCTTGTTGACCTCGAGGAGGGCGGAAAGATAGGCGCGGCCGCTCCGCTCGTCCGCGAAGAGGCGGGCGTTCTCGATGGCCACCGCCGCCTGGTCGGCGAGCGCGGTCATCACCTCGACCTCCGCCGCGGAGAGCGCGTGGGGCTCCCACCAGTACATGGTGATGCCGCCCCAGGGCTCGCCCTTGATGAGGACAGGCACGGTGAGCACGCTCCGGTAGCCCTCGTGCTCGACGAGCTGCCGCGTCGCCTCATCGAGGGCGATGGTCGGATCGTTGAGGATGTCCTCCGTCCACACGGGCGCCCGCTCGCGGATGGCCCGGCCGGCCGTCCCCTCGCCCACGCGCACGCGCAAGCTCGCCACGAACTCCTGAGAGACGCCCGCCGCGCGCAGATAGCCGATGGAGCGCGTCTCGGGGTCGACGCGGAAGATGCCCGCCGCGGCCGCGCCCGTCAGATTCTGGCAGCGCTCCACGATGGCGTCCAGGATGGGGTCGGCCTCGAGATCCGTGGCCAGGGCGCGGCTGATCTCGAAGAGCGCGCGGTAGCGGGCGGCGCTCGCCTGCTCCTGGGCGAAGAGCTGGGCATTGTCGATGGCGATGGCGGCGTGACTGGCGAAGGAGAGCAGGAGGTCCATGTCCTGCGGCTCGAAGGCGTAGGGAGTGCGCGTGAGCATGGTCAGGGAGCCCACGAGCCGGTCCCGCACGAGGAGGGGCAGGGCTGCCCCCGCCACGAAGCCCTCGGCCAGGAGCCAGGAGCGGCCGAGCAGATCCGGCTCGTCCTCGATTCGCTCGCACACGACGGGGGCGCGGTTCTGGGCCGCACGCCCGGCGAGCCCTTCGCCCATGCCGAGGCTCTCCAGCATCTCCGCCGGCGCGCTGCCGCGCAGACCCGCGGTGGCACGGAAGACCAGCCGGTCGCCTTCCACGAGGGCGAGGCGGGCGGCTCCGTCGGAGACGAGCCGGCGCGCGGCGCTCACGACGGCGTTCAGCACGTCGCCCAGGGAGCGGGCCGCCGTGAGGGCGTGGCCGCTCTCCGCGAGGGTCTCGAGCCGGCGGCTCTGCTCTTCCATCTCGGCGAGGAGCATGGACCGCTCGACCACCTGACCGATCTGGTGAGCCACGGACTCGAGGACCTTGACTTCCTCCTGCGGGAAGTCGCGCCGCTCCTGCGAGATGAGCGACATGACCCCCCACGTCCTGCCTTTGACGGGAATGGGGAGAGCGAGCTGACTGCGATGGGCCCGCGTGGCCTGGAGCTGAGTCAGCTTCGGGTCCGTGATGGAGGCGGGATCGATGTGAGTCACGATGAGGCGCCCCGTCCGTGCCGCCTCGCCCACATAGGAGCCGTCCAGCGGCCTCACGCGAATCTGCTCGGCGAACTCGGGCGAGAGTCCGCGCTGGGCGATGAGGGTCAGGGTGCCCGCGGTGGGGTCGACACGGTGCACGCCTCCGACGTCCATCTGGGCGAGGGCGCGCACGACGTCCAGCATCTCTCCCGCCGTGGCCAGCACGTCGGCGGAGCGGCCCATGCTGAGGGCGACGGCGTTGAGGGCTTCGAGCTCGCGGTTACGGCGCTGGAGCTCCGCGTCGGGATCCTGCGTCTCGAAGGGCATGAACGGGGTAGTCTTGCTCGCCCGGCCTCCCGGTGAGGGACGGGCCAGGAGCAGCGCGGCCACTGCGCTCGCCAAGGCGACCACTCCGAGGCCGCCGAGCCAGGCCAGGAGCCTCGACCGCTGCGAGGCACCGACATCGCCCGACAGGACCCAGAGCCGTCCCTGCCCTGGCGACGAGACCATGGCCTGGCTCGCCGGGCGCACGAGGTAGGCGCGGCCGTCGGGCAGCATCAGGCGTCCCGAGGCCGTGGCCCGGGACCAGTCGATCTGCGCGGGAGCTCCCAGGCCGATGGCTACGCTACGGCCGCCCTCGATGAAGACGAGAGCGGGCCGGTCGGGACTCCCGATGGCCGGCGCGATATTTTCGAGCCTTCGCGCCACGAGGACGAAGCCGATGGGGCGTCCGTCGGATCTCTCCCCCGGTAGCCGCACCTGAGCGGACGCGATGATGTACGGGCGATCGCCCACGGAGATCAGCGAGGGCGGCGCCTTGGCCAGCGCGATCGGATTCGCGAGCGCGGTCTGCGTCTGGGGCGGGGCCTGGAGAATGGGGCTGCCCGTGTCGTCGAGAATGACGACGAGATCGGCGATGCCTTCGAGGGTCAGATCGGCCAGCCGGGGTGACACACCTCGCACGAGGGTGGCCCAGTCGCCCTTTGCGACACCGTCCACGAGGGCCGCGTCTCGAGCCAGGAGGCCGGCCTCGCGGCGCAAGGCCGCCTGCGCGTCGGCGATGAGGAGCCCCGCGGTCTCCTGACCTCGCGCCACCGCCTCCTGGCGGGCGAAGGAGAGATGTCGCAGGGTGACCGCGACCCCACCCATGCCCAGGCCGCTGAGAACCAGCGTGGCCAGGGACGCCACGAAAACGAGATGCCGTGTCGAGAAGCGCATGGACGACGTCCGGGGACGGTAGGTCTCCCGGCGTGACCAGCATATTCGTAAGTGCCCGATACTGCAACTTTCCTGGAGGCTCGATGCCGCTTTTCGTGACCAGGGAGCGGGTGTGGCTGGGGACTGGCCTACAACCCCTGCTATAGCCCCAGATATGCCTGCTTGATATGTGGGCTCTGGAGCAGGCTCTCGCGGGGGCCTTCCAGAGTGATCCGCCCGTTTTCCAGGACATAGCCCCGGTGGCAGAGCTGCAGCGAGCGCAGCACGTTCTGCTCGACAAGGAGGATGGTCAACCCCTCCGCGTTGATGCGCTCGAGATTATCGAAGATGAGCTTGACCATGACGGGGGCGAGGCCGAGGCTCGGCTCGTCGAGCATGAGAAGTCGTGGCTTGGCCATGAGGCCCCGGCCGATGGCGCACATCTGCTGCTCTCCGCCCGACAGCGTGCCCGCCAGCTGCCCCTGGCGCTCGGAGAGCCGGGGAAACAGCTCGAACACCCACTGCAGTGTCTCGATCCGCTGCCGCCGGGCCTCGCTCGATCGGGCCCCGAGCTCGAGGTTCTCCCTGACGGTCATGGTCGGGAAGAGCTGCCGCCCCTCGGGCACGTGCGCGACGCCGAGCCCGACGACGTCGGCGCTTCCGAGGCCGTCGAGGCGCCGGCCGTCGAGCTCGATGTGCCCGCGGCGGAGAGGCAGGAGCCCCGACACGGCGCGCAGGGTCGTGGTCTTGCCCGCCCCGTTGCCGCCGATGAGAGCCACCGTCTCGCCCTGGCGGACCTCGAGCGAGGCCTCGTGGACGGCCGTCATGTCACCGTAGCCGACCTGGATGCCGTCAATGCGCAGCAGGATGGACATACTCGTCTCCGAGATAGGCCTCGATGACCCGGCGGTCGGCGGCCACGGCGCGGGGGGTGCCCTCGGCGATCTTCTCCCCGAAGGACAGCACGATGACCCGGTGCGAGAGCGACATGACGGCCCGCATGTTGTGCTCGATGAGGAGGACGGAGATCCCCCCCGAGTTGATGGCGCCGATGAGCCGGACCATGGCGTCGATCTCGGTGGCGTTGAGCCCGGCCATCACCTCGTCAAGCAAGAGGAGAGTCGGCTCCGTGGCGAGCGCTCGGGCCAGCTCGAGGCGCTTACGGTCGGCCAGGGTGAGGCGCGAGGCGAGCTCGGAGGCCCGGTCGACGAGCCCCACCCGCTCCAGGACCGCCCGCGCCGCGGCGAGCGCATCCGCCATGGCGGGATGGCGGGCCAGCGCGGCGACCTTGACGTTGTCGAGCACGGAGAGCCGCGCGAAGGGTCGCACGATCTGGAAGGTGCGCGCGAGCCCGAGCCGGCAGATGTCATGCGGCTTGAGCCCCCCGAGGCGCCGCTCGCGGAACCGGATCTCGCCCGCGTCGGGAGCGAGAAAGCCCGAGAGCAGATTGAAGACGGTGGTCTTCCCCGCCCCGTTGGGCCCGATGAGGCCGAGCATGTCGCCGTCGGCCATGGTCAGATCGACTCTCTCCACGGCGAGGAGACCTCCGAAGCGCTTGGAGAGCCCGCGCACCTCGAGAAAGCTCAGCGCGCCATCCTCCACGATCGCGCGAGGCGCGCCACGAAGGGGGCGGCGCCCTCGGGCAGGAAGAGCACCACGGCGATGAGGAGCGAGCCGTACACGATGAGATGGCCGCCCGACCAGCCGGTGGCCGCGAAGTAGCTCCGGGAAAGCTCGGCGAGCGGGGAGAGGATGAAGGAGCCGAGGACCGGCCCCAGCGGCGTGCCGGCGCCGCCCACGATGGGACGGATGATGATCTCCACGGAGAGGGGGATGCCGAAGAGCGTGTTGGGCTGGAGCGAGAACTGATAGAAGGCGTAGAAGGCCCCGCCGATCCCGGTGAGGAAGGCGGAGAGCACGCTCGCGAGCAGCTTGCACCGGAAGGTGTCGATGCCGAGGGCCTCGGCCGCCTGCTCGTCCTCGCGGATGGCGACCAGGTAGGCGCCGAGGCGCGACCGCTCGAGCCGCCACACGGCGACGGTGGCGCCGGTCATCAGGACGAGCGCGATGTAGTAGTAGGCCCGGGGGTTCTGGAACTGGAACTGCGCGGGATTGCCCGTGAACGTGATGTAGAGCCCGACGGCGCCGCCCACCGCCTCGGTGTTCAGGGCGATGATCCGGCACACCTCGGCGAAGGCCACGGTGAGGAGCACGAAGTAGAAGCCGCGCAGCCCGAAGCGGAAGCCCAGGTAGCCGATGATGGCGCCGAGCAGGGCCGCCGCGGCCGCGCCCACGAACATGCCGATCCAGGGGGTGAGGCCCAGCCGGAGCGACAGGACGGCGGTGACGTAGGCGCCGATGCCCACGAAGGCCGCATGGCCGGCGGAGAGCTGTCCCGCGTATCCCCCGAGGATGTTCCAGGCCTGGCCCAGGTAGGCGTAGAAGAAGATCAGGGTGAAAAGGGTGACCGCGTACGAGCCGATGAAGGGAGGCAGCGCGGCGAGGGCGACCAGGGCGAGACCGAGGGGCCAGAGCCTCACGCGACCTTGCCCCCGAAGAGGCCGGCCGGCCTGAAGAGGAGGATCAGGATGAGCAGGGAGAAGGAGACGAGCTCCTTCAGCGACGGCGAGAGGAAGACGGCGCCGAGGGATTCGGCCACCGCCACGAGGAGGCCGCCAAGGAAGGCTCCGGGCAGGCTGCCCATGCCGCCGATGATGACGATGTTGAACGACGTCACGCTCGCTCCCAGTCCCACGGAGGGCTGAAAGGGATAGAAGGGCGCCACCAGGGCGCCCGCCGCCCCCACGCAGGCCGCGCCGATGCCGAAGGCCACCGCGTACACGCGTCGGACATCGGTGCCGATGACGGCGGCCCCGTATGGATTGTCGGCGGCCGCCCGCATGCTGCGGCCAAGATCCGTCCTGAACAAGAAGAGATAGAGGAGCCCCGTGAGCACGCCGGCGAGCAGGAACGTCACGAGCCGCGCCACGTCCACGAAGAGGGGACCCAGCCAGACGGTGGAGAGAGCGAGGAAGGACTTCACGCGCCGGGGGTCGGGGCCGAAGACCACGAGGGCGCCATTTTCCAGCACGACGGCGATGCCGAGCATGAGGAGGATCTGCATCTCGTGCGGGGCGTCGATGATGCGGTTGACCAGTCGGCGCTGCACGACGAAGCCCAGGGCGAAGAGGGCAGCCGCGCACAGGGGAAAGCCCGCGTAGGGATCGAGCCCGAGGCGCGTGGCGAGCAGGAAGGCCAGGTACATGCCCCAGACCATCATGTCGCCGTGGGCGAAGTTGACCACGCGCATGACGCCGAAGATCAGGGTCAGGCCCACCGCCATGAGGCTGTAGACCCCTCCGAACAAGAGGCCGTTGAGAAGGCCCTGGGCGATCAGCACGAGGTCCATGGACTGTCCGGCACCTTAACACAGCCCGCGGCCGGGATGGTCCCGGCCGCGGGCTGTGTCGGTGAGCGGGCGAAAGACGGCTACTTCTCTTCCGAGGCTGCGCGCGTCAGAGCTTGCCCAGGAGATGCTGGGCGATCACCAGGCGCTGGATCTGGTTGGTGCCTTCGTAGATCTGCGTGATCTTGGCGTCCCGCATGAACCGCTCGACGGGGAACTCCCGCGTATACCCGTAGCCGCCCAGCACCTGCACGGCGTCCGTGGCCACCTTCATGGCGCTGTCCGAGGCCAGGCACTTGGCGAAGGACGCCTCCATCGCGGTCTGCGTCTCCCCTCGATCGATGAGCCCGGCCGCGTGATGCACGGTCAGGCGTGAGGCGTGCACGGCCATGGCCATGTCCGCGAGCATGAACTGGATGCCCTGGAAGGCGCCGATGGGCTGGTCGAAGGCACGCCGCTCGCGGGCGTAGGACACCGCGGCATCGAGCGCGGCCTGGCCGATTCCCACGGCCTGGGCGCCGATGGTCGGCCGCGACTGCTGCAGCGTCCGCATGGCCACGGGAAACCCCTGCCCCTCGTCGCCGAGGCGATTGTCCACGGGCACCTCGCAATCGGTGAAGTGCAGCGACACCGTCGGGCTTCCGTGAATTCCGAGCTTCCTCTCCGGCTTGCCGACGCTGAATCCCTTCATGCCGGGCTCGACGAGGAGGGCGGTGACGCCCTTGGCGCGCTTGGCCTTGTCCGTGGACACGAACACCGTGATGATGCCGGCGTGAGAGCCGTTGGTCACCCACATCTTCGATCCGTTGACGATGTACCGATCACCCTTGCGCACGGCCGCGCAGGTGACGGCGGCGGCGTCGGAGCCCGAGCCGGACTCTGAGAGTGAAAACGCGGCGGTGATCTCTCCCGCGGCGATGCGCGGGAGGTAGCGGCGCTTCTGCGCCTCGGTGCCCGCGAAAAGGATGGGATAGCCGCCGAGGTTCTGCACGAGGAAGATGGTCGAGGTCGAGGCGCAGGCCCAGGCGACTTCTTCGGCCGCGAGACAGAAGGCCAGCGCGCCCGCCGCGCTGCCCCCGTACTGCTCGGGGATGTGCAGCCCCATGAGGCCCTGCTTGGCGAGGGCGGCCAGCTGCTCCCGAGGGTACTCGCCCGTCTCGTCCACGTGAGCGGCCCGGGGAGCGATCCGCTCGCGCGCGATGTCGCGGGCCAGATCGCGGATGGCCCGCTGCTCGTTCGTGAGGTAGAAGAGATTCTGCATGGAGGGCGTCCTTGGCCGAGGCGCCGGCTATCTATTTCTGCGCGTAATCGTAGAAGCCCCGGCCGGACTTCCGTCCCAGGCGCCCCGCCATGACCATGCGCTTGAGGAGCGGCGGCGGGGCGTAGCGGGGTTCGCGGAACTCCTCGAACATGACTTCCGCCACGAACATGGTCGTGTCGAGCCCGACGAGATCGAGCAGGGTGAAGGGGCCCATGGGGTAGCCGCAGCCCAGCTTCATGGCCTGGTCGATGTCCTCGAGGGTGGCGAGCCCGCCCTCGTAGACGCGGATGGCGTCGAGAAGATAGGGCACGAGCAGGCGATTGACGATGAAGGCCGTGGAGTCCTTGGTCTTGACGGGCACCTTGCCCACCGCCTGCACCCACTCGTAGGCCCCGCTGACGGTGGCCTCGTCGGTCAGGATGGACTGCACGACCTCCACGAGCTTCATCAAGGGAACGGGGTTGAAGAAATGCAACCCCAGCACCTGCCCGGGCCGCTTCGTCGCCGCGGCCATGGCCGTGATCGTGCACGACGAGGTGTTCGAGGCGAGCAGGGCATGCGGCCGGCAGATGGCGTCCAGCCGGGCGAAGGTCTCGTTCTTGAGGGTCTGGTTCTCGGTGATCGCCTCGATGACGAGATCGCAGTCCTTGAGGTCCTCGAACTGGATCGAGCCCTTGATCCGCCCGAGCGTCTCGTCCTTGGCGCGGGCCTCCATCCTCGCCTTGGCCACCTGCGCCTCCAGGCTCTTGCGGATGCCCGCGAGACCTTTGTCGAGGAAGCCCTGGTTGGCTTCGATCACGACGGTGGGGAAGCCCGCCTGCGCCGAGACCTGCGCGATGCCGGAACCCATGAGCCCACAGCCGATGACGCCGACCTGCTTGATGGCCATGCTCGAACGACCTCCCTGGTACGAGGAGCGGACAGCGTGGAGCGGCGGTACGGCTACCTGCGGCCGCGGCCGGGCAGCGGGACGGCCATCTCGTGGGCGATATCGCCCGGCGGGCACGGGTTCTTGATCGTCACCGTGACGGAGGCCCCGTCCATGCTGCCGTAGCGGACCGAGCCATCCGGCATCACCTGTCCCTCCGAGGGGCGCGTCACCTTCGAGAGCTCGGCGTCGCGACGAAGACCCTCCTTCATGATCGTCTCGGGCTTGTCGGGGGGCCGTGACAGCATCTGGAGAATCAGCGGAGCATTGAGACCCTGGCGAAGCTCTTCCGCCGCGGCCGGCGCAGCCGCGCCGAGCAGCAGGATCAGGAGCGCCGACGCGATCGTCCGGGTCGACCTAGTCATGAAGGGCCTCCACCACCATGGCGATCCCCTGCCCGCCCCCGATGCAGAGCGAGGCGAGGCCGAAACGGCCCCGTCGCCGTCCAAGCTCCTGGGTGAAGCAGAGCCGCGCCCCCGAGGCACCCACCGGGTGCCCGAGGGCCACCGCGCCCCCGTTGACGTTCGATTTTTCCCTGTCCAACCCCAGCTCCCGCTCCACCGCGAGGTACTGCGCGGCGAAGGCTTCATTGATCTCGACGAGGTCGAGCTCCTGCACCCCGAGGCCGGCCCGGTGCAGCGCCTGCCGCGAGGCCGGCACGGGCCCTATGCTCATGATATCCGGATCGACCCCCGCCACGCCCCACGAAACGATGCGGCCCATGGTCGCCCCCCCCAGGGCCCGGGCGCGCTGGTGCTCTCGCTCAACGGACGATCCATGCGGACTCCTCAGTCGTACTGGATGAGCGACTCGACGCGGTAGCCTTTCAGCCGATCACGTCCCTTGAGGAACCTGAGCTCGATGAGGAACTCCGCGGCCACCACGACGCCGCCCAGGCGCTCGATGAGGCGAAGCGTGGCGGCCATGGTGCCGCCCGTGGCGAGCAGGTCGTCCACCACCAGGACCTTCTGGCCCTGGCGGATGGCGTCTTCGTGAATGGCCAGGACATCCCGGCCATATTCGAGCTCGTATTCTTCTTCGATGACCCGTGACGGCAGCTTGCCTTTCTTGCGCACGGGGACGAAACCCGCCCCCAGCTGCTGCGCGAGCGCGCCGCCGAAGATGAAGCCTCGCGACTCGACGCCGACCACCACGTCCACGCTGCCTCGGCCATGTCGGGCGGCCAGATGCTCGATCACCGCCGTCCAGGCCGGACCATCCTTGAGCAGCGTGGTGATGTCTTTGAAGAGAATGCCTTCGGTGGGGAAATCCTTGATGTCGCGAATTTTTGCTCTGAGGGCGGCCACATCCATGACGGGCGTCGATCTTACGCGTGACATTCAGATGACGCAATACAAACCGCGATCAGCTATCGAGGAGGCGATCGACGAGCTGGCGGAGATCGGTGACCACGAGATCGGCATGGGCGGCGCCGGGCGTGCCCGCGGCCGCGAAGTGGATCCCGCGCATCCCGATGCCCTGGGCGCCCTGAACGTCGGCGATCGGGTTGTCGCCCACATGCGCGGCGTGGCGCGGCTCGGTGGCGAGGGCGGCGAGGGTGCGGCGGAATATCTCGGCGTCGGGCTTGCGGTAGCCGACTTCGTCGGAGTAGGAAATGACGGAGAAGTGACGCAGGAGATCGTAGCTTGCGAGAACCTTCCTCAGGATGATGCCGGGCGTCCGGCCCGTGTTCGACACGATCCCGAGGGCGATCCCGCGCGCGGCGAGGGCCCGCACGGCTTCGTCCGCCCCCGGGCACAGGGCGGGCGGGAGTCGCAGCACGGGCTCGATGTAGCCGGCAAGCGCATCCTCGAAGTGCGCGGTGGGCATCGCCTCGCAGACGCTCGGGGAAACGATCTCGAGGACGAGCCGCACCTGCTCCTCGATGCGCGGATCGCGGTCCTGGCTCCAGAAGCTCTCGGTGAGCATGCGCTCCGAGCGATCGTAGGCCTCCACGACGAGCGATTCCTCGAGCTCGCAGCCGGCTCGACGGACGGCTTGGTGGAGGGCCTCGATGCGGAGCCTCCGCTGGGCGCGCAGGTTCTCCGCCGAATCCTGCACGAGCGTCTCCCAGAAATCGAAGGTCACCGCCTTGACCATGGCCCTACTCGAACTTCGGCCGGCGCTTCTCGAGAAAGGCGAGGGCCGCCTCGCGAGGCTCGCCCGTGGCGTAGCTCTGGGCGAAGGCGTTGATGCCGAAGCGGATGGCCGAGGAGAGATCCGCGTTTCGCCACCGCACGATCAGCTCTTTCTGCAGGCGGATGGCGCCCGGGGCGCACGCGAGGATCTGCCCCGCCATCTCGGCCGTCACGGCCTCGAGCTTGTCCGGCGAGGCGACACGGTTGACGAGACCCCACTCGAGCGCCTGGGCGGCGTCCACGGGCTCGCCCGTCAGGAGGATCTCGGCCGCGCGCCCGGGGCCGACGAGGGCGGGCAGGAGGGCCGCCTCGATCACCGAGGGCACGCCCACCTTGACCTCCGGCAGTCCCAGCCGCGCGCCGTCGGCGGCGGTGCGGATGTCGCAGGCCATGGCAAGCTCGAAGCCGGCGCCGAGACAGGGGCCGTTGACCATGGCAATCGTGGGGAAGGGCGCCTCGTGAACGGCGTGGATGGCCTCGTGCAGCGAGGTGATCAGGGCCTTGGCGGAGGCGGGCGTGAGATCCCGCAGCACCTGTACCTGCATGCCAGCCGTGAAGGCACGGCCCGCCCCCGTCAGCACCGCCGCGCCCACGCCGGCGTCGCGCGCGAGGGTGTCGAACGTCTCGCGCACGGCCGCGATGAGCTCGGGCGTGAAGAGGTTGAGGGGGGGCCGATCCAAGGTCACCCACGCGCAGCGACCTTTTCGCTCGACCCGAACCAGATCCGACATCTATTCAGCCCTCGCCTCGTCGCTGATCGACTCAGCCCTCGCCTCAAGGCTATGCCCTTCAGCTCGAACTGCCACGCCTGCGGGACCAACCCAGCTCTCGCCTCGCGACGGCCGCGGGCCGCCACTCGGCTCGAACGGCGGGCAGCGTCTCGGCTCGAAGCTCAACCCAGCCCTCGCCTCGCCGCTCTCCTCGCCTGCGGCTCGTCGGCAGCGTCTCGGCTCGAAGCTCAACCCAGCCCTCGCCTCGCCGCTCTCCTCGCCTACGGCTCGTCGGCAGCGTCTCGGCTCGAACATCAGTAGCGGCGCATCGAGGGGTCGACGGCGCGCGCCCAGGCGTCGAGACCGCCTGCCAGGTTCTTCACGTTACCGAAGCCGAGGCTCCGCAGGTACTCGGCCACGGCGGCGCTGCGCACGCCCTGGTGGCAGTACACGACGATCTCGTCGGCGGAGTTGAGCTCGTCGGTCCTGAGCTCGATCTCCTCGATGGGGATGTGCACGGCGTTCTCCAGCCGGCAGAGCTTGGTCTCCCAGTCCTGGCGCACGTCGAGGAGCACGACAGGGGCGCGCTCGTCCAGGCGCGCCTTGAGTTCGGCCGGCGTCAGCTCGCTGTTCATGAATTCTATCCTCCGGCCCAGAAGATTATCACGGGGCGGGCCGCTCGTCGGGGAGGAGGACGGAAGTCTCGGGGGACACCTCGATCTTGACCTCATCGCCCAGGCGGAAGCTCCGGCCCACGAGGGCGGAGGTGATCATCTCGACCCTGACCGTCGCCCCGGGAATGCTGACGTCGTAGAGCTGGCGTGAGCCCTCGAACACGTGGCCGGCCACTGTGCCTGGAATGCCTCCGGGGGCGAGGGCGGCCTCCTCCACCCGCAGCGCCTCGGGCCGGAGACAGAGAAGGGCGCGCGCGCCCGCCGTCCAGGTGTGCGCGCCGGAGGAGACGGGCAGGCGCGCGCCGCCCGCCGTCTCCACCACCACGCCCATCTCACGCAGCTCGGTCACGCGAACGGGCACGAGATTGGCCGCGCCCACGAACTCGGCGACGAACGCGTTGCGCGGCTTCCAGTAAATCTCCTCGGGCTTCCCCTCCTGGATGAGGGATCCGCCCGACACCACCCCGATGCGGGTGGACAGCGAGAGCGCCTCGGCCTGGTCATGAGTGACGTACAGCGTGGTGATGCCGACCTCGCGGTGCAGGCGCGCGAGCTCGAGACGCATGCGGGCGCGGGGCTGCGCGTCCAGCTCGGAGAGCGGCTCGTCGAGTAGCAGGAGCCGTGGCTGGACGACGAGGGCGCGCGCCACCGCCACGCGCTGCTGCTCATCTCCCGAGAGCTCCGAGGGCCGGCGCGCCTCGATGCCCGCGAGGCCCACCTGCCGCAGGGCAGCTTTGACCTTGCCCTCGAGCTCGGCCCCCCGCGCGCCGCGCTCGCGGAGCCCGAAGGCCACGTTCTCGAACACGCTCAGGTGGGGCCAAAGAGCGTAGTCGCGGAAGACCATGCCCAGGTTGCGCTTCCAGGGCGGCACGTCGTCGATGGGCTCGTCGTCCACCACGATGCGCCCCTCGTCGGGCGTGATGAACCCCGCGAGCATCCGAAGCAGCGTGGTCTTGCCGCTGCCCGAGGGACCGAGAAGCGTGTAGAACTCGCCGGGACGGATGGAGAGCGAGATATCGCGAACGGCCCATCTGCCCCCGTAGCGCTTGCCCACGCCTTCCATGCGCGCTTCCGATACCCGGACCACCGCCTCGTCCTGAGTCATCACATCGCCTCCTTCCCGCCGCGTCCCCGCAGGCCGAGGCGGGCCACGAGGGGCGCCACCAGCAGTCCCAGCGCGGCCACGGTCAGATAGACCGCCGCCGGCGGCAGCCACGCGAGCAGCGTGGTGGCGAGCACGGGCCCGAGAAATGCGCCGGCGATCCGCGAAGAGTTCACGATGCCGATGGCCATTCCGGACGCCCGCTGCGCGACGCCGGCCACGGACAGGGGAAAGACCGGCGCGATGCACAGCACCTGGAAGAACCGCACGATGCCAAAGCTCCATACGCCCGGCGCCAAGGCGAGCCCACCCAGCGCGAGCGAGGAGGCGGCGAGAAACCAGACGATGGTGGTCCGATCGCCCACGATCTCGCCGATACGCGGCGCCGCCATGGAGCCGAGGGCGGCGGCCAGGCCCGTGGCCATGATCAGGAGCCCGCCCACCTCGAGGGTCATGGCCGCGGGCACGCCGAGGGGCGGAAGGATCGTCGGCAAGATGGCCGTGAGGAAGAATATCTGGGTCGAGCCCGCCAGGACGAGCAGACACACGGTGGCGATCTCGCGGACGGATGCGGTCTGGGCGCGGTCGCGCGCCGATCCCTGAGGCTGCTGCGTGGGCACACCCCAGCCCACCAGAGCGGAGCAGGCCCAGAGCATGAAGCCCGCCATCACGAAGGAGAGTCGAAAGCCCAGGCGGGCCGCCACGAGAGCGCCCGCAGCCGGTCCCAGCACCTGCCCCAGGGTCATGCCCGACTGGATGGCGGATATGCCGCGCCGGATATCTCCACCACTCCGTCCCACCATGATGAAGGCGAAGGTGGAGACGGCGCCCATGAAGCCCAGGAGCATCCGCGAGAAGAAGAGATCGAGGAGCGTGCGGGAGGCGGCCATGAAAAAGAAGCCGCCGCCCTGGAGCATCTGGGTGGCGACATAGGAGCGCTTGGGATTCTTCTCCCCGAAGATACGCGCGGAGAACGGCGCCATGACCATGGTGACGAGCGAGCTGATGCCGAGGATCCAGCCCGTCCACCGCAGAGTCGCCGCCGCGTCCAGCGTGGAGATCTTCCCGATGTAGAAGGGCAGGCTGACCTGGATGAACGACCAGGCGAAGGTGCCGATGAACATGGACACCTGCAGGGCCCAGAGTCCCCGCCCCCGCGCGGACGCCATCGTCTCAGCTCCTCGTCGTGGCGGCGCCGCGGAGGGCGAGGCGCGCGGCGACCCAGGTGCCCGCGGCCACGATCGCGATGACGATCACGCCGAGGGCGGCCGCCGGGCCGCGGCCTCCATCCAGGAGCCTGATGAGAAAGATGCCGTAGGAGAGCGGCCCGAGCTCGGGGCGCGGCACGAGCAGCAGCGTCGCGGAAACATCAGAGGCCGAGCTCACGAAAGCCACGAGGCCGCCCACGAGGAGCCCGCTCGCCATGAGCGGCGCCGTCATCTTGAGGAAGGCGCGCGCCCGGCTGGCTCCGAGGCCCTGGGCGGCTTCTTCGAGCGACGGCGGCAGCCGCTGGAGCGCGGCGTAGCTGCCGCGTACCGTGTACGGCAAGCGCCCTACGGCGTAGACCACGACGAGCGGAAGCCACGTCGCGGTCAGCGGCGCGCCCAGGCCCGGCACGTTCCAGCCGTGGAAGAAGCGTAGATAGCCGATGGCCAGCACCACGCCCGGCACGGCCAGGGGCACCGATGCGACGGCATCCAGCCATGCGCCCCCGCGCGTGCGACCTCTCAGCAGGAGCCAGGCGATCACGGTGCCCAGCGCCATGTCGACGCAAGCCGCCAGCACGGCGTAGCGGAGCGTGTTCCAGATGAAAGGCGTCAGCGAGAGAATCCCCCAATAGTGGGCTGTCGTGTACTCGCTCGGGAGGAGCGTCAAGCTCCACACCTTGGACACGGAGAGAAGGACAAGGCCGAGCTGGGGCAGGAGCGCGGGGCACAGGAACAGCGCGGCCAGCGCCCACGCCCCGGTGGTGCCGACGGCCCGCAGGCGAATGGTAGGGCTCTTCCCGCTCTGGCCCAGCGCCGTCAGCTCCTTCCGTCCGAGCGCGCGCGTGAAGAGCCAGAGCGCCCCGAGCGAGAGCGCGATCAGGACGACACAGATGACGGACGCCTCCCCGTCCGCCACGCCGTCGGTGCTCACGCGGATATAGGCCTGGGGGGCGAGGAGCGTCGGGTAGTCGAGCATGAGAGGCGTGCCGAGGTCGTCGATGACGCGGACGAAGGTCAGGAGCGCGCCGGCGGCATATCCGCTCCGGGCCAGGGGGAGCAGGATGCGACGGTGGAGGCGCAGACCCGAGGCGCCGAGCACCTGCGCGGCCTCCTCGAGCGAGCGATCGATTCCGGACAGGGCCGCGGCCGTGGCGACCATGATGACAGGAAAGTAGTGGAGCGTCTGCACGAGGACGACGCCACGGAGCCCCTCCATGAAGGGAAGACTCAGGCCGAAGCGCTGGAGGAGGAAGAGGTCGACCATGCCCTCCCGGCCCAGGATCTGCTGGAAGGCCATGGCGCCCACGAAAGGCGGCACGACGAGGGGCAGGAGCCCGAGCGTGGTCAGCACCCGGCGACCGGGAAAGTCATAGCGGGCGGTGAGCCAGGCGAGCGGGACCGCGATCAGGCTGCCGAGTCCCACCACGAGCACCCCGGAAAGCAGGGTGTTGGCGAGCGCCCGCACGAAGAGAGGCTTCGCGAAGACCGCGGTGAGGATCTCCATCGTCGGCCGGCGATCGATGACCACGGCGCCCATCAGGACGTCGAGGAGGGGCAGGACGATGGCCGCTCCCAGCAGCAGGAGCAGCATGGCGACCACCACGCGCTCCGCCCGTATTCCTTCGGGAGCGGACCGCCGCGTCACGAGGCGGCGGCCGGCTGGTCTTCGGGGTCCATGGGCTGAGAGGCGAAGGTCAGGTATTCGAGGTCGCGCAGGGTCTGCTCGAGACGGTGGTAGGCCCAGGCCGCGGCGAGGAGCGCCGCCATCGGATATCCCTGTCCATAGAAGCGCGGTCCGGCCCAGAGCGTGGCGGCAGTCAGGGCCAGGTTGGCCACGAAGAAGATGACGGACACCTCGGCGGCGTCTCGGCGCCGATCGAAGTACAGCAGGATGATGGTGCCGAAGAGCGCCACGATATGCAGGGCCGCGCCCACGAGGAGTGGCCGCAGCATGGCCGCCTGCAATCGATCGAGGCCCAGTCCCGCGGCGATCCAGGGGGCGAGCGCGACGAGGGCGAGGGTGAGCGGACCCTGCGCGAGGAAGACCCGGCGCAGGCTCTCGCGCAAGCACTCGGCCATCCCCTCCTTGGCGTGCAGCACCTGGGCCAGCGTCCCATGCTTGCTCACGGCCCCGTAGTACTCACGGAAGCGGTCGTAGAAGTCCGTCTCGACGCGCACGAGGAAGATGGTGAGCGACGGTACCACGGAGAGATAGGCCAGGAACACCGCGGTGTCGTACGGCGAAGCCCAGAACCAGCTCGCCACGTGACGGCCCTCGGCGGAGCACCAGAAGACCACGCGGTCCGCGACGATGGCCGCGTTGTAGCAGGTGCCCGCCACCGCGAGGGCCCGGTACTTCCGCAGGGCACGCCCGAAGCGAAGGCGCTCGGCGTCGCCGCGGGCGGGAAACTCGCGCTCGATCCGCGCCGCGAGCACGAAGACGATGGCGGTCTGGCCGAGCAGGAAGCCCGCCAGGTATCCCTCCACGCCCCAGAGATAGCCGCCCCCGAGCGCCGCCGCCGCCGACACAGCGTTGCCCATGAAGAAGGCCACGACCACGCTCGCGTAGTCCTGCGCGGCGCCCACGAAGATCATGGCCATCCACGTCGAGGACACCACCACGAGCAGCATGACGCCGAAGACACGGGCCCCGGGCGGGAGGCCGGGGGCCAGACCGTAAAAGATCGCGCCCAGCCCCAGATGGGCGAGGGCCGTCCAGCCCATCGTCCAGCGAAAGGCCGTCACCACCACCCCGAGCCGTCCCAGATACAGGGCGTCGGCAAGCTGGCGCGTGACCACCATCTGCAGCGCGCCCGTGGTCACCAGGGAAAAGGAGTAGGTCCACGCCACGATGGTGCGAAAGAGATCGCGCGCGGGATCGTCGACGATGCCGCGCGAGAGCAAGCTCAGGGAGGCGAGCGTGAAGATGCTGAGGAGCCAGGGGCCCGAGGACAGCACGGCGCCGTAGAGGTGCGCCCGCAGCCAGCCGCCATAGCTCTCCTCGGCGATGAGCCGCTTCAGCCGAAATCCTATACCCGCCACGGTTCAGCGCCCTTTCATGCCTGTCTAGGGAAATGAGAAGGGGCCAGATGCGAGGCGTCGCCCGACGGCCGCACGCGAGGCGTACTTTCTGTACGTTGAGCGGGCGGCCGAGGGCGGCAACGAAGCAGATGGCCCCTTATCATTGGCCTAGACCCGCGGGATCGGGAGCGGCCGCCATCAGGCGGCTATAGATGTCGCGATAGCTCGCGACGAGGTCCCGCTCCTGGTAGTGGGCACGGATCCGCTCGCGAGCGACGCGGCCCATCTCGTGGCGGAGGCCGGGATCGCGCGCGAGCGTGAGCAGGGCCTCGGACGTCGCGCCGGGGTCGGCCACGCCCGTGACGAGGCCGCTCGGCCCCCGCGCCCGGTCGGCGCGGTCGCGTCCCTGCAGCAGCTCTCGGCACGCGCCCACGTCCGTGGCGACCATGGGAAGGCCGGCCGCACCCGCCTCCAGCACGACGAGGGGCAGGCCCTCCGACACGCTGGTGAGGGCCACGGCGTCGAGCCGCGCGTAGATCTCCCGCACGTCCACCGCGCCCGTGATCTCGACGCGATCCTGGATCCCGAGAGTGGCGGCGAGGGTCCGGCACTCGGTGACATAGTCCGGATCCTCGTCGGTTGGCCCGGCCAGCACGGCGCGCGCTCCCGGCAGATGCTCGACGAGGATCTTGATGGCGCGGAGGAAGGTCTTGACGTCCTTGATCGGAACGATGCGCCCCACGAACCCCACGCGGAACTCGCCCGGCGCGGCGGGCACCGGCACGAGCGCGGCCAGGGGCTCGATGTCCACCCCGTTGGGGATGACGAGGGTCTTGGCGGGATCGGCGCCGTCGCGGATCTGCGCCTGGCGGTTGCCCTCGAATATGGTGACGATGAGGTCGGCGTGCTCATAGGTGAGCTGCGAGAGGCGCACGAAGAGCCGCGTCCAGAGCTCCTTGAAGAAGCCGGGCCCGCCGGACAGGCTCATCGGCCCCTGCCGCTGGACATAGATCCATTCCGCCTGGTCGATCTCGCTGCGGCGCTCGCGCGCATAGATGCCGTGCTCGGTCAGGAGCATGGGGCGACCGGTCCGCACGCGAGCCAGGGTGGCGGCGAGTCCCGCCCAGCCCGTGGAGACCGTGTGATACACGGCGGCCTCTGGAAGCGTGGCGTGCATGAGCCGGAACATCGGCAGGTGCGTGAAGCGCCAGGTCCAGTAGTAGTCGACGAACGAGACGTCGGACGCGCGCGCTTCATAGATCTGCCGGACGACATCCCAGGAGGGCTTGCCGTAGAGATAGTCGTGGCCCGAGGGCCCGCCCCCGGGGGCGGGCGCGATCCGCTCCATGAGTCCGGCGAATCCGGCCGTCCGCTCCTCCTGGAGCTGATCGTGGAAAGTCCGGACCGCCTCCCAGTCGTCGGGCTGGAGGGCCTGGCCATGCACGTCGGGCTCGTCGCCGCCATGCAGGCCGAGATTGGTCAGGCTGACGACGTTCGACGGCAGCTGGTACTGGGCGGTGAGCGTGGTGCCCGCGGTGGAGCCGATGTGGAAGAGGGCGAAGCGGATCTCCGGCAGGGCACGGAGCAGCTGATGGATCCAGGCCGACACGCCGCCCGTGACGTACGGATACGTGCCTTCGAGAATCAGGCAGACGTCCGCCCTCTCAGCCATGCGGGGCCTCTCGCGATGGCTCGGCGCCCGCCCACCAGGCGAGCCGCTCATCCTGGCGTCCGGCAGCGACGGCGCCGCGGGCCAGCCGTCGAAGCTCGGACCATCGCTGCTCGCGGAAGAGCACCTCGGCGAGCAACAGATCGAGGGTGCCCGACGGCGACAGCTCCTCCGCCTCGCGCGCCAGGGCCTCGGCCTCGTGCAGCTTGCCCAGCCCCAGCAGTGCTTGCACCAATCCCACGGTAGGCGGTAGCCAGCCCGGTCGCCGCGCCCGCGCCCGTCGGTAGGCGGCTTCGGCCTCGCCCAGCCAGTGCTGGCCCATGGTGGGATCGAGGAGGTGCGAGCCCCAGTAGGACCGACAGGTCTCGCCAAAAGCGTGCCAGGCGATGGCCGAGTCGGGCTCTTCCCTCAGACGCTCCTGGCCGCGAGAGATCTCCCGGGTGAGTCGCTCCTCGACGCGCTGGAGGGCTGAAGAGGCCGCCATCTGCACGTCGCGGTCGGTGGCGCCCAGCGCTTCGCGGAGCAAGTCAACGGCCGCGCGATCGCCGCGGCGGCCGAGGAGATCGATGGCCCAGCGCTGGGTGCGAGGGTCGCCCGCCCGGACGAGATCGGCCAGGGGTTGCACGGAGACCTGCTGCTGTACCCACTCGGAGACCCGGTCCACGGACTCGGGCGGCAGCGCGGGCGCAGGCAGATCGCCCATCTCCGTGTGTATGTCCTCGTACATTCCCGAGGGCGGCACGAGGACGGCCCAGAGCCGAACCCCGGCGACGCCGAGCAGGCCCAGACCGGGCAGGGCGAGCACAGTGCCAAAAACGTAGAGCCGCTCGTCGGGCCGTGTGCGCCGCGCGAGACCCCCGGCGGCAAGCAGGCTGGCGAGGCCATGGAGGACGATCGCCACGGGAAGTGCTGGCATGCCGGCGGCCCAGAGGGCGAGGCCGGCCCCCGCCTCCATCGCCGCCGCGAGCAGGGTGAGCAGGAGGGCTCTCATCCCCGCGGCTCCCGTCCTCTCGCGGGGCCCTGCCCCGGCTCCCGCACGGGGAGCACGCGGATGGTGAACTCGAGGTCGCGGTCCTCGTCGGCGTAGGGCGCGAACTGGAAGGCGGCGATCTCGTGCTCGACACGCGCGGCCACCACCGCCGCGCCCTCGGCGTCCGTCTCGGGCAGGATGACGGCGAAGGCATCGTCGGTCGCGTAGCGGCAGACGATGTCCACGTCGCGCAGCGAGTGGTTGAACACGAGCGAGAGCACGCGGCCCAGCTCCGCACGCCGCGCCGAGGCGATCAGCTCGAGCTGCCGGATGCGGAAGATCAGGACGGCGAGGGGCCGATCATAGCGCGCGGCGCGCGCCTCCTCCTCCTCGAGCCGGTGCTGGTAGTAGGCGTACGTGTAGGCGCGGATGAGATCGTCCTGGATGGTGCGGGCCCGCGTTCTCTCGTGCGTCCGGGCGTTGTCGACCGCGAGGGCCGCCCAGTTCGCCACGAGCCCGAGTCGGTCGAGGGCGACGGGATTGAGACGCAGGAAGGGCAGGCGGGTGACCGTGAGGCACCCCAGGAGGGCGCCTTCGCGTCCGGTGAGCGGGGCGGCCATGACGAAGGGCGCGCGCTGCAGCTCCTCGGCCGTGGAGATCGTCATGAGGTCGCGCAGGCTCTGCGCCTTGCCCTGGCGGATGGCGAGCCCCGCGAGCCCTTCTCCCGGATTGAGCTCCGTGAGCGGCGGCGGCGCGCCCTCGGCGGCCCGCAGCCGCAGGACGTCGCCGTCGAGGAGATAGAGCTGGCACGCATCGGCCTGGAGAAAGCGCCGCGCCGTCTGGGGGATGGCCGGATAGAGGCGATCGACGTCGAGGGTCTCGAGGGCCTGGGCGGCGGCATACAGGTTGGAGAGGGAGGCGCCCTCGTCGGCCACGCGCCGCTCGAGCTCGTGCTTTGCCTCCGAGGCGGCCATGAAGCGCACGGCCTGGTCGGCGAGCTCGTCCTCGAGATCGCGGACGCGCTGCCCGAGCCCCTCCGTTTCTCGCCGCCGCTCCTCCCGGATGGCACCCAGGAGGAAACCCGTGCTCAGGAGCAGGAGGGGGGTGACATACGTCTGCAGGCTCCGCATCATGCTCCACGACAGGTCTTCGGCTCGGCCGAACCGGCAGGCGAGCTCGAGACCCGCCATCACGAGGGCGGCCATGATCCCCTCGCGAAGCCCGTGGCGCGCCGCGATGACCGCGACGAGGGCGAGGGCGGGATTGGGCTGCCAGCCCAGAAAGCCGATGTCGTGCGGCAGGAACAGGACATTGACGATGGCGAGCAGGATGATCCCGGCGCCGAGCTCGAGGAGATAGGCGTCGACGCGGTGGGAGGCGCCGCTCACCCGGCGCTTACCGCGCCCGGGCGTCGCCCAGCGCGCCGGACAGATGCGTGGCCATGTCCCGGGCAATGGACTGGGCCACGCTCGATAGTCCCTCCTGCCGCCACGACGATCCGGAGCGCGCGTAGCTCGCGGTCCACACCAGGTCCCCGGTGGCGACGTCGATGACCCGCGCGGTCACGCCGACCACGGGCGTCTCGGAAAGGCCGGGACGGTAACGGTACTCGGTGACGGCGCCCTGGAGGACGTGAGACACCTGCAGGAGACGGCCCATGCGCTGCGCCGAGGGCAGGCGCCCCGCGTCGGCGGGATCGAGGTTCTCGCGGCGGAGGAGATCGGCGACCTCGCTCGGATCCATGACCGCCACCGGCCCCGAGGCCAGAAGCTCGGAGACCAGGAGCTCGGACACGGAGGCGCCGGGCCGGACGGCGCTGGTCTGGTTCTCGAAGGGGAGCACGGCGAGCTTGCTTATCCGCGACGCGCCGGGGCGGGTCCATTCCTGGCTGGGGCCCGCGCAGGAGACCAGGAGGAGCGTGGCGAGCAGCGCCAGCGCCGCGCGCGCTCTGTGCTGCGCCGTCTCCATCCTCCTCGTCCAGGACGTCAGTAGAGGATCTCCAGGTTGGCGGTGAAGAGCTGTTCTGTCCCCCCCAGCAGGCTCCCGTCCGTGTTCCGATTATAGAGCACGCGCATCTCGACCCAGCGCCGAATTCGCCACCGCACCTCGCCGAGCGCCTCCCAGGAGGTCGCGGCCCGATGAAAATCCCGGTGCCCGGTGGAGCCGACCTGCACCCGGAGCCCGGGCAGGACTTCCCAGCCGATGAGGAGCCCCATGCCGAGCATGTCGCGGCGCCGAATGAAGGCGATCTGATCGCGGAGCGGGCTGCCCGCGTCGGGCGTGTATTCCTCGAAGAACAGCTGTGGGATGAGGGTAACTTGCAACGGCTGCGATCGCCAGAGCGCGACCTCGGCTCGCCCCGCGGCTTCCCACGCATGCCCGAGCTCCTCGCCCGAGGCGCGGTAGTGGCGGTACTCGTAGTGAGCGAAGCCGACCACCCAGTCCGTCAGTCGCCGGCTGAGATCGACCGTCACGCGGTCCCGGGTGCCGCGCAGCGGGATGGCGACGACGGGATTGGTCACGATCTCGTGGACGGCGGCGTCGAGCGTCATGGTGACGAGCCGGCCATCATCGAAGGCTCCCCCGAGCCTCAGGGTGGTCTGGGCCGTCTCGTGACGAACGGGCTCCTCGAGCCCGGCGCGGAGGAGCAGCCGTCTGGTCGCCTGGAAGCCCACCTCGACGAGCGGCGTCACGATGTGCTCCGTGAAGGCGGGATTGCCGGAGCTCGCCTGCTGATGATACTGGCCGTAGCGCGTGCCCGCCCGCACCCACCACTGCTCCCCCACCCAGCCCTTCCAGGTCACCTCGTCCACGTGATGCGACGCCTGCTGCTGGTAGAGGCTCAGGTGCGTGTACAGCAGGCGTGGAGCGTACCCGGCGAGGAGATCGCGATGAGCCGCGCGCCAGTCCTCGTTGTCGGGACTCCGCTCGAGGAGATCCGAGTAGACGGACAGTGCCTGCGCCCAGCGCCCGGCCGCGAGCCGGGCCGAGGCGAGGTCGGCGCGGAGCCCGATATCGTCCGGCGATTCCTCGACAAGCGCAGCCAGGATCTCCGCCGCCCGCTGGGGCGCCCCGCGGTCGATCTCGAGGCGCGCCTGCAGTCGCCGGACCCTCGCCGAGCGCGGATCCACGAGCAGGAGCCGGGCGAGATCGGCTTCCGCCCGGTCCGTGAAGCCCGCGTCGAGAAGAAACTCGACGTGGTCCGCCCGCAGCGCGTGATCGTCCGGGTACTTGGCGAGCAGGGCGGCGAAGGCGGCGAGGGCCTCCTCCGTGCGGCCGAGTCGCGAGAGAAGGCGGGCGCGGATGATCTCGGCCTCGCGAGTGTCTTCTTGGGCCTGCGGCGCTGGTTGGGCCTGCGGCGCTGGTCGGGCCTGCGGCGCTGGTTGGGCCTGCGGCGCTGGTTGAGCCTGCGTCGCGGGGGCGATCGGGGACGCCGCGGCCTGCGCCGCTTGATCGTCCGGAGCCGGCATGGCCGGAGCCTGGATGGGGGGCGGCGCCTGGGCGGCGGCAGGGGCGACTCCGGCCGCCGCGATTGCCAGGGCGACCAGGAGCCGGACCATGGTGGTCGGCCTATCTCGTGGCTGACCGTGGGGGGAGAAGCCGCAAGGCCTTCTCGTACTCGGACCGGGCACGTCCCTCGTCGTGCTCGGCCGTGTAGATCTCGCCCAGCAGGTAGTGCACTTCGTAGTCGCCCCCCTTGAGACGATTGAACCGCTCGAGCGCCTGCCTCGCGCGCGGTCGCTCGCCGCTCCAGGCCAGGAGCTGGCCGACCCGCTTGAGCGCCTCGAGGTCGTTGGGTTCCTGGTCGAGCAGCGCCTGATACGCGCGCAAGGCGGACTCTTGTCGGGACAGGCCGAGACTGCGCCGCCCTACCTCGCGCAGGATGGCGGGATCACGCGGGCGCAACCGCTGGAGCGCCTCGAGCTGGGCCAGCGATTTCGCCGGGGCCCCGGTGGCTTCGTAGAGCGCGGCGAGGGCGAGGCGGGCGGTCACGTTCGCGGCGGCCTCAGGCTTGTCGCCTCCCAAAGCGACCGCCGCTTCATATTCAACGATGGCATCCCCCGGCCGCCCAAGGTCGGCGAGAAGCTTCCCGGCCTTGAGCCGGGCGTCGATCTTGGCCCCGGGGGTCGCGGCCAGGAATCGCCGCCACACGCCGAGCCCGTCGTCCAGGCGCCGCGCCTCCGCCGCGAGGCCGAGATAGCGAAGAGCCAGCGTCTCGTCGGCCGGCTGCCGATCGACCAGGGGACGGAGGAGCCTGAGGGCGAGGTCCGCGCGGCCGAGGCCCGTCGCTGTCTCTATGGCTTCCCGTCGCAGCGACGCGTCGTCCGGCCGTCGCGACAGGAGCCGCTCGGCCAGCCGCACGAAATCGGCGGGGCGGTTCTGGAAGCGATAGAGCTCGGCGAGCCTGAGGGCGGAGGCCTCCGGAAGACTGCCCGCGCGATCCAGCCCCTCGTACACGCCGATGGCTTCGGCCTCCTTGCCCGTCCATTCGTAGAGCTGGGCGAGCCTCAGCGCCGGCTCGGGGGCGCCCGGCTCGCGCTCGAGGAGGGCGCGCTGGCGTGGGATCGCCTCGGGCACGCGGTTGGCGGCCACGAGCGCGTCCGCGGCCCGGCGAGCGTAGCGATGATCGTCGGGATACAGCCGAGCGAGCCGGTCGAGAACCGCCACCGCCTTGTCCGTATCCCCTGCCGCGCTCGCGGCCGCGATCACACGCTCGGCGAGGGCCCGGTCACCCGGGCGGGCCGCCGAGGCCCGCTCGAGAAGCGCAGCCGCTCGGCCGGGCTGATTGGTCCACTCGTAGAGCTGGGCCAGGGTCATCTCGAGGCTGGCCCGCCCCGGCTCGATCTCGAGGGCGCGCTCGTAGACGCCGATCGCCTCGCGCCCGCGGTCCTGGGCGACGAGGAGTCCCCCGAGGGCGATCAGGGCCTCGGCGTCCCGCGGCCGGAGGGCCACCAGCTCGCGCTGGATCTCGATGGCGCGCGGGATGTCACCGGCCCCGTGGTAGATCTCGACGAGCCGGCGCCGCGCCGCTTCGTCCCGCGGATCGCTCTCGCGGGCACGCTCGAGAAGGGCCAGCTCCTCGACGGGCGCGGCGCCGCCCGGCTCGGGGAGGAGACGCGCGCGCGCCGCGGCGTCCTTGGGCCGCAGGCGGGCCACGATACGCCAGCGGTCGAGCGCCTGCTTCTCGTCGCCCAGCGAATCGTAGACCTCGGCGAGGAGGCGCTGGCCCTCGGCATCCGAGGGGCGACGCTCCGCGTAGGCGACAAGGGCCGGCAAGACCTCGCTCTGCCGGCCGAGCACGCGCGCCGAAACCACGAGATCCTCGAGAGTGTCGCGCACCGTCGGCCCCAGCCTCAGGATCTGGTGGAGGGAGATGACCATGCGGTCGTACTGACCCAGCCATTGCGAGAGACCGAGGACGCGCATGAGCCTCGGCTGGTCCTCGGCCTCGCCCGTGGGCGGCATCTGCGCGAGGACGCGCAGGGCACTCTCGGGGTCGCGGTTCCACTCGTAGACGTCGGCGAGGAGCCGGCGTGCGTCGCGATGGCCCGGGAAGCGGCGAGCCACCGTCTCGAGCGCCGCGATCTGCCGGTCGGGATCTCCGAGCGCATCGTAGACGGCGGCCAGTCCGAGCCAGGTCTGGGGATCGGACGGGTCGCGTCGCAGCTGCTCCACGAAGGTCTCGCGCGCGAGGGCATATTCGCGCCGCGAGAGGTAGGCCCACCCGAGATCGGTTCGTGACGGCGTGACGAGGGCGAGCAGGAGCAGGACTCCGGCCACGCACGACCAGACCTTCCATCGGTTGAGATTCATGGGCGGTTGAGGTTCACAGGACGCGCACCTGGACCTCGGGGCCGTCGCCGAGCGTGAGGGCGAGGATGCCCTCAGTTGAGACGCGGGCCCGCACGTGGCGCGTGCCCTCGCTCCCGCTGATCTCGACTTGCGTCTCCTCCCCCGCCCGCAGTCCCCCGATCTCGGCAGACTTGGCGCCTATGCCTTCGAGCTTGAAGCTCCAGTCTCTTCCCTGGCGCTGCCAGCGGGAGACGCGATGGCTGGCCCCCGCCAGGTAGGGGCCGGGGCCTGGCGTCGCCGAGGGCACGATGAAGGCCTCGCCGGGTCCCTCGAGATGGACATAGAGCGAGCCCTGGTGGCGGGTGAACCCCAGCACGCCGCGCGAGCGCGTCATGTCCACCGCTGCGTGGCCCGCGTCGGACCGCCCAGCGTCGAACCGACCCGCGTCGAACCGACCCGCGTCGAACCGAATAGTCCGGAGCGCGCCATGGTCCCACACCCGGTACCCTGCCCCCGCGCGCGCGACGCGGGCCGTGCGGAAACCCTCGACCATGGCCAGGTACTCGCTGGTGAAGACCGGGGCCACCGGCTGTCGTCTCGCCCAGTCGTAGACGACACGCAACGCAGCCAGCGAAGCCACGCGCTCTCCCGAGTAGAAGTGATAGTAGACGTTGACGGGGCTGACCCGGCGCGGACTCTCCGTGCTCTTGAACGTCTCCACGACATGGCGAAAGCCGTAGAAGGGCCCCGCCCAGAGGTTCGTGTAGAGGTTCTCGTTGGCCGCCGAGGTATAGCTTTGCCAGTACCGCCCGACCGCGCGCCCGAGGGGGGCGACCTTCGTGTACGACGGCCACTCGCGATCGAACATGGAGTCGCCGCCGTTGATGTTCGGCAGCCCGAGCCGCTCGACGAGGGCGAGGGCCTCCTCACTCACCCGCGTCGACCCCGACCATTGGAAGAGCCTCACACGCTTGCCGCGGGGCAGAAGCCGCTCCTCGATGTAGCGGACGGAGCCCGCGATCTCGGTCTCCACGGAGTACGGCAGACGCGGCAGATCGAAGCTCCGCGTGCGCTTCTCCCAGTCGAGCGGGTGCGTGAAGGAATGGCTGGCCGCCTCGACATTGGGCAGGGCGAACATGGCGCGCGCCAAGCCCTGGGTCCGCGCCGAGCCCAGGAGCTCGGGATCGACCTCGGCCACGACCACCGACACGGAGATGGGCAGGGGCACCTTCGACAGGATCTCGTCGTGGATGACCTCGCCGGACAGCGCCTGGGGTCGCACCTCGGACACGTTGCGCATCCCGTCCCCGTCGATGTGGCTGTAGAAGAGGCGCCGCCCGTTGAGCGTGGTCACGTCAGGCCGGGGCCATTCCTCGAGGCCGAGCGCCGCCTCGAAGAAGGCGAAGGGGTTGATCCACCAGCGGGTGCGAAATGCCTCGAGCTGCTGGTACGAGGCGTCCACCCGTGCGCTGCCTCCGAGGGCAGGCGCCGCGTAGGGCACGGCCTGCTGGTAGCGGACGTAGTCCTCCCCCGCGAACCCGCCCCACGGGCCCGTCACGACGAGGTGGCTGTCCGAGTCGGGAGCGTCCTTGCGGCCGATCGTGAGGTGCACGCGGCTGTCCGTCCGGCGCGAGACGACCTGATAGTAGTTCGGCAGGGCGGGCGGCAGGGCCCGCTCGAACTCGACCATGGCGGCATTCTTCTGGCGGAGCTCGATGACCCGCGAGTTGCCCGTCCAGCGTCCCCGGAACTCGAGCCCGGTGGGCGCGAGGGCGAGCGAGATCTCGTCCAGGCCCGGCGTCTTGAGGGTCTTGCGATCGCGATAGGCCCCGAGGTTGCCCAGGATCACGAGGCGGCGGCCCGCGCGGACCTGCGCGGCGAGCCACTGGAGGTAGCCGAGCGGATCGTCGATCTCCTCGGTCTGGTGCCAGGTAAGCACGCCGCGGTAGCGCCCCATCTGCGCTTCGTCGGGGAGGCCACGCGCGACGTCGTGGTAGTCGACCATGAGCCCGAGCCAGTTCAGCGGCATCTGGGCCCAGGCGTGGACCTCGTTGAGCCAGGCCGTCTTGGGGCGAGCGCCCTCCACGGCGTTGTAGAGCTCGGAGGACTTGTAGAGGGCCAGGACCCGGCGGGGGAGCTCGCCATCGCCCGGGGCGACCTCGGGGCGACGCAGGGCGTTGGCGGCGAGAGCGGCCCGAGGGTCCAGAGTCAGTGCTCCCATCGCCAGTGACCCCTTCAGGAGGGCGCGCCGGGAAAGCATCACCTCGGGCATCGGACCCTAGCGTAGCGTCTGAGTGAAAACTTTGTCCAGTCCGATTGTTGAAATGTACGGAATCAGGCCCGCCTCGCGGGTCTTGATGATCAGGCTCTGCGTCCAGCCGGCGTCATCCGGTGGCGCGTACTCCAGGGCCAGGACAGGGAGGCCGAGCGCGGTGACGCGCCGGAGGGCCGCCGCGCGCTCGCGCGCCGCCTCCGGCGCGCGCGCCCGGTACCGCTGGGCCTTGAAGTCGTAGTCGGTCAGGATCGACTCGACCGCCACGCCGGCGAGCATGGGGCGGGAGCGCTCCACGAGGGGCAGCCCGCCGTTGAGGACGAGCAGAGCGCGCGGATGCGCCCGGTGGAGGGCCCCCAGCACCCGCTCGAGCGCCTCGGTCGCTCCGCCAAAGCGTGCGGGCTCGGCCCGCTCGAGCTCCATTGGCGTGTCCGCCGTGTCGAGAAAGAGCCCATTGACCGGCCCCGCGAGGGCCGCGGGCACGACCTGCTCGAGCAGCCACCGTTCGTAGCCCGGAGCACGCGGATCGAGTCGCCGAGCCTCGGGCCAGTTCGGATTGGGGGCGAGCACCCACGGCTCCGTGGCGATGGACGGATAGGCCGGCGAGTGGATATTGACCTCACCCAAACTCACATACATGAGCAGCAAAGCGCCGTGGCGCTTCACGTTGTTGAGCGGCGGGTGCCGGGTCGGGTCGAGGACGACGAGATCGAAGCGGGCGAGCTCGGCAGCCGTCTCGGGCGCCGCCCCGTAGTAGACGGCCCAGGTCTTGACCCCGCCCAGCGGCCCGGTCGGGAAGGGGCCGGCCCATGCGGTGCCGCCGGACATGATCGCCAATGTGATGGCGAGCAGCCGGCGGCCTAGCGCCAAGAGGCGAGCGCCTCCTGACGCGTCGGGTGGACGCTCATGGCCTTGATCAGGCGGGTCATCTCGAAGATGGCGCGGACATCCTCCTGCAGGCCACAGAGCCGGACGTCCCCGCCCGCGGCCCGGGCCTGCTTCATCGACGCGACGAGCACTCCCATGCCCGAGCTGTCGATATAGCCCACGCCGCCCAGATCCATGACGAGCCGCGATTGACCCTGCCCGATGAGTCCGGTGAGCGTCCGCTTCACCTGGTCCGCGGCCGCCATGTCCAGGTCGCCTTTCGGGGCGACCACGGTCACCTCGCTGGACTGGGTCACATCAATGTCCATGCTCTCCTCCACTCACGAACGGGAAACCCCGTCCTTCGTACCGACCGCGGGTCCGCGGCCGGGGCGGTACTTGACGATGGTCCACCGGGTGCCGCGTTCTCGGGCAATGTCAACGGAGAGGTTATCGGCAATGGTCTTCACGAGGAAGAGGCCGTATCCGTGATCGGGCACGGCCTCCAAATTCGGCGCCTCGTACTGCTCGGCGTCGAAGGGCTTGCCGAAGTCCTCGACCTCTATGGTCAGCGCCTCGTCGCTGGATCGCACAGAGACGCGGATGGGCTTGCCGGACTGGCCCTCATAGGCGTGCTGGATCGAGTTGTTGCAGAGCTCGCCGACGGCCAGGAGCAGGTTCGACTGGTCGGGCCGCGGCACGCCGTGCCCTTCGAGCTCCTCGCGCAGCCATTTCCGCAGGCGGACGAGCTCGCCCGCCTCGCTCGTCATGGAAAAGGTGCCTTTGGCGGCGGGGCGCGTCATTCGACGGTCACGCTCTTGGCGAGGTTGCGCGGCTGATCCACGTCCGAGCCCTTGAGCACCGCGGTGTGATAGGCCAAGAGCTGGAGCGGGAGCACGAGGAGGATGGGCTCGAGCCACGGCGAAGTCCGCGGCACCACGATGAGCCGGTCCGCGGCGCTCGCCGGCGTCTCGGGATCGGTGGTGACGAGAGTGACCCGCGCCTCGCGCGCCCGCACCTCGGAGAGGTTCGACAGGAGCTTGGCCTGGTCCTGACCGCTCCCCGCCACGGCAATCACGGGGAAGCGGGGGTCGATGAGCGCGATGGGCCCGTGCTTCATCTCGCCCGCCGGATAGCCCTCGGCATGGATATACGAGAGCTCCTTGAGCTTGAGCGCGCCCTCCAGGGCCACGGGGTAGTTGATGCCTCGCCCGAGATAGAGGACGCTCCGCACATCCGCCAGCCCGCGCGCTTCCTCGAGCAGGACCGGCTCGACGGTGAAGGCGTGCTCCACCAGCCCTGGGAGCCGGACGAGATGGTCCAGGAAACTCTCCGCGTCCACCGGGCTCAGCGTCCCTCGCGCCACGCCCCAGTGGGCGGCCAGGAGGGCGAGGGCGAGGATCTGTCCGGTGAAGGCCTTGGTCGAGGCGACGCCGATCTCGGGGCCGACCAGGGTGAGCAGCGCGTCGTCGGACTCCCGGACCATGGAGGAGGTCGGCACGTTGCAGACGGTCAGCGTCCGCACGCCCTGCCCCCGGATGCCCCGGAGCGCCGTGAGCGTGTCGGCGGTCTCTCCCGACTGCGAGATGGTGAGGAAGAGCGAGCGCTTCGGCAGCAGCGCGGCGCGCCCTCGGAATTCCGATCCGTAGTCCACGCGAACGGGGATGCCCGCCAGGCCCTCGATGAGGTAGCGGCCGAGGAGCCCGGCGTGCCATGACGTCCCGCAGGCGACGATCTGGACGTGCTCGAGCTCGCGCACCTGGTCGCCCGTGAGGCCGACGCCGTCGAGCACCACGTCGCGGCCGCTGTCGGCGATGCGGCCCGAGATGGTCTGGGCGAGCACGCGCGGCTGCTCGTGGATCTCCTTGGCCATGAAGTGGCGATAGCCTTCCTTGTGCACGGCCAGGCTCTCGCGATTCACCTTGTGGCGGGGCCGCTCCACGGGGCGCCCCTCGAGATCGCTCAGGGTCACCCCCGAGGCCTCGATGACGCAGACGTCGCCGTCCTCGAGATAGCTCACCGCCTCCGCATAGGACTGGATCGCGAGGACGTCCGAGGCGAGGAGGAACTCTCCCTCGCCATAGCCGACGACGAGCGGGCTCGACCGGCGGGCGCCGAGAATCACGCCCGGATGGCTGGCCGAGACGAGACCGAGGGCAAAGCTGCCCTCGAGTCGCCGGAGGGCCGCACGGAACGCCTCCACGAGGCCGAGCCCTCGAGCCATCCCCGCGGCGACCAGATGGGGCACGACCTCGGTGTCGGTGGCCGAGGTGAAGTGATCGCCGGCCGTCTCGAGCTCGTGGCGTAGCTCCAGGTAGTTCTCGATGATGCCGTTGTGCACGACGGCGATGCGCCCGGCCGCGTCCGTATGCGGATGGGTGTTGGCCTCGGTGGGGGCGCCATGCGTGGCCCAGCGCGTATGCCCGATGCCCACGTGCGCCTGCAGGGGCTCCTTGAGCACCTCGCGCTCCAGATTGATGATCTTGCCGACCCGGCGGCGGAGCTTGAGACCGCCGTCGAGGGGGACGGCGAGACCCGCGGAGTCATAGCCGCGGTACTCCAGGCGCTTGAGACCGTCCACCACCACGATCTCGGCGAAGTTGCCCCCGACGTAGCCGACGATGCCGCACATGACTTGGCCAGAATATCACCATCCGGCCGCAGGCCGGGAGTTCCTCGCCCGGTCCCTTTATCACACGGAATCGGAGACATTCCCGTCAGGGGATGCCCGGATTCCCGGGAGCCTTCTGCTACTCTCAATCCATGGTGAGGCCCTTGAGCCCTCATGCCTTCCAGCGATAAAGCCCTCTGGCTGATCGGAGGCTTCAAGCTGGTCAAGGGCCTCCTGCTCGTGGTCGTCGGTGTCGGGGCCCTGCACTTGGTGCACAAGGACGTGGCCGACGTGGTCGCGGGCTGGCTCGATCAGGTCCATGTCGACCCGGAGGGCCGCCTTGCTGATCGCCTGCTGACCCGGCTGCTGTCTGTCGATGACCGCAAGCTGAGAGCGATCAGCGCGGGCACCTTTGGCTACGCCGCCCTGCTTCTGACCGAAGGCGTCGGCCTGCTCCTGCGGAAGCGCTGGGCGGAATACTTCACCGTCATCGTGACGGGCTCGTTCATTCCGCTCGAGCTCTACGAGCTGTGGCGACACGTGACCCCGACGCGTCTCACCGTCATCGCGATCAATATCGCTATCGTGTGGTATCTGATCGTCTTGTTGCGCCGGGGCAGCCACCAGGGCGCTCATTGAGCCCCCACGTCACCTCCTCTGCCCTTCTCCGTCAAAGCCCGGCCAGGGTGTCGTCTAACCCACTGATTGTGCTCGGACTCGCCCGGTGGCCCTGAAATTGCTGTTCTCAGTACGGGGGCGATCTTGCTCATGACTCCAGCATTCGCGCGGAGGTAGCGAGGGAACGATGGTTCTGTCGCGATCGCAGGAAGAACGCGTCCTGGCGGTGCTCCAGCGCCAGCTGCCCGGGAGTCTTCCGCTCGGCTACTGCGTCGCCCATCTCGCCACTGCCGCCAAGGTCAAGCCCGAGCAGCACGTGCACCTGGCGCGGTTCCTCTACGCCGTGGTCCGCAAGGGCCAGTGCGAGACTCTGGAAGAGGGGCTGTGCACCGCGGGCGGCCACGAAGTGCACGAGATGGTGGTGCGCGGCCGATCGCTCGCTCCGGCCGAGCGGCCACGCTGACCGCGCCGTCGCGGGGAGAGCCGACGGCGATTAGCTCGACGGCTTGAGCACGCAGAAGCCCTGGGACTCGACCCCCAGGGGCACGTTGAACTTGCTCCGGAAGTTTTCCAGGGCGACCGCCGCCGTCAGCTCCACGATCTGGCCGTCGTCGAAGATACTCTTGAGGCGCGCAAAGAGCTCGTCGCTCACCTTCTGACCCGTGATGGTCATGGCCTCCGCGTACTCGAGGGCCACCCGCTCCATGGTCGAGAAGCGCCGGCTTTCGCGCCAGGTCGGCACCTCGCGCACCTTGTCGTCATCCGCCCCCGCCTGCATCCCCCGGGATGCGTTGATGTCAATTCAGAACGGGCAGCCGTTGATCAGCGCCACGCGCAGGTAGATGAGAGGCAGCAGCTCGGCGGGCAGCCGGCCCGACTTCTCGATGGAGCCCGAGAGCTGGGCGGCCGCCTTGAGGATGGGTGGGCAGTGCGCGAGGACCTTGGTCGGATTCAAGAGGCCCCCGAAGACCTCGCGCTGCTTGGCGAAAGCCTCCTTCAGGATGGGATCGCCGCCGTCGTCTTCGATCTCGCGCACTCTGGGCACGGCCGTCTCCTAGGGACGCTTGAGGATGAACGTCGTCATGTCATCGTGCACCTGGGCCGTCCCGCGCTCGAGCACGTCCGCGGTCAGGGCCTCGGCCTGTCGCTGAGCCGTGAGCGCGCGCGCGCGAACGAGGGCGTCGAGCACGCGCGGCAGCCCGGGACGCTTGCCCCCGCTCTCCGGAGCCTCGATGAGGCCGTCGGTCAGAAGGACGAGGCTGTCCCCCGACTCGAGGTCGATCTCGACCTGCTCGAAGCGCGTCTCCTCGAACACGCCCAGGATCATGCCGCCGACGCGAACGGGGGCCGGGATTCCCGCGGCGCGCATCAGGAGCGGCTCCGGGTGCCCGCCCGAGGCGAGGGCGATCCGTCCCACGTGCCCCGGAGAGAGCACGCCGAGGACGAGGGTGACGAACATGGACGGCGGCATGTCGCGGCACAGGGAGGCGTTGAGCTTGGCCAGGACCTCGGCGGGCTCGCTGAGCCCGCGCGCGATCTCGCGGAGCAGCGTGCGGACCATGACCATGAGGAGAGCGGCGGGGATGCCCTTGCCGGAGACGTCACCCACGGCCACCCCGATGCGCTCGCCCATCGGGAAGATGTCGAAGAAGTCGCCCCCGACCATGGTCGAGGGACGGAGCAAGGCGCCCACCTCGAGCCCGGCGAGCGCGGAGGGCACGGCCGGCTGCAGGCGCTGCTGGATGTCGCGCGCGGCCTCGAGATCCCGGGTGAGCTGCGCCACGCCTTCTCGATTGAACCAATCGCCCAGCACGCCCATGAGCGGTCCGGTCAGCCGCGCGAGCGCCGTGCGCTTGAGGAGCGACTGCACGCGGGCCAGCATCTCCGAGGGCTCGAAGGGCTTGGCGACGTAGTCGTCGGCACCGCGATCGAAGCCCTGGATCTTGTCGGCGAGCTGGGCCTTGGCGGTGAGCATGATGACGGGAAGCTGCGCGGTCGGCCCGTGCTCGCGAATGCGCTTCAGGGTCTCGAGCCCGTCCGCGCGCGGCATCATCACGTCCAGTATGACGAGGTCGGGCGGCTGCCGCCGGATCTGGTCGATGGCCTCCACCCCGTCGCCCGCCGTCTCCACCTCGAAGCCCGCGCGGCGCAGCGTCACCGAGAGGATGGTGCTGATGTCCGCTTCGTCGTCCACCACCAGGATGCGCGAGGAGGTCATCGGCCGACGCTCCGATCCAGACGCAGGTTGGTGCGGATCGCCCCCAGGAGATCCGCGGAGGAGAACGGCTTGGCGAGGTGCACGGTCGGCCCCAGGGCCCGGGTGTCGTCGTCGCCCAGCTCGATGGCGGAGAGGATGATCACGGGCGTCTCGCGCGTACGCTCGTTCTCGCGCAGGAGGCGGATGGCCTCGAAGCCGTCGAGATCGGGCAGCATGAGATCCATGGTGATGAGGTCGGGCAGCCGCTCGCGCGCGAGCTCGACCGCCTCGAGGGCGCGGCCGGCTTCGAGCACCCGGAACCCCTCCAGCTCGAGCTGATCCCGCAGGAGCATGCGGATGTCCGGCTCGTCGTCCACGACCAGGATGAGCGGACCGCCCGGAACGCTGGGCTCCCGATCCGCGGGCGCGACGGCCTCCACGGCCGGGATGGGCAGCTTGACGATGAAGGTCGCCCCCTGCCCGAGCTGGCTCTCCACGCCGATGGAGCCGCCGTGCTCCTCGACGATGCCGCGACAGATGGCCAGGCCCAACCCGGTGCCGCCCACCGAGCGGACGTTGCTGCCGTCGAGCTGCTGGAACTTCTTGAAGAGCTTGCCCATGTCCTCGGCGGCGATGCCGCGGCCCTGGTCGCGCACGCGCAGCTCGGCCTGCCGGCCCGTGGCCTTGACGGTCACGCTGACGCAGGCGCCCGGGGGCGAGAACTTGATGGCGTTGGACAGCAGATTGGTCACGACCTGGACCATGCGATCGGCGTCGACCTTGAGGGGAGGCAGGCCCGCGTCCGTGTCCACGGTGATGGTGATGCCTCGCGACTCCGCGAAGGCCGCGATGCCGTCGACGGCCACCGACACGAACTCGTCCACGCGGTGCGGCCCCAAATCGAGCTGGACGTGGCCCGCCTCGATCTTGGAGATGTCGAGGATGTTGGTGATGAGCCGGATGAGGCGGTCGGTGTTCTTGACGGAGATGTCGATGAGCTGGCGCTGCGTGCTGTCGAGGGTGAGGGAGGGGTCCGACAGGAGCAGGTGCAGCGAGCCCTTGATGGAGGTGAGCGGAGTGCGGAGCTCGTGCGACACCGTGGAGACGAACTCCGTCTTCATCCGGTCGATCTCGCGCTGTCGAGTGACATCGTGAAAGGTGATGGTGACGCCCACGGCGGCCCCGAGCAGATCACGCATGGGCGCCGCGCGCCAGCCGAGGGTGCGCGGCTCCGGCGTCCGTACCTCGAGATCGCCGAGGGCGGCCTCGGGCCGCCCACCCGCGATCACTTTCTCCAGCGCCTGCCCACCCGGCGTCTCCCAGCCAACGGCGGGGCCCAGCCCCTCCACGAGACGATGAAAGGGCCGCCCGATGACTTCGTCGGGGGAGATGCCGAGGAGGTCGCCGCCCTGGCGGTTGAAGGCCACGATACGGCCCGAGAGGTCGGCCACGAGAAAGCCGTCGGTGGTCGAGGCGAAGACCTGCTCGAGCTGCGTCTTCTTGTTCTCCGCCTCCTCGAACAGGGCGGCGTTGTCGAGGGCCATGGCGAGCTGGTCGGCATAGGCGGCGAGCAGCCGCGTCTCCGCCTCGTAAAGCGAGCGCGGCCCCGCGAAGACGAGGACGAGACCGCCGAGCACGCGGCTCCGCCCGCGCACGGGGAAGGCGGCGAGGCCCCGGGGCCCGGGCTCGAGGAGACCTTCGGGGAGGAGCTCGGGGCGAGCCGTCACGTCGGGCACGAGAAGCGGCGCCTCCCGCCGCCGCAACGGCTCGGCGAGCGCGCGTACGGCGTCCTCGGGCAAGGTGCCCCAGCGGATGACCTTGGCCTGCACGGTGCCCGTATCGCCGAAGAGCATGACGGCGGCGCCCACGGCGCTGAAGGTCTGCCCGAGGCTGGCGAGGGCGTCGGGCAGGAGGCGCCGGGCGTCGAGCGTGCGATGCAGCGTGCGCGCCGCATCGTTCAGGAGCGCGGCCGCGGCGAGGTTGTACTGGGTCACCGTGTAGAGGCGCGAGTTCTCGATGGCCACGGCGGCCTGAGCGGCCATGGTCGAGAGCACGTGGACGTCCTGCTCCGAGAAGGGGCGCGGCTCCCGCGAGCCCCCCATGAGCACGCCGAAGACCTCGTCGCGGATGACCACGGGAGCTGCGATGAACGCGCGCGGGGCGCCCTCGACGGACATGGCCTCTCGCGTGGCCTGGGAATAGCCGAGGGCGGGGTCGGCATGCGCATCCGCCGTCCAGTACGGCTTGCGCTCCGCAAACGCGCGGCCGCTCACCCCCTCCCCGGATCGGAGAATAACCGCGCGGGTCATGGCGTCGGGCACGTGGCGCCCGCGCACGAAGACGAGACCGTCGCGCGCCGCGTCCCAGCGGTAGAAGCCCGATGCGTCGCACTCGAGCACCCCGAGCGTGCTCTCCGTGATGATGTCCAGGAGCTGCTCGAGATCGAGAGTGGAGGAGAGGCGCCGGGTGACGTCGAGAAGCAGGGTGGCGTCCCGCTCGCGGCGCTGGGTCTCCGCCCACAGACGGGCATTCGAGACCAGGTTCTGGAGCTGCTGGCAAAAAAGCTCGAGCTGGGCGATGCCTCGCCGCATGATCGGGCGGCGGCTCGTCTTGTTGTCCACGAGCACGACGCCGATCGAGCGTTCCTGGAAGCGCAGGGGCACCACGGCGAAGCGGCGCAGCCTCAGGAGCGGGTGCTCGCGCAGGTCCAGCCCCAGCGGAGGCAGGGTCGCGAGATCGGCATCGGTCAAGACCATGATGGTCTGGCCGGAGGTCCAGGCCTGCTCGAGGGCGCCGCTACCCGCGATGGGCAGCACCCGCCGGCCCGCGGCCTCCGCGTCACTGCTCGCGGCGACGACGAAAGCGTGCTCGTCGGCGTCGGCCAGCAACACGCTGATCCGGTCGAAGTTGAGCGCCTCGCGGGCCCCGTGGACGAACGTGTCGATGCGCTGCTGGACGTCCATGGAGCGCATCATGCCCACGGTGAGCGTGTACAGGTCCTCGCTCACCTTGCGGCGATCCTGGATGTCCTGGAAGAGGCGCGCCTTGGTCAGGGCCACCGCGGCGTGCTCGGCGAAGGCTTCCATGACCTTGATCTCGCCGGGAGTGAACGTGCGGCGCGTGGCGCTCATGAGGCAGACGACGCCGATTGCCTGGCCCCCGACGAGGAGCGGCAGGGTGGCCGCCGAGACCATCCCCGCCTTCACGAAGGCCGGGGCGAGCGAGGGGTCAGGCGTGGTCGCCAGGCGCGCGGGCAGGTCGTCCACCAGGATCGAGCGTCCGGTGGCGGCGACCTCGCCGACCACTCCCTCGCCGAGGGCGAGCTCCGGCGGCCGACGCCGCTGACCGCCGCGCTCCTCGCCGGACTCCGCGCGCAGGCGCAGACGGTCGCCCTCGAGCGTCCAGAGCTGACAGGCGCCGCCCGGAAAGAGCGTGAGAGCCGCGTCCACCACCGCGGGCAGGATGGTCTCGGGATCGAGGGAGGCGGTGAGCGTGCGGCTCAGGCTCGTCAAGGTCTCGAGCCGGTTCGCGTACAGCGCGGCCTCGGCGTACAGGCGCATGTTGCGAACGGCCACGGCGGCCTGCGCCACGAAGCTCTCGAGCAGCTCGCGCTCGTCGGGCCCCGGATGGAGCGGGGCCCGGCCGGAGATCGCGAGCACGGCGAGGAGCGAGCCCTCGAGCATGACGGGCACGCCGAGGAAGCTCCGGAGCCCGCGCGCGGCCCACCAGTCGCGGAGGACAAAGCGCTCGTCGCGCGTCACATCCGGCACGTCGAGGCTCTGGCGACGCTCGGCGATCCAGCCCAGGGCGCCTTCCCCGTACGCCACGGGCGCCGCGGGCAAGCCCTCGGCCATGGCCTCGTCCGAGACCGCCCGCCGCGTGACCGTGTGGGTGACCTCGTCGGCGACCCAGAAGGAGACGAAGGGCGCGCCCATCATCTCGGCGGCGGCGCGGGCGATGGTGCCCAGGACCTCGGACTCGTCGAGCGAGGAGGAAACGACCTGGTTGACGCGGGAGAGCGCCCGCAGCCGCGCGGCGCGCCCTTCGAGGGCGTCCCGCAGCCGCGCGTGATTGAGCAGGATGCCGGCCTGCTCGCCGATTATCTGAAGCGGGGCGAGCTCCGCGGCGTCGAAGCGCCGCCGCCGCTCCCACCAGATGAGATGGAAGGCGCCCGAGATCTTGCCGTCGAGGACGATGGGGATCACGAGGCCGGCCTGGTGCGGGAAGCGCTTGAAGGGCTGCGCGGCGAAGCGCGGATCGGCGGCCACATCGTCCGACCACACGACCTGCCCGTGGCTGAAGAGCCCCTCGGCCACCGCGGGCTCGTCGAGGGAGAGCGCCGTCGCGCTCAGCGCCTCCACGGCGTGCTTGGGCACTCCGTGAGCGGCGATGGGCCGGAGCAGGCTCGTTCGCCCATCGTGGAGATAGGCGGACACCGTCTCGGCGCCCGTGAGCCGCCCGAGCTCGCGGCAGATGAGCCGGAGCGCCTCGGGCAGATCCGTGGTCGAGCTGACCACGCGAGCGATGGCCAGGAGTCCCGTGGTCTCGCGCAGCCGGGCCTCGAGGACTTCGCTCGCCGTGGGCGGCTCCGCCGCCGCGCCGGCGATGGGAGTGGGGTTCTCTTCACTCATCGTGAGTCTTGGTCAGTATAACCGGACGAAACCCCGGAGACCGTCAGCCTTTCCCAGGTTTGGCGGGAGGCTAACTCCGCTAAGAATTTGACGAGAGCCGAGGCATCCGAGCCCCCGACACTTCCGTCAGCCGAAGTATCCGGGCAGGATCTCCCGGAAGAGAGCGAGGAGGCCGCCCTTGTCCGGCGTGGGCGCCACCCGCCCCGCCTGGCTCCGCACCGCCTCGGGCGCTCCCGGCATGGCCACACCCAGGCCCGCCGCGCGGATCATCTCGAGATCGTTCTCCTGGTCGCCCACGGCGACGATGTCCGCGAGCGTCACGCCGAGATGGTCGGCGACCACGCGGAGGGCCGCGCCCTTGGAGGCGGTGGGCGGAATCATCTCGAGGTAGTCTCGCCGGGTCATGACGAGCCGCGCCTCCTCGCCCAGGGCCCGCGTCAGGTCGTCGCGAACGATGGGAAGCGTCTCGGGATGGCCGATGAACAGGGTCTTGACGAACCCACCCATGCTGAGGAAGTCGGCGGGCTGGTCGATGACTTCCAGGGGCACCGCCTGCTCTTCCGAGTAGAGGCGGGCCGCCCAGCTCTCGTCGAGACAGTACAGCTGATCGTCTCGATAGAAGAGGGGGTTCACGGGCGCGTGAGCGAAGACCTCGTGGGCCCGCCAGATGAGTCCGCGCGGGAGGGTCAGGCGCATCAGGTCGCGCCCGTCGGAATCGCGCACGAGGGCGCCATTGTAGAAGATCCCGGGGCCGGCCGCGTCGAGCTCCGCGATGTAGCGCTCGGCCCCGGGAGGCATGCGGCCCGTGGCCACGCAGAAGATGAGCCCGCGCGAGACGGCCCGCCGGCAGCCCGCCACGAGATCCGGATCGAGGTCGGGGGGTTGGAGCAGCAGGGTGCCGTCGAGATCGCAGACGAGCACGCGGTACGGCACGCGGCTCAGGAGACCGGGCGATCGCCTCGCGCGAAGCGCGCGGCGCACTCGGCGCTGCAGAAGTGGAGCGCTTCGCCGCCGCTCTCCCGGCGAATGGCCCGCGAGCGCAGCACGTAGGTGCCACAGAAAGGATCCTTCACGAGGGGGTCTGGCCGCTCGGTGTCGGCCCCGCTCAGCCGGAGCCGCCATCCACGCAGCACGGGGGCGATGAAGACGAAGGCCATGATCACAACCAGGAGCAGCAGCACGCCGCGCACGGCTAGCCCCGATCGGGTCGGATGCCGAGTGAGCGGAGGAAGTCGCGGTCGCGCTCGGTCAGCTCGAGCTCCGAGGCGGGGGCGCCGCCGCGCGGACGCGAGAAAAAGATGCCCGTCTCGGCCCCGCGCTTGAGGATCTCGGCCACGGCATCGCGCGCGGCCTGGGTCGCTTCCAGCGACACCTCCACCGCGCGCACCAGCTTGGCCATCAAGCGCTCCACGTGCGAGTCGGACGGCATGCTCCGGAGGATAGCACAGGTATAATGTCGGGCCGGAGGCAACCCCGGAGACACCAATGGACCGCGCATGGCACTTCCTCGGCTCCTCGACCCTGCAGCCCCTCGGGAAGCTCACGCTCCGGGAGGACGCCTGGAGGCTGCCCACCGGAGCCGAGCGACGCTACCCGGTGCTCCAGGTGGGCCTGACCGTCGGCGTGGTGCCTTTCGTCGACCGCGAGCACGTCCTTCTCATCCGACAGTTTCGCCATCTCGCCCGCGAGACCTCGTGGGAGCTGCCGGGGGGCGGCGGACAGCCCGGCGAGTCGCCCGAGGCCGCCGCGCAGCGCGAGCTGCGCGAGGAGGGCGGTCATCGCGCTGGCCGTCTGCTCTTCCTCACCCGCTTCTACCCGTCCAATGCCTACCTGGACGAGACGGCGCATTGCTTCGTGGGCCTGGACCTCACGGCCGCTCCCCTCGCCGCCGATGACGACGAGTTCTTCGAGCGCCGCGTGATCTCTTTCCAGGACGCGGTGGCCATGGCGCTGGACGATCGCATCACCGAGTCGGTGTCCAAGGTCGCCCTCCTGGCCGCCGCGCTGAGGCCAGATCTCCTGCCCTAGCTCGCTCATGATTGCCCCGTGGGCCTCCGGAATGCTAGGCTCCCCGGGATGACAGTGCCACGCCGCTCCGCTCTCATCTTCATCGCGGCCTTGCTCGTGCTGGGATTCGCCGATGCAGAAACCATCGCCAGCGCCCAGGCGCAGGACAAGGGACGCCGACCGGACAAGACCTCGCCCGCCCCGCTGGATGACAAGGGCGCGCGCGTCGACGAGGCCATGCGCGTCTCCGGCATACGCAGCCATCTCGCTCTCGTCCGCATTCGGATGAGGCAGATCCTCGACGAGGACCCGCGCGTCGACTACGACGCCCGGCGCTGGCTCGCCCAGACCCTCGACGCCGCCTTCTCGCCCGAGACCTTCGCCAAGCCCATCCGGCAGGCGCTCCTCGACGGCTACGACGGCGACGCCCTCAGCCGCGTCCTGGTATGGTACCGCTCGGCCACCGGCCGGAAGATCGCGCGGCTCGAGCAGGCGGCCACGGAGCCGGGAATCGCGCAGGCGCGCAAGTTGTACCTGGCCAGCCTCGAGAACAAGCAGCCGTCCGACTATCGCCTCGTGCTCATCTTCAGCCTGGACGAGGCCTCACGCGCCTCCGAGGGAACCTTTGCCGCCGAGAAGGCCGCCGTCAACGGCTGGAACCGAGGGATCGAGCAGATCCTCTCCGGCCAGGAGCGTCAGGAGGTGGCGCAGACCCAGGTCGCCCTCGACGTCTTTCGCGCGCAGATCCGGGACATGGTCAGCGACGATGTCCTGCGCGAGATGTTCTACACGTATCGCGAGGCGAGCGACGTCGAGCTGCGCGCCTACGTCGAGTTCCTCGAATCCGACGCGGGCAAGTGGTTCTTCAAGACCGTATACCAGGGACAGCAGGCCGTCGTGGAGAAGGCCGTGGACAAGGTCGCCGACGATTTCGTCGCTACGGTCCTGACCAAGAAGACCACGCGACCACCCACCCCACCTACCCGCAGATAGCGTCGCCCCCTAAGCCCGCAGCGAGCTCGCGTTTCGCATCGGGGCCTCCCCCTGATCTACTCAGCCCTCGCCTCAGGGCTTTGCCCTTCAGCTCGAACTGCGGCCCTCTCCCCCTCCGGGGCGAGGGATCAAGATGAATCCAGGCTAGTAGGTGGCGCGGCCGCCCGACAGATCGTGCACGGCTCCGGTAGTGAAGGAGCATTCGTCCGAGGCCAGCCAGGCGACCAGGGCCGCGACTTCATCGGGCCGCCCCACGCGCCCCATGGGGATCTTGGAGACGAGCAGGTCGACGGTGCTCTTCTCCATCTGCTGCAGGAGCTCGGTCCCGATGACGGCGGGGGCGACGGCGTGCACGAGGATCCCCCGGGTGCACACTTCCTTGGCGAGCGCCTTGGTCAGCCCGATGACACCCGCCTTGGCGGTGGAGTAGGGCACCAGGGTCGGATTGCCTTCCTTGCCGGCGATGGAGGCGATGTTGATGATGCGTCCGGCGCCCTGCCCGAGCATGACCCTGACGGCCGCCCGGCAGCACAGGAAGACGCTCGTGAGGTCGACGTCGATCACGCGCCGCCAGTCCTCGTCGGACAGCTCCCAGATGGGAAAGGAGCGGCCCGTGATGCCGGCGTTGTTCACGAGGATGTCGAGCCGACCCCATTGCTGGACGACCCGGCTCATCGCGGAATCGACCTCCGACGTCTTGGTCACGTCGGCGGCGATGGCCATCGCCCCCGCCCCGATCTTGCCCGCGGCCGCCTGCGCCTCCCGAGCATCCAGGTCGAGGACGGCCACGCGCGCGCCGTCGGCGGCCAGGCGCGAGGCGATGGCGAGCCCGATGCCTCGGGCGGCGCCCGTGACGATCGCGGTTTTCTTGTCGAGCGACACGTCAGCCTCCTGTGCCTGCGGGCTCGGCGCTCATGCCCGGGCCGCCTCGGCGACCACGCGCAGCACCGCGAGGCCGTAGCGCTCCGCTTTGTGGCGGCCGATGCCGTAGGCCATGGCCAGCTCGTCGAGCGTCCGCGGGCGCAGCCGCGCGATGTCGCGCAGCGTGCGGTCGGAGGCGACCATGAAGGGGGCCATGGCCTCTTCGCGCGAGACACCGAGCCGCCAGGCGCGAAGCGCCTCGAAGAGGGCCTGCCCTTCGCTATCGAGCTCGTCGCTCGCGGCGGGGCGGCGCTTCGGTCGCGGGGCGCTGGCCGGCCGTGCGGCATCGCGGGCCGCGGGAAGGAGGAGCCGCGCGGGGTGCTCGCCCTTCATCACCGCGCGTCCCTCTTCCGTGAGGGTGACCACGGGCCGGTCCGCCCCCGTGAAGCCGACCCAGCCCGCGGTGACGCAGCGGCGGAGAAGGCGCGTCAGCCACTCGGGGGCGCGCTCACGAAGATTGCCGAAGGTCTGCGTCGAGGCAAGCCCGCTCCGATCGAGCCGCTCGTCCGCGTCACCATGGATCAGGGCCACCGCCGTCTGCAGGCCGAAGCGTCCGTGCACGCGCGCCACCCCGGAGAGCGCCTTGCGGACGATGAGGGTGACCGCATCCGGGTCGTGGGCCTCCCCGGGATCCACGAGGGCGCGGCAGACGTCGCAACGGCCGCATCCGTGGAGGGTCTCCGCCTCGTCGCCGAAGTAGCGGAGGACGGCATCGTGTCGGCAGCTCCCGCCCTCGGCCCACCGCATCAGCTCGAGGAAGAGTCCCCACTTGTGCTCGACGACGGCGGGGTCGGGCGCGGCGCCGTCGCCCCCGCGCTCGATGAGGGCGCGGCGCAACGGCAGGTCGCGCGAGGAGATGAGCAGGAGTCCCAGCGCCGGGGCGCCGTCACGCCCGGCGCGCCCGACCTCCTGGTAGTACGCTTCCAGCGAGCTCGGCGGCCCCAGGTGAACAACGGCGCGCACGTCCGCCCGGTCTATGCCCATGCCGAAGGCGTTGGTGGCCACGATGACCTCTGCCCGTCCCTCCAGGAAGTCGCGCTGGGCTCCGTCACGCTCTCCGGGCGAGAGCCCTGCGTGGTACACGCGCGCGCGCCAGCCGAGCCCCGCGAGCCGAGCGCCTTCCTCCTCGGCGGAGCGTCGGGTGGGCGCGTAGACGATGGCGGCGCCATTCCCCGCGGCGGGGCCTCCGAGCGCCTCGACGAGCGCGGCGTCCACGCGCCCATCTCGCTCGCGCCGACCCTCCACCTCCATCGCTCGCAGCGACAGGTTCGGCCGGGCAAAGCCTCGGACGAGCTGCGGCGTGTCGGCGGGCAGCCCGAGGCGCGCCAGGATCTCGTCGCGGACCACCGGGGTAGCGGTGGCCGTGCAGGCGAGCACCCGCGCGCTGGAGAGCTCCGCGAGGAGCGCGCCGATCTCGAGGTATTCCGGCCGGAAGTCATGTCCCCACTCGCTGATGCAATGGGCCTCGTCCACCGCGACGAGCGGGCAGCGGAGATCCGAGAGCACGCTCTTGAAGCCCGGGAAGCTCAGCCGCTCGGGCGCGACGTAGAGGAGCCGGTACTCGCCGCGGGCGGCCGCGGCCATCCGCGCGCGGATCTCCCCGCCCTCGACGGTGGAGGCGAGAAACGTTGCGGGCACGCCGCGCGCGTTGAGCGCCTCCACCTGGTCCTGCATGAGCGCGATGAGGGGCGAGATGACGAGGGTCGTGCCGCCGAGGAGAGCGGCGGGGAGCTGGTAGATGAGGCTCTTGCCGCCACCGGTGGGGGCGACCAGCAAGAGCCGGCCATGCGCCAGCAGCGTCTCGACCGCTTCGCGCTGGCCGGGGCGGAAGGCGGCGTAGCCCAGCCGGGAGAGCCCCGCATCGAGGTCGAGCCCCGAGGGGAGCGCCGGCTGAGCCGCGCCGTGCGACGTCACCTTACGCGGGCCTTACCTGGCCAGGGCCCAGGGCGTCAGAGCGAGTCCGACACTCCGGAGTGTCCGAGTCGGCATGAGAGAGCCCTCCGGGGTCATTGGGCCATGAAGCCACCGTCGACGACCATCTCGGCGCCCGTCATGAAGGACGACTCGTCCGACGCCAGGAAGAGCGCGGCGTGGGCGATGTCTCGGGGCTGGCCGATGCGGCCCAACGGTATGCCCGTCTTGAACTCGGCTCTGAGCTCGGGCGTGAGGTACGGCGCCTGCAGCGGCGTGTCGACGATGCCCGGGTGGATGATGTTGGAGCGGATCTGGTCTTTGGCGAACTGGATGGCCAGCGATTTGTTCAAGGAGATCAGCGCTCCCTTGGCCGCCGTGTACGCGTCCTGGGCCCGGGTGAAGCCGGCCAGGGCCGACACCGAGCCCACCAGGATGATGGAGCCGCCCCCGGCCTTCTGCATGTGCGGGATGCCGTGCTTGGTCACCCAGAACACGCTCTTGAGATTGACGGCCATGACGCGGTCCCAGTGCGTGCCGTCCGTCTCGAGCACCGAGCGGTCCTTGTCCTTCCACAGGACGCCGGCGTTGTTGTAGAGGACGTGGAGGGCGCCGAAGCGGCGGGCCCCCTCCTCCACCATCCGCTTCACGTCCTCCTCGACGGCGACATCGCCCACCGCGGCCAGCCCCTCGCCCCCCGCCTTCCCCACGAGAGCCACCGTCTCCTCGGACGCCTGCTTGCTGATGTCGCACACCACGAGGCGCGCGCCTTCCTCGGCGAAGAGGATGGCCGCCTCGCGACCCATCCCCATCCCGGCGCCCGTGATCAGCGCCACCTTGCCCTTCAGCCTCGTGCCCATGCGTTCATCCTCATCGTCGCTCCCGCTCATTCACTCAGCCCTCGCCTCACCGCTCGAGGCGAGCGTCTCAGCTCTAACAGCGGCCCTCTCCCCCTCCGGGGGCGAGGGTTTCAAAGAGATCCCTCTCCCCTCGGGGGAGAGGGCAGGGTGAGGGGCCGTAGTTAGATGCGCTCGAAGAGCCGCGCGAGCTCCCAGTCGGTGACGGCCTGGTCGAAAGCCTGCTGCTCGAGACGCCCATGGTGGAGGTAGTGCTTCACCACCGTCTCGCCCAGGGCCTCGCGGGCGACCTTGGATCGCTCGAGCGCGTCGAGCGCCTCGCGCAGGCTCTTCGGAACCTGCGCCAGCTTGGGATCCTCGTAGGCGTTGCCGTCGTAGAGCTTGGGCGGCTTGAGCTTCTTGTCGATTCCGTGGAGGCCCGCGGCGATCGTCGCCGCGAAGGCGAGGTAGGGATTGGCGTCGCCGCCCGGGATGCGGTTCTCCACCCGGAAGCCGGAGCCCTCGCCGCAGAGGCGGAAGCCGCAGGTGCGGTTGTCCCAGCCCGCCGCGATTCGCGTGGGCGCGAAGGAGCCCGCCTGGTAGCGCTTGTAGGCGTTGATGGTGGGCGCGTAGAAGTAGGAGAACTCGCGCGCCATGGCCATCTGTCCCGCCAGCCAGTGCTGGAAGAGGGGCGTGCCCTGCCGGCCGCGGCCCGCGAAGAGATTGCGCCGGCCCGTCTTGTCCCACACCGAGGAATGGAGATGACAGGACGAGCCCGCCGCCCCCATGTCGTACTTCGCCATGAAGGTGAGGGAGCCGCCCTGTTGCCAGGCGATCTCCTTGGCGCCGTGCTTGTAGAGCACGTGGCGGTCGGCCATCTCGAGCGCCTCGGCGTAGCGGAGGTTGATCTCCTCCTGCCCCTTGCCCCACTCGCCCTTGGAGAACTCTACGGGCACCCGCGCCGCCTCCATGCCGTTGCGAATGGCGCGCACGAGGGGCTCTTCCTTGCTCGTCTGGAGGATGTGGTAGTCCTCGAGGTAGCCCGACACGGGCGTCAGGCCCTGGTAGCGCTTCGCGCGCGCCTCGTCGAAGGACTCGCGGAAGAGATACAGCTCGAGCTCGGAGGCCGTCTTCACGGTGAAGCCGCGCCGGCTTGCCCGCTCGAGCTGTCGCTTGAGCACCCAGCGCGGCGCCTCCTCGATGGGCTTCCCTTCCTCGGTGTAGAC